>NZ_JAMYUT010000038.1:0-57925 GCF_040323235.1 Mesorhizobium sp. M0051
TCGATTAATCGAAGTTCACCGGTAGGAATTCTGCGATGGCGGAGAATTTATCTCGCGACGATGAACAGCGCGGCACCAGAAAAGTCCTCAAGTGGGGTGTCGTGATCGCCACCGTGCTTTTTATTGTGCTGCTGGCGATATTCGTCCTCGGCCCGCGTGCGTAGGCCTTCGAGCGGGTCTGCGAGCATGTCGGTTGCGGCAAGCGCGCGCCTTTTGGCTTTCCTCCCTTGGCCAAGGCAACCCTGCCCGCACCGAAGACGATCGCCACCTTTGAAGTAGCAGCGCTGGAGGAGAGCCGCGCGGCCGGCGGCGTTCGAGGCTGATCGCCACCCGTCGTGGTTTGCGTGCCATGCCACGGGCATGGACCATATCTTCGATGCCCACCTGCACGGCCCTGACGAAGGTCACCAGTCCGATGAAATAGAGGCAAGGCAGCATGGTCAGGCTGAACAGGACGAAGGGCAGCCCCATCCTGGTCACCTGCGCCACGAACGCGAGGGCGATCGTGGTGCTCGACACCGACGTCAAGAACAGGTTGGCGCGCTGGTTGGCCTCCTGGATGGTGGCGGCCCTGGCGGTCTCCAGCACGAAATGTTCCGTCGTCATCATCTGCAGGAGCTGCTGCCGGCTCTCGCTTTCGTTTGCTTTGATTTCATTTGTATCCGGCATCGCGAACGGATCTATCGGCGGTCGCTGGATTGCCGGCGCGAGGCCGGCTCTCGGCTCGCGACGGTGGGTCTGGCGCCAGTATCAACCGGCGCGAACGAGCAGTCGTCGACCGAAGAACGAATGCCGTTCGGGTAAGGTTCCGGCCCGATCGCCGATCGCTGCTTTCACGCTCCATCTATATCCAGTGATCTGCAAGGAACCGTGCTTATTCGTCGGCACGGTTCTAATTGTGGACGCTCTCCTGATTTTTGCCGCGAAGGATATTGCGGTCGTCGGGATCGACCAGGTCAGATGTGTCGGTCCTGATATCCGATCCCTTGCGCAACGCTTCTCGTTCCGCGGCCGACCGCTTCAGGTCTGCCTTCGCATCAAAATCCTTGCCGGCATTCTTGGTGTTCTCCCGTTCTTCGATGATGCGGATTTGCTGCTCATGGGTTCGGCGTCCGGTCATCGCTTCCTCAAGGTGTTCGGACCCGGGCCTTTTCTCATGGTGGTAATGGTGGTGGTAATGGCAAGGCGGCTGGATCGTTCCGAACGGCGTCGAATAAGCGCTTTGTCGACTGCGGATATCGGACTCCCCCGGACTGCCTCGCGAAAGCTGCATCGAAATGCTGTGTCGGTTCCGCGCTTTCGCGCGGCAGCTTTGCCGCTTCGATGGAACAACCCGGCCCGTCCGCCGTTCGGCCACTGGTCGCGAGATGTCCACGCCCGCGCGTTCGAACGGCTGGAAGCGAGGTGCCGTTCGCCGCAACGCCGGCCAAGCCAAGCACATCAACACCAGAGGAGGCTACGATGCCCAACACCGCCGAGATACTTGTCGACACGCTGATCGCATGGGATGTGCGCGTGATCTTCGGCCTGCCGGGAGATGGCATCAACGGGATCATGGAGGCGCTGCGCACCAGACAGGACAAGATCCGTTTTGTTCAGGTGCGGCACGAGGAATCGGCGGCGTTCATGGCGACGGCCTATGCAAAATGGACCGGCAAGCTCGGTGTCTGTCTCGCCACCTCCGGACCGGGCGGCACCCACCTGCTCACCGGCCTCTACGACGCAAAGCTCGATCAAGCGCCGGTTCTGGCCATAACCGGCATGCAGTTCCATGATCTGATCGAGACCTTCACACAGCAGGATGTCAATCTGACCCGTGTCTTCAACGACGTGACCGTCTTTAACGCCCACGTCGCCGACGCGGCGCATATGGAAAGCGTTGCCGGCCTGGCCTGCCGCTCCGCGCTTGCCGGACGCGGCGTTTCCCATCTGTCGATAGCAAGCGATGTCCAGGAGCAGACAGCGGCGAAGCGCTCAATGCGCAACCTGCCGAAGCACACGCCGGACCGGTGGTTCGAAGGAAGCAAACAACCAGACGAGGCCCAGCTCGATCTCGCGGCCGACATTCTCAACACTGCCTCGAAAGTGGCGATCCTCGCAGGACGCGGCGCGCTGCATGCCAAGGCGGAACTCGAGAGCACCGCCGATCTGCTCGCCGCACCCGTCGCCAAGGCCCTGCTCGGCAAAGCCGTGCTGCCGGATGATCATCCGAACGTCGTCGGCGGCATAGGCATGTTGGGTACCTTGGCCTCCCAGGAGATAATGGAGCAGTGCGAGGCGCTGCTGATCGTCGGCTCGACCTTTCCCTACATCGAATACTACCCCAAGCCCGGCAAGGCGCGCGGGATCCAGATCGACCGCAATGCGCAGCGCATAGGCCTGCGCCATCCAGTCGAGGCTGGCCTGGTCGGCGACGCCGCCGTCACGCTGCAATTGCTCAACAAGAGATTGAAGCAGAAAACAGACAGGTCATTTCTCGAACAGGCCCGGCAGAGTGTGCGGCGCTGGCGCGGCATGATGGCGGAGGCTGAAGGCAAGGACGACGTGCCGCTCAAGCCGCAACGCGTGGTGAAGGCATTCGGCGACCGCATGCCGGCCAACGCCATCCTCGCAACCGACTCCGGCCAAAATACCGAACTTGCCGCCCGCCATATCGATATCAAGGCGGGTCAGGACTTCGCCGTCTCCGGGTCGCTCGCATCGATGGCCTGTGGGTTGCCCTATGCGATTGCCGGCGGGATAGCCTTCCCGGGCCGGCCAGTCTTCGCAGTGGTTGGCGACGGCGGGCTCGCCATGCAGCTTGGCGAATTTTCGACGGCGGTGCGCTACAAGGTTCCGCTCAAGCTCCTCGTGATCAAGAACAACATGCTGAACCAGATTGCCTGGGAGCAGATGATGTTTCTCGGCAACCCGCAATTTGCCTGCGAACTCCAACCGATCGATTTCGCCCTGGCCGCCGAGGCGATGGGCGGCATCGGCTACAGCATCACCCGGCCCGAGGACATTGAAGGCGTTCTTGATGCCGCTTTCGCCACCGTGGGCCCCGTGATCATAGAGGCCGTCGTCGACGCCTACGAGCCTATGCTGCCGCCGCGCATGCCGGATCAATACCGCAAGAACATGCGCACCGCGCTGAAAGAAACGCCGGGTCGACAGGAGATAGAAAAGAACCTTGCCCAGGAGCCCCTGAAGACGATGATGGGCTGACCCTGTCCCGCGCCGCCAGTCACGTCTTGACGTAAGCGCCTGGCTGCCGGCCGCCCTTGGGAGCCTTGGCGTCCTTCGAGCGCTCGGCGACCGCCGGGCCGGCGCCGGACGTCTTTTCGGTTGCCGGGCTCGGGGTGGCTTGCTTTGGCGCACTTTTCCTTGGCGGGTCTTGCCCTTCCGACTGGCGCGTCTTGTCGTCCATCTCGCCCATCCGCCGCGTCAGCCCAATCCCACCGGGAGGCTTCCTGTTGCCGGCCGCAGCCTGGGAGAATTCATCCGCCGCATCCGCGCCGACTTTGGCGGGGTATTTGGTCGCGCCGGTTTCATAGCGGTTTTCGTCCTCGGTCATGACACATCTCCGATTGCATGACGGGTAAACATTTCTGCAGTGCGCGGGTTCCGTCGCATGCATACTGATTTTGACAGCGAAATATCCCGGATCGGCCGCGGCACATCGAAGATAAATTTTACTGCCGGCTACTGCCACTTCCGGGCCTTTCGCGCGTTGAAGCATCTTCAATGGATGTCCCGCGTGACGGATCGCAATCAGACTTCATCGGTGCTGTTCCCCGGCGGGTGCGGGCGATGAGCTTCGACGCGCTCTTCTCGACTTCGATCTGTTATGGCAGCGGCGCCCCCGAAGCCGGCTGGAAGCTGGCGCTTCCCATCACGTTGCCGCTCGCGGCAGCCGCGTCGCTCTACGCTGCGGGCGCCATCCGGCTTTGGCGGCGGAGCGGACGCGGTCGCCCCATGCGATCACGGCGGGTTTGCTGTTTGCCGCCGGCTGGGCCGTGTTGGCGGTGGCGCTGGTAAGTCCGATCCATGCCCTGGGCGGGCGCGTCTTTGCCGCTCACATGATCGAGCACGAATTGCTGATGGCGGTCGCGGCGCCTCTGCTGGTCGCTTCCTGCCCGACCGCGCCGATGATGTGGGCGTTGCCGATGCGGGTGCGCCAGGGGCTCGGCGTGGCCGCGCGTGCAGGCATGCTTCGGGCGATCTGGGCATTCATCAGCCGCCCTGTGGTCGCCACCATCCTGCACGGAACGGCGATATGGGCATGGCACGTGCCGGCATTGTTCGAGGCTGCCCTCCAACAGGGCCCCTTGCACTATGCAGCACGCCAGCTTCCTCGGCACCGGGCTCCTGTTCTGGTGGGTGCTGCTGCCTCGGCCCGGCCACGAACAAGCCTGTGGCAGGGCCGTCATGCATCTTTTCTTCACCTCTGCGCACACCAGCCTGCTCGGGGTGTTGCTCCTGGTCTCGCCGAGGCTCTGGTATCCGGAAAATGCCATCGGCTCGAAGCTGTGGGACCTCAGCCCGCTCGAGGATCAGCAAGTCGCAAGTGGGCGGCGACAGGCTTCGAACGGCCTACGCCTCATTTGAATCCATCACCTGAATCCATCCGCAGGCGATTATGGCTCGCAGCCGCGACGGCGTTTCGCTCGCGGTTCCGCGCCGGCCCGGCCGGGAAAACGCAAAACCGCGTCCGGGAGCGCGGTCCCGGCATGTCCGACGGGATTTGGCCCCGCCTGTTCGAAATCGTCCCCGCGCCTTTCCCGGAGCTGTGCAATTCCCGGCGCTGTGAGCACTGCGCGCGCTTTCATCAGGCGGACAAGTTCGGGCCGAAGGCCATCGCCTCTGGCGGCGGCCAATTCATGCAGAAAAGCAAAGGGGTACATTCGACTGACCTTTCGATGGCGACGCCGCCCCTCTTCGGCTCATTTCGTGTCATGAGGTTCAACGCCCCGGCCAGAAGCATGTTCCGGCGATTTTGTCCGGGAATCTAGGCCGCCGCGGGTTATCCAATAGATTGGAACCTTCCGAGCCAGACAGAAGTTCTGCCTGCAAAGGAGGCGATCATGGCCACATCCACGGACCGAAAACCTGCGGCGAAGACAGCCCATGCCTGGACGGAAGCGGGGCTGGACAAGACGCCGGGGTTCGACCCAGCAGCCGCGCCGTCCAGGACCGACGCTGAGGCGGCGGATACGCCCAATGACGCCGGGCAACCATCTCCCAAACGACAGTCGCGGTTCAAGAACCAAGCAAGCTTTGCCAATGCGATGCGGCCGATGGAGAACCGAGCCGACATACGGCCCGGCAACAACTGGCCCGTCTTGGTGATTGCCATAGCCGTGCTCGTGGCAGCTGCGGTCTTCATACTCGCCGCCATTCTTCGCTAAGGCGTGAACTGATAAACCGGCCCGATGCGCTCTCGGTTCATGCGTTCGCGAACTCGATTGACGACGCATGCTCTCAAGTTTTTCATTAGCTTTCTGGCTAACATTCATTGACGGTTTGCCCCCGCTATAATTAGCTTCATGGCTAACCAATCGATGCAACTCGACCACATTTTCGGAGCCCTCTCCGACGCGATCCGTAGGGGCGATAGTCATGCGGCTATGTGAGGGTGAGGCGTCTGTCGGAGAACTGGCGAAGCCGTTCGAAATGGCGCTGCCGAGCCTGATGAAGCACCCATCGGCATTCTAGCGAGCAGCGGCCTCGTTACGTCCGAAAAGAACGGGCGCGTCAGGACGTGCTCGTTGCATACGGAAGCTCTCGCAACCATCGAGGTTTGGTTGGCGGCTCAAAGGGAGATCTGGGAGCACCGGCTGGATCGACTGGGTAGGTAGAGAAACTGAAGGAAGAGGAAAGCCAATGCCCCCGCAAACGCGTCAAAATGAATCGCCTCTGTCCGCTTGGGCGCTTGATCGAGAGATCGTCCTCTCGCGCGTGATCAACGCGCCACGAGAGCTGGTTTCTCCGCATGGGCTGATCCGCGCCATCTTGCCCAGTGGTTCGGCCCGGCCGGGTCAAGATTAATACGAAATCGATAGATATTCGCGTCAGCGGCGAATGGCGGTTCGAGACCCGCGCCCGACGGCAAGCGATATACGAGCCGTGTGCAATTCCGGCGCATCGAGAGGCCGCACTTGATCGAGTTCAATCACGGCGCCGACAAGACAACGATCCTGGCCTGTTCCGCACCACCATCACGTTCGACGAACAGAGCGACGCAAAGACCGTCATCACTTTGCGACAGTTGCATCCAACGAAGGCTCAGCGCGACGCGGGGATCGGCTTAGGCGCGGCCGAACTTCGGCTATCAGACTCTCGACAAGCGAAAGCAGCACGGCCATTTAGCGACATCGGACAAATCTTCCACGCCCTGGCTTTCAAGCTCTCTTTTGTCAGGTTCTGGTCTGGCCTTTACCCTGCGGATGTTTGCGGCCGCCTTCCATTCGGGAAAGGTCTTTTTTTGAACATAGCAGCCTGGGCCGTGCAGGATCGGAGATGTCGATCTTGTCCCAGGGAATGCGATAAAAGCCGCCGCCGCGGCGTAGCCGGAACAGGTCGAGAACCGCAGCGCCTATCGCTGAAGCGGAGAGACGCTCGAATGCGGCATAGATACCGACATGGAACTCGATAATCACGAGATCGTCCCCATCCTGTTCGGCGCATATCTCCTCGATATAGCCGACGCTCTCCCCGCGCTGCGAAAGCACGCGTCGCCCGGCAAGCTGTTCGAGATTGACGGTCGTCATCAGCCCGCTCCCGGGATGCGGCCAATGACGTGGTCCCGCAGCCAGTTCTGCCAATCGAAGATTGCCGTCTCGCGCACATCGATGTCGAACTCGATATCGACGCCAATGTCGCGCACCTTGTTCCAGGCGATCCGATGCGGCTCGCCATGGTCCTTGCCGCCCAGCTTTGCCGCCAATCGCGCCATCCAGCGGCCGGGCCGCGGACCAAGCCGACGCGCCAGGGTGATGGACCCAAGTTCGATCGCAGCCACTCTGGGCGGCTTGCCCGGCCTCAGTTCGGCCACCAGCCCATCGACTTTGCCGATCTTGACCTGCTCGCGGTCGACCACTTGCTTGTCCAGAATGTCGCGCACCAGATCCATCACGTGCCTCCGAATATCTGCAATGGGATGGTCACGACCGCCAGCACGAAACCAAGTGCTATGATGAAGACGACCGCCGCGTTCGAGATCATCCCATTGCGATGCTTGCCCACGTAACGTTCATCGTTCAACAGGAAGAGGAAGGGAATCACGCTCAACGGCAGGCTGGCAGCCGTCAAAGCCATGGAGAAGATCGTCAGCTTCAACGGATCGAGGCCAAAAGCGATCGGCAAGGCGCTGAGGAACAATGACAACGTGTAAACCGTGCTGAAGCCTGGATTGTCGCGCGGCTTCTGGTCCTCGCCCCATGTCCAGCCGAAGCCCTGAGCCACGAGATAGGCTTGCTGCAGCCCGACCTCGAGCGCGGCCCCGAAGCAGGCAATGCCTAGCGAAGCGACAAACAGGACAAACCCCCAGAAGCCGAATACCGGGATCAGCATCAGCGGCAATTGATGGTAGTCGTCCACCTGGTCAATGCCGTGGGCGGGAAGCACGAGAGCGGCAACGATCAGCACACCGATGGAGATCGTGCCGCCAAAGGTCATTCCAAGGGACGCAATAGCGCGATTGGCACCGAGATAACTTCTGTCCCACTGGTCCTCGATGGCGCCCGACGAGTAGAACATGAACAGATAGGGCGAGATCGACGCTCCAAGAATACTGACGGCCATGAACCAGTAATTGGCCCGGTCATGAGCCGGCAGGGTGGGAACCGCGCCCGCCGCGACCTGACCCCAGTCGGGCTTGAGCATCACGGCGCCGGCCACAAAGCACAGTGTGACCAGACCGAGCATCGAAACACCTTTTTCGATAAGGCCGAACGTCCCTTTCCAGAGAAACAACCACGCCAGCAATGCCACCAGCAGCGCCCACCACTGGAAACCGATCCCGGTGGTGAGTTCGAGTGCAATGGCGACGCCGCCGATCTCTGCCGACATGACCATGAAGTTGATCAGCAAGATCGCGAGCAGCGGCCATAGGAAGACGTTGAAGCCAAATCGCTCGCGAATTCCATCGGCGATGGTGTGATGGCTTATCGCGGCGAACCGACCCGCCATCTCGACGAGAAAGATGATGCAGATCGTCCCCAGAACTACCGCCCAGACCAGCTGGAAATGGAATGCCGCACCGGCCTGAGCCGCCGTAGCCATCGAGCCGATCTCGAGAAAACCGCCAATGCTGGTGACGATACCCAACGCTATTTCGAGCAGCTTTTTCATTGTTGCGGCGCCGAGGATTTGGCGTAGGCGCCCAGCGTCGTGGCGGCTCTTCGCAGGTCCCGCTCCGCTTGTTCAACCTTGCCGCGGTCACGATCCCGTAATCCTGTCTGCGCTCTTGCTGCCGCCGACGACAGCTGCTCGATAGCCTTGATGAGCTCCGCTCGGTCGGAGCCCTCCGGTGAACCGGCCGATCGGATTTGCGCTTCGGCATCGGACCAGATGTGGCTGACGGATTGCAATGTCAGCGACGTGTAGTTCCGGGGTGCCGCTCCAGCAAGCCAGGCTTCCAAGACCATCGATGCCGTCTGTGCGGCGGAGGCCGCAGTTCTCGACTGCTGGTATACCTGGTCTGTCGAAGACGTGCATGCGGTCAACGTCGTAGCAATCAACATAACGCATAGAGAGCGAAGTCGACCTTGGAATTTACCGGCGGAATATACCTCATGCATTTCTCGCGTTGCTGCAACACGATTGCCCTCCCCGGCGCGAGACAACTGCGAGTCTGGTATGTTGGATCGCCCGGTATTCATGTCATCGACCCATCCAGCGACCGGCACCTAGCGCGACGCGGCCTCGCCCTTCCTATATTCGTGAATGAGGCCCAGGATTTGCGCCCGGACCAATTCGCGAGCGTCAGGCTGGACGAACGGCATCAGCAGTTCGACCTTCTCCTCGACCTCCTTGGGGAGATCCCCTGCAGGATCGCTGAGACTGGTCTCGTACTCGTAAAGGTTATCCGACAGCTTTCTGTCTATATCTGACAAGATGCCCATCGCGTCCGCTCCGGTCGTGCTCAGCGTCGTGTTTCAATCGCTGACCAAAGGAAATGTTCCCACGACGGCGCCTGCCGCGCGTCGCATGCGCTCCGAGACATCGCCATTCAAGGCTCTGCTCGAAAGAGGTTGCGGCTTCGCAGAGCCAGCGGGAACAATTGGTCGCGGGTCGGGTTTGTTTAGTCTTCGTGCAAGGATGACTGGCATGAAACCCGCCGTAACCGATCACATTGAGATAAAGAAATATGACCATCCAACCGGCGGCTGGGGGTCGCTTCGGTCCCTGGTTCGCAAGGCGCGCGGCGAAGGCCTTTTGCTTTCAGGGATATGGAGCACGCTGCTCAAGCAGAACAAGGCGGACGGTTATATGTGTGTTTCCTGCTCGTGGGCCAAACCGGCCCAGCCAAGGCCTTTCGAATTCTGCGAAAACGGCGCCAAGGCAACGATGTGGGATCAGACGAAGCTGCGTTGCGAACCTTCTTTCTTCGCAGAGCACAAAGTGACGGAGCTGCTCGACTGGCCTGATCACGATCTGGAAAAGCAGGGCAGGCTTACCGATCCGCTGCGGTATAATCCCGTCAGCGACCGCTATGAGCCGGTTGCTTGGGATCGTGCGTTCCGTGAGATCGCCACAGAGCTGCGGCGACTCGATCCGAAATCGGTCGTCTTCTACACCTCCGGTCGAGCCTCGCTGGAGGCTTCCTTCATGTATCAGCTCTTCGCGCGAATCTACGGTTCATCCAACCTGCCGGACTCTTCCAACATGTGCCACGAATCCACTTCGGTGGGTTTGCCGGAGTCTATCGGCTCCCCTGTGGGCACCGTACAACTCGACGACTTCGCGAAATGCGACATGATGTTCTTCTTCGGCCACAACACCGGCGTAACCGCGCCTCGGCTGCTGCATCCATTGCAGGAGGCACGTCGACGCCAGGTGCCGGTGTTCACCTTCAATCCTTTACCGGAAAGGGGACTAAAACGGTTCAAGAACCCGCAAAATCCCGTCGACATGCTGTCACCCGGCCCGGGAACCAAGATGTCCAGCGACTTCTTTCAAATCCGCGGCGGCGGCGACATTGCAGCCATGACCGGCATTGCAAAGGCTCTGCTGGCGCTCGACGACGCTGCGCGTGAACGCGGCAATCAGCGGCTCCTGGATGTCGATTTCATCACCGAACATACGCATGGCTTCGCCGATTTCGAAGCCTATCTGCGCGCCGCCCGCTGGGATGAGATTGTCGGCCGGTCAGGCATTGCGCGGGCCGATCTGGAGCATGTCGCAGAAGTCTACAGTCTTTCGAAGGCGGTGATCGGCAATTACGGCATGGGCCTGACGCAACACAGGCATGGCACCGAGAACGTCCAGATGCTGTGCAACCTGCTGCTGATGCGCGGCAATATCGGAAAACCCGGCGCCGGCATCTCGCCCCTGCGCGGCCATTCCAATGTCCAGGGCCAGCGCACGGTCGGCATAACCGAGAAACCCGAACTCGCTCCACTGGACAAGTTCGCCGAGTTCTATGGCTTCCAGCCACCGCGCCAGAAAGGCCTCGACACCGTGGAGACCTGCGAGGGCGTCATCGGCGGATCGGTGAAGGGCTTTATCGCTCTGGGTGGCAATTTCGTCCGTGCTGTGCCCGAGACCGGCCTGATCGAAAAGCATTGGCGTCGACTCAGCCTGCATGTCGAGATCGCGACCAAGCTTAACCGCAGCCATCTCTTTCCGGGGGCGGTTACCTATCTGCTGCCCTGCCTGTCACGGCTCGAACGAGATCGCGAGGCGAGCGGTGACCAGACGGTTTCGGTCGAAGATTCGACCGCCTGCATACACGGCTCCTTTGGCTCGCGGCCCCCTGCTTCGCCAAATCTGCTCTCGGAACCGAAGATCGTTGCGGAACTCGCCATGGCTACGGTGCCCGGCAAGAGTTCAATTCCCTGGGACCAATGGGTTGCCGATTATTCCCGTATCCGTGATGAGATCGAGCGGTGCTACCCCCAGCATTTTCGCGACTTCAACAAGCGGTTTCTCACCCCGGGCGGCTTCCATCGCGACATCAAGGCGTCGAAGCGCGTGTGGGAGACGCCCAACAAGAAGGCCAATTTCAAGTTACCGACCATGCTCGAGGCAAATCCCGACATCGACCTTTCCGGCGATCGGGTGCTGACGCTGATCACCGTGCGTTCCAATGACCAGTTCAACACCACCGTCTATGGCTACAGCGACAGATTGCGCGGCATCCATGGCACGCGCATGGTGCTGTTGATGAACGAGGCGGACATCCGGCGTTTCGGCCTGCGCGCGGGCCAGGATATCACTCTCGAAACCCATGCCCATGATGGTGTAGAGCGGCGCGTTCACGGCCTGCGCGTTACGCCTTATTCGATTCCCGAGGGCAATTGCGCCGGCTACTATCCGGAACTCAACCCACTGGTCCCGCTCTGGCACCGGGCCAAGAAGGCTCATGTCCCAGCCGGAAAGTCGGTACCGGTGCGGATTGTTTCTTGAGGCATCCAAGCCGGGCGACACTTTGAGCAGCGCGAGGTCTCGTTCAGCAGTCGGCACTAGACACGAGCCGTCAGGCGCTCTGGCTGCGTTCGATGAACTTGTTGAAACGGCTGGCGTTACCGCCGCCGGTTTCTTCCTGGAAAAGGAAGGCCAGATCATTCTCGTCGAAAATGCGGAAGAACTCCTCCCATTCGATGGGCTCCAGCGTTTCCTCCGGCTCGCCAAAGTCAATCCGCAGGATACCGCCCTTGCCCGAGGTGCGTATCACGGCAGGGCGGCCGCCTCTGTCGCTGACCCATTGGCGGATTTCGTCATGATCGGTCGTCGTCCTTGCTTGTGACATTGAAATCTCCGTTCGGTTCCCAAGGTTAGCAACCGGGCCTTCCCTCGCCGATTTTCACACCATCAATCCCGATGATCGGATGATTGGTGGCGCGCCGTAACGGGCCGATCGCTGGGCTCTAACATCGAAGAGCCTGCAATGTTCCAGCGTGCGCTTGGGCACCGCGGATCGATCTTTGTTGATGCTCAGGGAACAAAGCTTTTGCGAAAAAGTTCGGAACGCCAAGGCGGGTTTGCGTGAGGAGTTGTCGTGAGACGCATATTGGTCACCGGCGGCTGTGGCTTTATCGGCCGACATGTCGCCCAAGAACTCATTGAGCACGATTACGCAGTTTGTATTTTCGACGCGCTGCTGGACCAGGTGCATGGCGGGGAAGCGGTAAGCATTCCGGCCGGAGCCGAGCTGATCAGGGGCGACGTGCGCGACCGTGATGCGCTCGCTGGTGCGCTGCAGGGCGTCGATGCCGTCATTCATCTAGCAGCTGAAGTTGGTGTCGGTCAGTCGATGTATGAGATCGCCCGCTATGTCGGCACCAACGATCTCGGCACCGCTGTCCTGCTCGAAGCACTGATCAGACACCCGGTCCAACGGATCGTCGTCGCTTCGTCCATGAGCGTCTACGGCGAGGGTCTCTATGCGTCGCCGGACGGCCGGCGCGTCGGCAATGCGCGGCGGCGGCCGGAAGGCGTCAGGAACGGGCAATGGAATCCCTTGTCGGCGGAGGGCGACGTCCTGTCGCCGCTGCCGACGGACGAGGAAAAACCGGTCGACCTCGCCTCGATCTACGCCCTGACCAAATACGCGCAGGAACGCGCGGTGCTGATCTTCGGCGAAGCCTATGACATCGATGCGGTGGCGTTGCGCCTGTTCAATGTCTTCGGCGCCGGGCAGGCGCTGTCAAATCCCTACACCGGGGTACTCGCCAATTTTGCCTCGCGGCTGGCCAATGGCCAACGGCCGATGATATTCGAAGATGGCGAGCAGAAGCGCGACTTCGTGCATGTGCGCGATGTCGCCCGCGCCTTTCGGCTCGCGCTGGAACAACGCCAGGCGCGCGGCCATGTCATCAATGTCGGCAGCGGGCGCGCCTATGCCGTCAGCGAGGTCGCCCGGCTGCTGGCTGATGCGATGGATGTGCCGGAGCGCTCGCCGGAAATCCTTGGCAAGGCACGCTCGGGCGACATTCGAAACTGCTTTGCTGACATCTCGAAAGCACGCGATCTGCTCGGCTTTGAACCACGGCTGCAGCTGGAGGATTCCCTGGATGAGTTTGTCGCATGGGTGCGCGGCACGGTCGCAATCGACCGCGGCGCCGACATGAGACGCGAACTGGAAGAGCGGGGGCTGGTATCATGACGTCCGACTTGCGCAACCCTCGCGAAGCCCACGTCGCGATTGTCGGCGGCAGCGGCTTCATCGGCTCGAACCTCGCCGACAGCCTGCTGTCCGACGCGACCCCGGTTCTGATCATCGACAATTTCAGTCGCCCCGGTGTCGAACAGAACCTGGCATGGCTGAAGCAGAAGCATGGCAATCGCATCGCCGTGGAAACCGTCGACGTCCGGGACGCGGACGCCTTGCTGCCGCTTGTGGCGAATTCGGCGGCTGTATTCCATCTTGCCGCGCAGACGGCCGTGACCACGAGCCTCGTGCAGCCGAGCGAAGACTTCGACATAAATCTTCGGGGAACATTCAACGTTCTCGAAGCCGCCCGTCGAAGCGACCGATGCATCCCGGTGATCTTCGCCAGCACCAACAAGGTTTATGGCGGGCTCCCCGACATCGCGGTGTTCGAGGAGGATAACCGTTGGGTGCCCAGTGATCCCGCTATCCGTGCCAACGGCATCGGCGAGGACCGCGGCCTGGATTTCTGCACACCCTATGGCTGCTCCAAAGGCGCGGCCGATCAATACGTGCTCGATTATGCCAAATCCTACGGGCTGCCGACCGTTGTGCTGCGGATGAGTTGCATCTATGGGCCGCATCAGTTCGGCACTGAGGATCAGGGCTGGGTGGCGCATTTTCTGCTCAGCGCCTTGTCCGGCCGCCCCATCACGATCTACGGCAACGGCAACCAGGTGCGCGACATTCTTCATGTTTCCGATGCCGTTGCGGCCTATCGCGCGGCACTTGCCCGGATTGAGGAGGCCAGCGGACAGGCATTCAATCTCGGTGGCGGACCAAAAAACGCGATCAGCCTGCACATGCTTCTGGAGGAGATCAACGGCATCACCGGCCGCGACGTCTCGATCCGCTATGAGCGCGAACGCACCGGCGACCAGCCGTTCTTCGTTGCCGACACACGTCGGATCGAAATGACGCTCGGCTGGAAAGCGGCGGTCTCCTGGCGCGAAGGGGTCCGCCATCTCGCCGATTGGCTGCGGCGCAATCGCCTCGAACCGCAGCCTGAGCCAGCGAGGTGCGTGGCATGAGAGTAGCCCTTGTCAATCCGTTCTGGACCTATGAGGAGAGCATCTACTTCGGCTGCCGTCAGCCGCACTTGCCGCTCGAACTGGGCTATTCGAAAGCGATGCTTGAGGCCGATGGCCACGACGTGCTGATGCTGGACGGCCAAATCCAGCAGCAGGACAACAGCCAGCTTGCCGCGCGTGTCGCTGACTTCGGGCCGGCCATGACCGTGATCAGCACCGCGCCGACTTATCTGTTCTGGCGTTGCGCCCCACCTGAGTTGCGCGTGCCGGCCGATTTCCTCAACCGTCTCGCCGGCCGTGGCGGCCGCACCGTCGCGGTCGGCCCGCATGGCTCGGCGACACCGGCACCAACGCTGCGCAAGCTTGGGGCCGATATCGTCGTGCGCGGCGAATGCGAGGAGGTCGTCGCGGAACTTGGCCGACGCGACGACTGGAGCGCGGTTGCGTACACCGCATATCTGCAAAATGGTGAACTTGCCGGCGACGGCCTCGTCCACGCCAGCCCCTTTGTCCACCATGCCCCGCTCGAATGGCCGTCCGACTGGCTCGCCGGCCATACTCATCACCATCATCGCTTCGATGAGAAGCAGTTTGGTTTAGGTGCCGAAGTCGAGGCTTCGCGCGGTTGCCCCTACAATTGCAGCTTCTGCGCCAAGATCGATTTCCGCGATGCGTATCGGCGCAGGAACCACGATGCAGTGACGGCGGAAATTGATCGGCTGATCGCTCAGGGTGTTGGCTATATCTACTTCATCGATGAGATTTTCCTCCCGCAGAAGGCGCTGCTGGAAGCGCTTGTGGATCGCGATGTCAAATTCGGTGTCCAGACCCGCATCGATCTTTGGAAACCCGAGCTCCTGGAGCTGCTTGGCGCCGCTGGTTGTGTCTCGATCGAGGCAGGGCTCGAAAGCCTGACGATGGAAGGACGCGCCATGCTGGCGAAGCGCTGCCGGCTGGGAACCGAGGAATTGGCCGCATTGCTTGTCGACGCGCGGCGTCATGTCCCCTTCGTTCAAGCCAATCTCATCGGATCAGTCGAAGATGATCCGGCTCTGGTCGAATATTGGCGAAAGCATCTCATCGACCGCGGCGTCTGGGCAAACGAACCGGTGCCGCTCTATCCCTATCCCAGTTCACCGAGCTATCGCGAGCTCTGGGGTGACCCCGACGACTTAGCCTGGGAGCGCGCGCACAAGCATTATCTCGCCTCGTTCGGCACCTTTAGCGACATCCAGGAAAAGCATCCTCGTGCGCTAACCGAATTGGAGGCCGCATGTTGCAGTCACTGATCCCGCGCCAGCGACGCATCCTGATGACGGTCGACGCCGTCGGCGGCGTCTGGCGTTATGCGCTCGACCTGACGCGTGAACTGATCACCGGCGGCGATAGTGTCGTTCTTGCCGGGCTTGGCCCCAAGCCATCCGCCGAGCAGGTCGAGGAAGCCGACACCGTCGCGGAGCTGGTATGGCTCGAGACTCCGCCAGATTGGATGACCCGCAACGAGGCCGACCTGGACGGGCTGCCACAGGAGCTGTGCGCCCTCGTTCGTGACTACGCCATCGATCTCGCCCACCTCAACGCGCCGGCACAGGCAGTAGGGCTCGATCTCCCCTGCCCGGTCGTGGCGGTGTCGCATTCATGTGTGGTGACATGGCTGCGTGCGGTGAAGGCACAGGATGCCGGCGGCGAATGGACCTGGCAGAGGGACCGCAACAGAACCGGTTTCGATCGCGCGAACGCGGTGATTGCGCCCAGCCGAAGCCATGCCGCCATGCTTGAAGCCTGCTACGGACCAATTCCCGGCCTCAGCGTCGTCAACAACGGCACCCGGCCCGGCCCGGTGGCCGCGAGGCGGGAAGCCGTTGTCTTCGCCGCCGCGCGCTGGTGGGATGAAGGCAAGAATTCAGTCACCCTCGACCACGCGGCATCGCTGATCCGCTGGCCCGTTTTTGCTGCCGGGTCCGTTCACGGTCCCGATGGGCAAGTAGCCCATTTCAGCAACGTTGCAGCCCTGGGTTCGATCGGACATCAGGAAGTCCGTTTGCTGATGGCGCGAGCCGCCGTCTTCGTGTCGCCGTCGGTTTACGAACCTTTCGGGCTTGCCGCTCTGGAGGCTGCAACATCGGCAACACCGCTCGTGCTGGCGGATATTCCTACCTATCGCGAATTATGGGACGGGGCGGCACTGTTCTACAATGCCAGCGATCCGCATGACCTCGCCAAATGTGTCGACGGTCTGTGTTGCGACGATCAACATAGGAAACGGCTCGGCCAGGCCGCTGCACGCCGTGCCCGCAGGTTCTCGCTTGCAAAACAAGCCGCCGCCATGCGCGACATCTACGGCCGCTCGGCTCTATCCGTGGCGGAACATTGACGATGCGCTTCCTGTTCTAAACTCACTCCGTCGTCTCCGACTGGAATCATGGCAACGCCCATTTCCTGCGGGGCGTCATGCGCGAGCTCATTGCCTGCGGACACAAGGCGTTTGCGCTAGAACCGGCGGACGGCTGGAGCCGCTCTAATCTGCTGGCGGAGAAAGGTCCGTTCGCGGTCGAACGCTTCCGAAAGGACTTTCCCGAGCTGGTGCCGGTTACATATGGGGATGCCTTCGATCACGAAAGCTGGCTGTCGGATGCCGACGTGGTCATCGTCCACGAGTGGACGGACCCTCGACTTGTCGCGGAGATCGGGAAGGTGCGGGCGAGAAGGGGCAATTTCACGCTTTTGTTCCACGACACGCACCATCGTGCGGTTTCCGCCACGCAGTCGATCTCGGCGCTACGGTTGGAGCACTATGACGGCGTGCTCGCCTTCGGTGAGGCGCTGCGCGAGACCTACCTCCGCACCGGCTGGGGCAAGCGTGCGTTCACCTGGCATGAGGCAGCGGATGAGCGACTGTTCCAGCCGCACCCCGAAGTCGACTCGAGATCCGACATCATCTGGATCGGCAACTGGGGCGACGATGAGCGCAGCGCCGAAATTCAGGAGTTCCTCGTCAACCCGGTGCGCGAACTTGGTTTGTCCGGCACCGTTCACGGCGTCCGTTATCCGCGAGAAGCGCTCGCCGATCTTGCCGCCGCGGGCCTCCGCTACGAGGGCTGGATCGCCAACGCGGACGTGCCGAAGGCTTTCGCGGAACATCGCCTCACCGTCCACATTCCCCGGCGGCCCTATCGGGAGAGCCTGCCGGGAATACCAACGATCCGCATGTTCGAGGCACTCGCCTGCAGCATCCCGCTCATTTCGGCCCCGTGGAGCGACGTGGAAGAACTCTTCAGACCAGGCACAGACTTTCTTTTGGCCCGCGACGGATCAGAGATGCGCCGTCACCTTCGCGACGTACTGAACGACGCGGAGCTGGCCGCCTCGCTGGCAAGGTCCGGCCTCGAAACCATCCGCGCGCGACACACTTGCCGCCACCGGGTGCGCGAATTGTTCGACGTGCTCGCCGAATGCGGGCGTCATCAAGCCAACAATCCAGTCGTCGCTGAGGAGGCCCTTGCATGAAGATGGCATTTTACGGATCGAGTCTGCTGTCGTCCTATTGGAACGGCGCGGCGACCTATTATCGCGGACTGCTCAAGGCACTGTCGCGACTGGGTTACCAAATTACCTTTTATGAACCGGACGCATATGACAGACAGAAAAACCGCGACATGGATGCACCGGACTGGTGCAACGTCGTCGTTTACGAAGCGACCGCCAATGCGCTTGTGCAGGTTGCGGCGCGCGCAGCCGAAGCCGACATCGTCGTCAAGGCGAGCGGCGTAGGCTTCGAGGATGATGCGCTGCTGCGCGCCGTGCTCGACAACGCCCGCGCCGATGCCCTTACCGTATTCTGGGATGTCGACGCCCCGGCGACCCTCGGTCAATTGCGTGCCGAGCCGGATCACCCGCTTCACCACGCGCTGCGGCAAATTGATCTGGTCCTCACCTATGGCGGCGGCGATCCGGTCGTCTGGGCCTACCGCACGATGGGTGCGACCGAGTGCGTGCCGATCTACAATGGACTCGATCCGGAGACGCATCACCCCGTCGCCAGAGACAACCGTTTCGTCTGCGATCTCGCGTTCCTCGGCAATCGTCTGCCGGACCGAGAAACGCGGGTCGAGGCGTTTTTCCTAGATCCAGCCGCCAAGCTCGCCGGGCAGCGCTTCCTGCTCGGCGGGTCGGGCTGGGGCGACAAACCGCTTCCGGCCAATGTCTCATGGCTCGGCCATGTCGGAACGCGGGATCACAACGCTTTCAATGTCACACCAAAGGCGGTGTTGAACATCAGCCGTGACAGCATGGCAGCGAACGGCTTCTCGCCAGCCACGCGCGTTTTCGAGGCCGCGGGCGCGGGCGCCTGTCTGATCTCGGATGCCTGGCTCGGAGTCGAATTGTTCCTGACTCCCGGCGAGGAAATCCTGATGGCGCGCGATGGCGATGATGTCGCCGAAATCATGGCCACTCTGACGGTCGAACGGGCAAAGGCGATCGGCGCAGCCGCGCTTCGCCGCGTCTTGGCTGAACACACCTATGCGTTGAGGGCTGCCGTGGCCGACGCGGTGTTCAAACGCCATTTCGAACATCCCACCGTGGAGGCAGCGGAATGAGGAAACGGCTCGACATCGTCTTTCTCGGCCTGTCGTTGTCTTCATCGTGGGGAAACGGCCACGCCACGACGTTTCGAGGGCTGCTGAAAGGCCTTCACGAACTCGGTCATCGCGTCACTTTCCTGGAGCGCGAGACACCCTGGTACGCAAACCATCGCGATCTTCGCGATCCCGATTTCTGCACCTTGCGCTACTATGAAACAACCGCCGAGCTTCATCGCAACTATGCCCGCGAGCTGCAGCGGGCCGACGTCGTGGTCGTTGGCTCCTTCGTTCCGGAGGGAAAGGCGGTTATCGACATTCTGGCTGCACTTTGCGTCGGGCAATTCTGCTTTTATGACATTGATACGCCGGTGACGCTTGCCAAGCTCGTCGAGGATGACTGCGACTATCTGAGCAAGCGGCAGGTACCCTATTTCGATATCTATTTCTCTTTCACTGGCGGGCCGACGCTTGCCCGTCTCGTCACGGACTTTGGTGCGCGGCGGGCCGAGCCGCTCCATTGCTCCGTCGATCCGGCACGGCATCATCGAACCGGAAACGCAGTCGACTGGGATCTCGGCTATCTTGGGACTTACAGCTCGGACCGGCAGATGGCATTGGAGGCACTGCTGCTCGAACCGGCGCGCCAGATGCCGGACAAACGCTTTGTCGTCGCCGGTTCGCAATATCCGCCGGATACGGCCTGGCCGGACAATGTCGAACGCATCGAGCATTTGGCGCCCACCGATCATGCTGAGTTCTACAGCCGCCAACGCTACACGCTGAACCTGACCCGCCAGTCGATGATCACGGCTGGATGGTCGCCGAGCGTAAGGCTTTTCGAGGCAGCCGCTTGTGGCACGCCGATCATCAGCGATCGCTGGCGGGGGCTGGAGAGCTTCTTCCCCAAGTCGACGATCCACACCGCCGCTCGATCTCAAGACGTGATCGAGATCCTGTGCGGCCGATCGGAGCGGGCCAGGCTCAGCATGGCCATGAAGGCGCAAGCCCTTGTACTGGCGTCACATACTGGCGCGGCAAGAGCTCGCGAATTGGTTTCGC
This sequence comes from Mesorhizobium sp. M0051, assembly GCF_040323235.1. Classification (NCBI taxonomy): domain Bacteria; kingdom Pseudomonadati; phylum Pseudomonadota; class Alphaproteobacteria; order Hyphomicrobiales; family Phyllobacteriaceae; genus Mesorhizobium; species Mesorhizobium sp. M0051. The sequence goes on from NZ_JAMYUT010000038.1 coordinate 20,031, forward strand.
TGTTGACCCGGTCGAGGCAGGAACCTCCGGTCCTGGACATCGGGAGTGCAGCATGATTGGCAGACAGGAGAAAATCGTGACGCGGCAGTCAAAAACAAAGGCGCGGCGGACGCCGACGGTGCTCGTCGCCGGCGGCGCGGGTTTTGTCGGTTCGCATCTTAGCGAGAAGTTGATCGAGTGCGGCTACCGTGTGATCTGCGTCGATAATTTCCTGACGGGCCGCATGGAGAACATCCGACCGATCATGAATCATCCGCGCTTCCGGTTGGTGGAGCAGGATATTTGCCGATCTTTGAAACTGGGGGAACCAGTCGAGCGCATCTTCAACCTGGCCTGCGCCGCATCGCCGCCGCGCTACCAGGCGGACCCGATCCATACCACCCGGACCTGCGTGATCGGGACACTGAACCTGCTTGATCTCGCCGCTCGAAATAACGCTCGTTTCCTGCAAGCTTCGACCAGTGAGGTCTATGGCGATCCAGAGCAGCATCCGCAAAGGGAAGACTATCTCGGCCATGTGAACTGCACAGGCCCGCGCGCCTGTTACGATGAGGGCAAGCGAACGGCGGAAACCCTCTGCTTCGATTATCTGAGGGCAGGCAAAGCCGACACGCGCGTCGCGCGGATTTTCAACACCTATGGTCCGCGAATGGATCCGGCCGATGGCCGCATCGTCTCGAACCTTATCGTGCAAGCTCTTGAAAGGCGACCGCTGACGATATTCGGCGATGGCAAGCAGACCCGATCCTTCTGCTTCGTCACCGATTTGGTGGATGGCCTGCTTAGGCTCATGGATGCCGAGCCCAATCCACGCCAGCCAGTCAATCTTGGCAATCCGGGAGAATATACCATCCTTGAGCTGGCGAAACTGGTCAGCGAAATGGCCCGCATCAGGCCCGCTCTGAAGTTCCTGCCTTTACCGCAGGATGATCCTCGCCGGCGGCAGCCCGACATATCCCGCGCAAAGGCACTTCTCGGCTGGTCGCCCAAGGTACCGCTCCGGCATGGCTTGGTGCAAACGATTGCCTATTTCGCCGAGCTTGAGACAAGCCGGATGGATGGCCCGATGACGCCGATCGCCAAAACCATCCCTCCCTCTCTGGGCAAGCTGCAGGACCTGCCGGCCTGAGCCCGTCTTATCGCCTGCAAGCTCCTCCGCGTGCAGGCGTGGGTCTGGCGGATTTCATGGTTCACTTTTTTCACGAACACGGAACATCCTGCCGGACTTGGGGTTGAGCCATAGGACCTGGCATGGAGAGCCTTGCTGTGCAGCCAAAACGATCCGCCAAAGACTTAGAGCAGATGGCCGCCCAGGAGACGGCCGCCTTTCTGCGAAGAGCCTCGATTACTTATCTCGAATGTTGCGTTAGCCTGATGATGACGCACCTCGAACGTGAGGAAGTGGCTGCCATTCTCGAGCAGGAAGCCGACATGCTGCGAAACCTCGATTGAGACCGGCTGCTGTTGGTCCGCTCAAAGCGACCGATTTTGGGGCGGCTGGCGTAAGCTTTGTAATTATTCCGTATCGCAAGGAACATTCGGGCGCGCAGACAGTTCGGCCATGGAACTTACCTCAACAGCACATGGCGGCAGTTTCGTGGAATCAAAAAAGGTTCGGATTGCTATAGCCGGGGTGGGCAATTGCGCGTCTTCCCTAGTCCAGGGTCTCACATACTATCGAGACGCCAGAGGCAACGAGCCGATCCCGGGCCTCATGCATGCTGATCTCGGCGGCTATCACGTCGATGACATCGAGGTGGTCTGCGCTTTCGACATCGCCAAGGGCAAGGTGGGCCGCGATGTCGCGGAAGCCATCTACAGCGCACCCAACAACACATTCCGCTTTGCCGATGTGGCAAAAACAGGCGTTCGCGTCGAGCGCGGACCGACGCTTGACGGCATCGGCAAATATTTGCGCGATCAGATCGAGGAGGCGCAAGAGCCGGTCGCCGACGTCGGTGCACAGCTTCGGCAAAGCGGCGCGGACGTGCTGATCTCATACCTGCCGGTCGGATCCGAGGAAGGAACACGCTTCTACGCCGAATGCGCGCTTGAAGCCGGCTGTGCCTTCGTCAACTGCATTCCTGTTTTCATTGCCTCACGGCCGGAATGGCGCCTCCGCTTCGAACAGCGCGGTCTGCCGCTGGTCGGCGACGACATCAAAAGCCAGGTCGGTGCGACGATTGTCCACCGTTTGCTTGCCAATTTGTTCCGCGAACGCGGCGTCCGCATCGACCGCACCTATCAGCTCAATTTCGGTGGCAACACCGACTTCCTCAACATGCTGGAACGAGAACGACTGGAATCGAAAAAGATCTCCAAGACGCAATCCGTGACGAGCCAGATCGACGTACCGCTCGAAGCCGGCAATATCCATGTCGGTCCAAGCGATCATGTGCCTTGGCTTACCGATCGCAAGTGGGCCTATATCCGCGTCGAGGGCACGACTTTCGGCGGCGTGCCGCTCAATGCCGAGCTGAAGCTGGAAGTGTGGGACTCGCCAAATTCGGCCGGAGTCGTGATCGATGCGGTGCGCTGCGCCAAGCTGGCACTCGACCGAGGCATAGCTGGCGCCCTGACCGGACCCTGCAGCTACTTCATGAAGTCGCCACCCGAGCAGTTCACAGACGCCGAGGCTCGGCTGCGCACGCTTTCCTTCATCGCCGGCAGGGACGAGCCGATGCTCGATGCCGCGGAATGACGACCACGTTCTTCCTGATCCGCCACGCGGCGCATGACCATGTCGGCGACTATCTTGCCGGACGCATCGCGGGAATTCGCCTTGGCGAGACAGGCAAGGCCCAAGCCCTGCGCCTGGCCCGCCGCATGGCAAGCGAGCCTATTGCAGCCGTCTTTTGCAGCCCGCGCGAGCGCACGCAGGAGACTGCGGATCCGGTTGCTGCCCTTTGCGGCACCGGGACCTGCATTGTCTGTGAGGAACTCGACGAAATCGACTTCGGCGTCTGGTCGGGCAGGACCTTCGAGGAATTGAGCCGCGACGCCGCCTGGCGACGATGGAACGACCACCGACAGGAGGCGATGACGCCCAGCGGCGAAACCATGCTGGACGTCCAGCGCCGTATTGGTTCGCTGATCGAGCGCCTTCGCAAACGCCACCAGAACAAGGCCATCGCACTGGTAAGCCACGCCGATGTGATCAAGGGCGCCGTCTGCGGCGTGCTTGGCCTGTCACCGGGAGACTGTTTTCGCTTCGACATCGATCCCGCTTCGATCACGACAATCGTCTCCGGCGACTGGGGCTCTAAGCTGATCCGCTTGAACGAAGCGGCCTGATGAGGACAGCCAGATGCGGATGGTCATTTTTGGTCTCACCGTCACGTCCTCATGGGGAAACGGGCATGCCACGCTGTGGCGCGGGCTGATCCGTGCCCTTGGCGGGATGGGATGGTCGATCACATTCTTCGAACACGACACGCCCTACTACGCCCGAACGCGCGATCTCCATCATCTCGACGGCGGCGATATCGTTGTCTATCCCGACTGGGAGGTCATCCGCCAGATCGCCGAACACGCGATCGAGCAGGCAGACGTCGTGATCGTCACCTCCTACTGCCCCGACGCAGTCGACGCCTCACTTCTGGCCCAAAGCGCATGTCGCGGCTTGAAGGTATTCTATGACCTGGATACACCCGTTACGCTTGCCCGCATCGAACAAGGTGAACTTCCGGCTTATTTCGGACCCGAGGGCCTTAGAGATTTCGACCTTGTCCTGAGCTATACCGGCGGAACCGCAATCGACGCGCTCAAGACAACTCTGGGCGCGCGCCTCGTCATGCCGCTCTATGGCCATGTCGATCCCGAGCGGCACCGGCCGGCGGAGCCCAGGGCCGAATTTGCCGGAGATCTGTCCTACCTCGGAACCTACGCGGCGGACCGTCAGGCCGGTATGGAAAGGCTGCTCGTCCGCCCGGCCTTGCGCCTGCCGGAGCGCCGCTTCGTCATCGGCGGCGCACAATATCCACTGGAGTTTCCGTGGAGCGAAAACATCTTCTTCGTCAGGCACCTGCCGCCCGCGGACCATCCGGCCTTCTTCTGCTCCTCCCGCCTGACGCTGAACGTCACACGCGAGGCAATGGCCAGAAGGGGCTGGTGTCCCTCGGGCAGGCTGTTCGAGGCTGCCGCTTGCGGCGCAGCCATCGTCACCGACGCTTGGCCAGGTCTCAGCAGCTTCTTTAAGCCCGGCAGCGAGATCATCGTCGCCGACACCACCGATGATTTGGTCGCCGCGCTCCACTTGCCGGACAGCGATATCGACCAAATCCGGCGCCGCGCCCGCGAACGGGTTCTCGATGAACATACCTCCGCGGTACGCGCCAGGGATCTCGATCGCATCCTGTCGGATGCGCGGCACGGCTCGACGCCGCAGCAGCCGTTGAAGGAAGCAGTCTGATGTTGGGCATCGTGCCTGCCGCCGGGCGCGGCAGCCGCATTCAACCGCTCGGCTTCTCAAAGGAGCTCTTGCCGGTCGGCAGTCGTATCGACGGCGCGGCCGAGCGCCCCTGTGCGGTGAGCGAATATCTGGTGCGCCGCATGGTGCGTGCCGGTACCGACAAGATCTGTTTTATCATCGGATCGGAAAAATCGGATATTCTCGAGTACTACGCGGCCGGGTATGGCGATGCAGTCGCTGTCTTCGTAGTGCAGCCCTCGCCCGTTGGCCTTTGCGACGCAATCTTCCGCGCCGCGCCCCTCGTCGCACCGGACGAGACAGTCCTGATTGGTCTGCCCGATACGATCTGGTTTCCAGAAGAAGGCTTCAGCCGCCTGCCAAATGACAAGCTTTCGTTCCTGCTGTTCCCGGTAGACCGTCCTGAACTCTTCGATGCCGTCATCCTGGAGCAGGACGGCCGGGTGCAGGCAATCCAGGTCAAGCAGCAGGACGCCGCTACAAACTGGATCTGGGGCGCATTCAAGATGCCGGGCCACGTGTTTCATCAGCTTGCGGCGTTGTGGCGCGAAAGAGACCGTTCCGACGAATATATCGGCACGCTTGTCAACGCCTATCTGGCAGCCGGGGGCGAAGCCTTCGGCGTCAAGGCAGGCACAGCCTATGTCGACGTCGGCACCTTCAACGGCTACCGCGCGGCGCTTCGGCTGCTGGAGAACAGTACGGCCACGTTGAACATAGCTGAGGATCTGCCCCTCTCGCTGTCTGCTCACGCGCAAATACCGCTTCATCCAGGCGAAGGAGGCTAGCCATGCTCCAGTCCAGCGCTGAAATCCGCCGTCGCATCGATGCCCTCGGCCCGTGGTTCCACAACATGGACCTGGCAGGCATCGAAACCGCGCCTGATCATTTCCTCGGCAACTACCCATTGGTGAAATGGCGCAAGTTCGCCGACGCGATTCCTGCCGACCTCTCCGGCAAGGCCGTGCTCGACATAGGCTGCAATGCGGGCTTCTATTCGATCGAGATGAAACGGCGTGGCGCCAGCCGCGTGCTCGGCATCGATTTCGACGAGGCCTATCTGGCGCAGGCCCGCTTTGCCGCAGAGATCGCCGATTGCGACATCGAATTCCAGCTGCTCTCGGTCTACGACGTCGGCATCCTGCGCGAGACCTTCGACATCGTGTTGTTCATGGGCGTGCTTTATCACCTTCGGCACCCCCTGCTTGCCCTCGATCTGGTCCGCGAGCATGTCGCCGGCGATCTGATGGTCTTTCAATCGATGCAGCGTGGCAGCTCCGACCTGCCCCTCCTGGAGCAGAATTACCCCTTCTGGACGCACGATATGTTCGATCGACCGGAATTTCCGAAACTGCATTTCATCGAGCATCGCTACGCCGACGATCCAACCAACTGGTGGATTCCCAATCGTGCCTGCACCGAAGCGATGCTGCGCAGCGCCGGCTTCGAGATCGTGCTGCATCCCGAGCAGGAGGTCTATTTCTGCCGCGCCACAAGCGAACCCGCCGGCGGCGGCGCCGTCTACCCGTCGAAAGGAGACCTTCATGATTGAAGCCGCGATGATCTGGAACGAGCCGAACAACAAGTCTCACTGGGACCCTGAGCTGGACCCCGAATGGCGCCGCTTCGCCGACATGACTATCCTGGCCGCTCAGGCAGTCGCCGTGGCCAACCCGGCGGTGACCAGGGTCCTCGGCGGCATCTCGCCGATCGATGCCGATTTCATGAAGCTGATGAAGCAGTTCGGCGTGCTCGACCATGTCGATGCGGTCGCCGTCCATGGTTTTCCTCTCGACTGGAACCTCTGGCAGATCCAGGAATGGCCCCAGAGGCTTGGCGAGATTTCGACCGTCACCGATCTTCCCGTGTGGGTCAGCGAGGTCGGCGTTTCGAGCTTCGGCGCAGAGGAAATACAGGTCTGGGGTTTGCGCCGGACCGCTGAACTGCTGCTCGGCAATTCGCCACGCATACAATGGTACAGCCTCTATGATCTGCCGCGTGAATGGGGAGCAACGACGCGCCATCGCGAAGCGGAAGGCTCCTCCTATTACCGCCACTTCTACATGGGTCTTCTGCGGCAGGACGGAACACCCAAGCCCGCGCTCGACGAATTCATTCGTCACACTCCCGAAATGGGACTGGCGCAATGGTTCCACTTCGAGGACCCGAGGCTGGATGACGCGGTCGCCTGGATGAAGCGGTTGGGGGTCACGCAGCTGCGTACCGGGCTTTCCTGGGCCGACAGTTTCAGGCCGAACGCCCTGGACTGGTTCGACAGGCAGATGGAGGCGCTTGCCGATTTCGACGTGACCGTAACCTTTTGCTTCACGCCCGAGCACCGCGGAATGATGCCGCATCATACGAGCCCGCCCCTCGTGCCGGAGGAGTTCGCGGAATTCTGCGCGGCGATGATCCGCCGCTACGCCCCCGGAGTGATCGCTTCGCAGGCCAGGGCATTCGGAGCTACGGCTATATGATCATGTCATTGAGCACATGTTCCGCCGCGATGGCGTCCCATGATTTTCCGGCCTGGTCAGGCGGAGGCTCTGGTCCGGCATTCTGGCGTCGGATCGCTGTTTCCAGGAAGCTTTGGTTCGACCGGACATGACACTCACGATCCTGAATGTCGCCTACCCCCTCGCCGCGACCGGGCCGGACGCGGTCGGCGGAGCCGAACAAGTGCTGTCGATGCTCGACCAGGCGCTGGTACGCGCGGGTCACACGTCCATCGTGGTCGGCTGCCAGGGCTCCAAGGCAGCAGGCATTCTCGTTGAAACGCCTGCCGAGCCAGGCGTGCTCGACGATGCGGCGAAAATCCGGGCACGACAGGCTCATCGCACCGCGATTGCGGCGGCGCGGGCCCGTTGGCCGATCGATGTCGTCCACCTTCACGGCATTGATTTCGACGCCTATCTGCCTGACGATGGTCCGACGCTCGTATCGTTGCACCTGCCGCTCGATTGGTATCCCGCCGACGCCCTGCGCCCGGCGCGCGATGATCTATGGCTGCATGCCGTGTCGGCCTCCCAACAGAAGACGGCGCCGCCAGGCGCCATGCTCGTTGCGCCAATTCCAAATGGCGTCGATATCGATCAATTGTACGAAAGGCGATCCAGGCGCGCCTTCGCGCTGGTGCTCAGCCGCATCTGTCCGGAAAAGGGCATCCATCTGGCTCTCGACGCGGCCAAGCAGGCTGGTCTCCCGCTTGCTGTCGCGGGCAAGGTCTATCCCTACGAGACCCACACGCGCTACTTCGACGACGAGGTTCGGCCGCGGCTCGACAGGCAGCGCCGCTTCGTAGGTCCGCTCGGTTTTGCGGCGAAACGCCGGTTCCTCAACGCGGCTCGCTGCCTCGTTATTCCGAGCCTAGCGCCCGAAACCAGCTCGCTTGTGGCGATGGAGGCGCTCGCCTGCGGCACACCGGTGATTGCCTTTCCAAACGGAGCGCTGCCGGATGTGGTCGAACACGGCAGCACCGGCTTTCTCGTTGACAACGTCGACGACATGGCGAAGGCAATCATCGCGTCATCCGACCTCGACCCCGAGACATGCCGCGCCGCGGCACGGCACCGCTTTTCGCTCGATCGCATGGTCTCGTCGTACATCGACACCTATCATGCCCTTGCTCGGCTCGGCACCGGCCACAGCAGGCCTGCAGTGGCGACAGGGTGAGCGGACATGCTGCGCGGCGAGGTGATCGATGATCCCACCGCCCTTGCCGATCTGGAGCCCCACTGGTGGCGGCTCTGGGCATCCAGCCGGACGGCGACGCCTTTTCAGTGCCCTGCCTGGCTGCTTGCATGGTGGGAAGCATTCGCACCTGGCGAACTGGCGACGATTGCGGTCTGGCGTGACGAGGATTTGGCAGGACTGGCGCCGCTTTATCGGGAACGGGCAATTTCTGGTTCGAGGCTGCTTCCGGTCGGAATCTCCCTGAGCGACTATCTGGACATTCTCTGCCTGCCCGGCATCGAAATGGCTGTTGCCGGCATCATTGCCGACGTGGTTGCCAAGATCGAATGGTCGCAATGGATTCTACCGGACCTGCCGGCCGACGCTGCCGGCCTCGCCATCAGCCATCCCGCGATGGAAGCCAGCGAGGCCGTCAACCATGCGGCTTGTCCCGTACTCGCGATTGCCGGTGACGACCGGCTTGCAGGCTGCGTTCCTTCACGGCGACGGCGACAATTGCGTCGCGCGTACAGAGCCGCTTGCGGGTGCGGCCGTGTCTCGGTCTGGCCGGCACAGAACGATCCCCGATTGTTCCTCGATCATCTGGTTCGCCTGCACGGCGCGCGCTGGGCCGGTTATGGTGACGGCGTGCTGAACGGCCCCAATGTCAAAGAGTTCCATAGGCACGCACTGCCCCCGCTCGCCGCGCATGGTCTTGTCCGATGCTGGCTCATAGCCATCGACGACCAGGTCATAGGTGCCTATTACGGCTTTCACCATCGTCAGCGCGCCTATGCCTATCTTGGCGGTTTCGACCCAGACTATGCCGAGGTCAGTCCCGGCGCGATCCTAATCGGCCACGCCATAACCGAGGCACTTCGAGAAGGCGCTAGCGAGTTCGACTTTTTGCGCGGGCGCGAGGCTTACAAGTACAGTTGGGGCGCCGTCGATCAATGGACAAAGCACAGGATCTGGACTCGAGGCTCGATCCCGTGAGCGGGGCCGGACATTCGCCACGGGCATCGGCCGCAAGAAAAGCGATCGAGCATTGGATGTCGGAAGGCGCCGGCGCCGAAACGATCATCGCCAGGCTCGCGCTTCTTTTCGAAGCAGGCATAGACGCTGGCGAGCTGGCTCAGATCGCACAGGACATGTCTTCGACGGATCTTCAAAACCAGGACAAGCTACAACGGGTCGCCAGCCTGCTCCGTCACAGGCCCGATACCTTGGCGCTGTTGCGCGAAACAGGTGCTGCTGTTCGCCATCGACGCGAGGAAGCGGAAACGGATGCAGCGGTGGTCCAGCGACTTGCGTCGAGCTTCGATGCGGCAGCGAGGATTTCATCGGCGGCAAGCGTCCAGTTGTCGTCCCTCGGCGATGAGGAAAAGCTCTCGGCTGCCACCGCTGAGATCACCGGGTGGCTGCAAAGACAAGGCTTCACCGGCGCCGGACTTCGTATACTGGACATTGGCTGCGGCATCGGGCGTTTTGAAATCGCGCTTTCCCCCGCCGCGCTGCGGGTCGTCGGGATCGATATATCGCCGAGCATGATTTCGATCGGGCTTGAGCGGTGCGCCGCGCTGCCAAATGTGGAACTCCGGCTGACCTCGGGCCTCGATCTCGCCGATTTCGGCGACGCCAGCTTCGATTGCGTGCTGGCCGTCGACAGCTTTCCCTATCTGGTGCTGGCCGGACTCGCGGAGCGATACTTGAAGGAGATTGGGCGCGTGCTGAAACGACCGGGCATGGCTGCAATTCTGAACTACTCCTATCGCGGCTCTCCAGCGCTGGATCGCTCCGAGATCAATCACCTCGCCGAAGCATACGGCATGCAGGTTGTGATCGATGGCGAGAGGCCATTCCGCCTGTGGGATGGAACTGCCTTCATGCTCGTACCGGTTGGAACATTACGGCCCGGCGCGGGTTCGGGCGTCGATGAAGAGCGCAGCGTGAGGTCAACTTGACGGCAGTGCATCGATCCAATTTGGATCTGGCCCCGATCGGTGCTTCCGCCTGCTGCGACAAGTGTCGGGTGATGTGATACCGGCTGAGCCGCGACGTCCAAACTGGCGGACGCTCGGCGCAAAATAGCAGGTCATAAACGAAGCCCGGCGCGTTGATCGGCTCGACGCTGCCCGCAGTTGTGGAAATAATGACCAGGGTTCGTTTTGTTGGCGTAGACGGCCCTGCAGCGTTATTGAACAGTTCGGTTCTGTGCTGGCAACATGACGAGGATAGAACCTGGTAGGGAACGCGATGTCTCGCTCGAGCGACGATAACATTGATCCGCAGGTCAGTCTGGTGCTGGACCGGGAAATAGCCTCCTTGCTGGCGGCGATAGAGCAGGAGAAGGTCCCCAATCGGCTGAAAGACCTGGCGGTTCAATTGCAGAACGCGCTCGTCGAAAAGCGTCGGCTGGCGGCAAAGAGGAATTAGCTGCCTCGCCTATCGTGTGCCGAAGCCCAAACGTCCTTCGGACACGTGACCGCGCCTTTCCAGCAGCGTCTGCAGCGAATTTTCCCCAAGACGCTCGAGTACGCCGGCGCGTGCGCGGTTGAGACGGCTTTTAACCGTTCCCACCGCACAGCCGCAGATTTTGGCCGTTTCTTCATAGCTCACGCCGAGAACTCCGATCAGCATCAACACCTCGCGTTGTTGTCTCGGTAGTTGCTGGATGGCGCTATAAACTTCCTTGCGCTGGATCGACCACTCCTGCGCAGCCTCCGAAACGGGAACCAGGGAGGCGCAGTCGAGCAGCCCTGGGCTCTCCCTGTCGGCAGCTTTTGTGCGCGTGTAGAAGGTGTTGCGCATGATGGTAAAGAGCCACGACTTCATCCGGGTTCCCGCTTCGAATCTATCGAGGTTGGCAAGACCCTTGGTCAACGTTTCCTGGACAAGATCATCCGCATCGTCCGGACTGCGGCAGAAGGTACGCGCAAAGGCCCGCAAGGCGGGTATCAGGTCAACGATCGAAACTTGCTCGGTTTCTTGGTTGGCCAAAGCAAAGCCCCTGGAGGACAATGGTGCAGCTCCCGGCAGAGATGAATTCTGTGACGCAGACGTAGCTAAATGCGTGAGGGTTTGGATCGTTCCTGACTTCGAGATAATCACTCAAAAATCCCGCATCGAGTCGCCATCTGTAGCGAGAGCGGCGCGCTACCCTGCGCGCGTTGCCGCCTCGGCAAGGTCGCGAAATTCGGACTTTGTCAGGCCGAGCCTCGGCCCGGCAATTCGGTCTGCTGCCTGACCTGCTCCGGCAATTCGTCACGCGCACGCTTCGCTTCGCTGGTGGATTGAGATGCGCCCCGCCCCAATCGATCCTGTCGGTCCAATTCGTGCTCAACCGTGAGGCGCGAACCCTCCGCCGGGTCCTCTTGGGGATGGTTGTTGGCGGGATCATCAGCTTGCTCCTTGGGCTTCCGTGCCCTGCTTTCGCGGTCTTGGTTGAGGCGATCGTCTTTACCTGGGACGGTCCGGTTTCCGCTGATTGTTTTGCCTGTGTTTTTCATGAGTTCGGTCCTGACGGTTTGCGGCGTGGCGTTTGCCGGAGGAACGACAGACCGACCATTTGGTTGCGTCCGCCTAGCGTTAGAGCCGGCAGGCCCAGCTTCCCGCCATTCCACATTCCTTGAACTGAAGGGTGGTTGCCAAGGCATCCTTTTACAACCAATCGCGTTATGGCCTCTGGCATTGATGGTGATTTCTTCATGGCAAGGTGCACGAGCCCGGTGGTCCGCCCCAGGAAACGGAGACGACCATCCGTATCGGCTAGCCTTTCGCATCCAGCTCGAAGCTCGTTCGGCAATCACCTTGCAGGCATCGCGAACCCGGCCGGCACCGCCTCAATATTGGCCTTGACGGGATGCAGCGACTGGCAATCCGCGCTCCATGCGCGTGGTTCCAATGCCCGCAGCATTCTTGATCTCATCTGGTCCTTTGGCGCGGTTGCGACGACAACATGGCTGCTTGTCATGGCGGCAATGGCAATGGCGCTTTTCCACCGGCGCCGGGCGAGAGCAGGCCATTCGCCGCTGCGTATCGACAACCACCGGGAGCGCCGGTTCGGCCGCGCTGTCGTAGGCGCCACAGCGTCGACCGTGTTAATCTTGGCTGCGCTGACGTTAACGAGCTTCTTCGCGGGCCGATCCGTTGCCTCGCTGAGCGGGACAGCGACGCTCACCGTTCGCATCACCGGGCATCAATGGTGGTGGGAGATACGCTATCCCGGCGATAATCCATCGCGGATGATCGTCACGGCCAATGAAATCCATGTCCCTGTCGGCGAGCCCGTCAAGATCAATCTCGATTCGCCGGACGTCATTCACAGCTTCTGGGTGCCAGGCCTCGCTGGCAAACGGGACCTCATCCCGGGCCGGCCGAGCGAACTCACCCTCATTGCCGATAAGCCCGGCGTCTACCGAGGCCAGTGCGCCGAGTTCTGCGGCTACCAGCACGCCCATATGGCCATCACCGTCATCGCGGAAAGCCGCGAGGCGTTCGACATGTGGCGATCGAGGCAAGATGCCGCCGCAGCCGCGCCCGTCGGAGACGAAGAACGCCGCGGCCAGCAAGCCTTTCTTTCCACCGGCTGCGCGCTCTGCCACACTGTAAGGGGCACGCCGGCCAACGGAACCATTGGGCCTGACCTTACTCATCTCGCAAGCCGACGCGCATTGGCCGCCGATACGCTGGCGATGACACCCGGTGCGCTTGCCGCATGGATCGCCGATCCGCAGTCGACGAAACCCGGCGCCAAAATGCCGCGTGTTGCGCTCAGCGCCGACGATCTCAACGCGGTCGCCACCTATCTTGGAAGCCTCGAATGAGCGGCATCGCGGGAAAGGCAGTCGGGCAAAAGCAGGAAAAGGGTCTAAAAGGTATACGCGACACCGGCCTCGAGGAGGCGCGGCTGCACGCCTTTCTGGCGCATGCCTGGCAGACACCGAAAGGTCTGTATGGCTGGCTGGTGACGGTCGACCACAAGCTGATCGGCCGGCGCTATATGGTAACAGCCTTTCTGTTCCTCGTCCTGGCGGGCCTGTCGGCGCTCGCCATGCGGTTTCAGCTCGCAACGCCCGAGGCCGGTCATATCGGCCCCGATTTGTACAACCAGCTCTTCACCATGCACGGCACGACGATGATGTTTTTGTTCGCCGTGCCGATAATGGAGGCGTTCGCGATCTACCTTGTGCCGCTGATGATCGGCACCCGCAACGTCGCGTTCCCGCGGCTCAACGCCTTCAGCTATTGGGTCTATCTTTCGGGTGGCCTGATGATCTGGATCGCCTTCGCATTCGACACGGGGGCGGATGCCGGCTGGTTCTCCTACGTGCCGGTGGCCGGGCCCGAATATGGAATCGGCAAGCGCCCCGACTTCTGGGCGCAAATGGTGACCTACACGGAAGTGTCGGCACTGGCGGTTGCCGTCGAGATCATCGCGACGGTTTTCAAGCAACGCGCACCGGGCATGACGCTCGATCGTATCCCGCTCTATGTCTGGTCGGTCCTGATTATGGCGTTCGTCATACTGTTCGCCATGCCCGCGGTGATGGTGTCAAGCACGATGCTGATCCTCGACCGGCTGGTCGGCACCAAATTTTTCGATCCCGCAGCCGGAGGCGATGTGCTGCTGTGGCAACACCTCTTCTGGTTCTTTGGACATCCTGAGGTCTACATCATCTTCATTCCGGCAACCGGCTTCGTCTCCGCGATCCTGCCCACCTTCGTCCGCCGACCGGTGTTCGGCTATCTTGGGATCGTGCTGTCACTGATAGCTATTGGCTTGCTTTCCTTTGGGCTGTGGGTGCATCACATGTTCGCCACCGGCCTGCCGCAGCTCGGCGAGAGCTTCTTCACCGCCTCCTCGATGATGATCGCCATTCCGAGCGGCATCCAGATCTTCTGCTGGATTGCGACGATCTGGGGCGGCCGGCCGATCTTCGCCACGCCCATGCTTTTCGTACTCGGCTTTATCTTCACCTTCGTGATCGGCGGCCTGACCGGGGTCATGGTCGCCTCGGTGCCGCTCGACCTGCAGGTGCACGATACCTATTTCGTGGTCGCGCATCTCCACTATGTGCTGATCGGCGGCGCCGTCTTCCCTTTGCTCGGCGCCGTCTATTACTGGTTTCCCAAGATCACCGGTCGCATGCTGTCCGAGAGGCTCGGCCGCTGGAATTTCTGGCTGGTCTTCATCGGTTTCAATCTCACTTTCTTTCCCATGCACATTCTCGGCCTGCAGGGCATGCCGCGCCGCGTCTACACTTATCCGCCGGCAAGCGGCTGGGGCGAGATGAACCTGTTCATCAGCGTCTCGTCGCTGGTGGTGTTCGCCGGCTTTGCGCTTTTTTTCCTGAACGTCCTGCTCAGCCTTCGCGGCGGCAGCATTGCAGGAGACAATCCCTGGGGGGCGAGCACGCTGGAATGGGCGACGACGTCGCCGCCGCCTTCCTACCATTTTTCGCGCCTGCCGGTCGTAACGCATAGGGAGCCGCTCTGGGATGAGCCCGACACGCTTCCGGTCGTCGAGGGCTTGCGCGTCGATGCCCGCGAAGTGCTTGCCAGCACGGTCGCCGACGCGGTGCCGCAACTGCGCCAGCCATCGGCCGGCAATTCGATCTGGCCGCTGCTTTCGGCCATCGCGGTGGGCGGCGCGTTTCTCGGTTCGATCTACACGCCATGGGCCGTGGTGTGGGGTGCAATACCGGTCTCGATCAGCTTTATCTGCTGGTTCTGGCCGAAAGGCGAGCCGGAGGACGAGGAATGAGACACCGCCCGGTCGCCGACGTCAGCCATCTGCCGACATATGATTTCGGCGCCGCAAGCCCCATGTGGTGGGGAACCCTTGCCTTCATCGCTCTGGAAGCAACCGGTTTTGCCTTGGCGATCGGTCCCTATTTCTATCTGGCCGTGCTGGCCAAGCATTGGCCGATTGGCGCGCCGGCGCCCGATCTTTTGCCAGGCACGACGATATTGATCATGCTGCTTGCGAGCGTCGTCCCCAACCATCTGGTGGAGCTTTGGGCGCGGCGGCAGGATCTCACCAAGGTCCGCATTGGCATTGTGATCATGTCGATTGCCGGAATTCTTCCCCTGATCGTTCGCATCTGGGAATTTCCTGCGCTCCGGATCTCCTGGGACCAGAATGCCTACGGGTCGATTGTCTGGTTCCTGCTCGGTCTTCACACCTCACATCTTCTTACCGATGTCGGGGACACAATCGTGCTTGCGGTTCTCATGTTCACGCAAAAAGGCAAGGCCGGACGCCGTCTCAGCGACGTGTCGGACAACGCCTTCTACTGGGACTTCGTGGTCGTCTCGTGGGTCGTGCTCTATCTCATCATCTATTGGGTTCCGAGGATCTAAGATGCAGGCGATCCGCACCGGTATTTCCTGGGCAGGCCTGGCGGCCGGACCAACCGCGTGGGCGGTATCGCTGCAGCTCGATTATGCGATTGCGTACTGGCAATGCCACACCGGCTTTCGCCCCACCGCCTTGTTCTCCCTGATCGGTGTCGCCGTCGCGACGGCGGGCGTCCTGTTGTCGTGGCGCGCCGCCCATGACCGCAGGCACGGCACGAGCCCGCCCCTGAAGGCACGCACGCGTGCGTTTCTAGCCAGAACTTCGGTCGGCATCGGAACGCTGTTCATGCTCATCATGCTGGCGCAAATGGCGGCCGGACTGATCTTCACCGGGTGCGAATTGTGACCATGCGCAAGAGCTTGCGGTCGGCTATCTGTTGTCGGAAGGCTTCGCTTCGGCTTATCGCAATCCCTGCACCCTTGGGCCTCGTCTTTCAGATCATCACGGTCGCCTTGACATTGTTGGCTCCGTGCACACAGCTGCGGGCGGATGAAATCCAGAAAGGCGAGTATCTCGCCCGTGCCGCCGATTGCGTCGGCTGCCACACGTCCAACCCGAGCCGCCCATTCGCCGGAGGCTACCGCGTGCCAACCCCCTTCGGCGATGTCTATTCGACCAACATCACACCGGACCTCGATACTGGCATCGGGCGCTATTCCGCCGACGAGTTCGTGCGGGCGGTTCGGGAAGGCGTCAGGCGCGACGGGGCCGATCTTTACCCGGCCATGCCCTTTGACAGCTTTGCCAGAATGACCCGCGAGGACGTGCTGGCGATCCGCGCCTATCTGCTCACGCAAGTGCCGATCGCCCAGCCCCGACCGAGCAATATCCTTCCCTTTCCATTCAACCAGCGTTGGGCGCTCGGGCTGTGGAAACTTGCGAATGTCCATGTCGGCGGCTTCGCACCGGATCGGAGCCGAACCGGAGCTTGGAACAGGGGCAGCTACCTGGTCGAGGTCCTTGGCCACTGCGGCGCCTGTCACACACCGAGGAACACCACATTCGGCATGGATGAAGATCGCAAGCTTGCCGGCGGCACCGCTGGCATCTGGCAGGCTTTCAACATCACCAATGACAAGATCGCGGGCATAGGCAGCTGGAGCGACGACGAACTGTTTCGATTTCTCAAGACTGGCGCCGTGCCTGGGAAAGCCTATGCAGGCGGTCCGATGGCCGAAACAGTCATGAACAGTCTGCAACACCTCTCGGATGACGATATTCGAGCCATGGTCACCTATCTAAGGGATGTGCCTGCCCAATCAGGCGAGGAGAAGCGGCCGCGTTTCGCATGGAGCAATCCGCCTGTTGCCACGGCCAATGACTCATCGAGGACCACGGCGCAGGGCAGCGGCAACTCGGCAGGCGCCGATGTTTATCGGTCGCTCTGCGCGGGATGCCACGGGGTGAATGGAGAGGGATCGGCGGACGGCTCCTATCCGTCGCTCACCCGCAACAGTGTGCTCGGCGCCGCTGCTCCCGAGAACGTCGTCATGACGATCCTAGCCGGCGTCAGGGCGGGCGACGTGGCCGGCCGCAAATCGATGGCGGCCTTTGGCGACTGGCTGGATGACAGCCAGGTGACGAGCCTTGCCAATTATGTGACCGCGCGGTTCGGAAATCCCGAAGTAAGCGTCACAGCAGCCGACGTGCGCCAGATGCGGGCGGGCTCGACAACAGAACAGACGGTCATGCTGCTGGCAGCACAGGCTCTGGTGGCTGGTGGAGCGGGATTTATGCTCGTTTTGGCGTTCCTGCTCGCAAGGCGCCATGGAGCAATTGCAAGACAAATGTGAAGCGGCCGTCCGTCGGGAATGCGAGCGAGGAATCTGCACCCAGGCCGTTTCACGTTCGTGCGTAGAGATAGGCGGTGATGTCGCGCGCCTCCTGCTCTGACAGGTTGGTGTTGGGCATGGCCGTCCTCGGATCGACGTCCCGCGCTCTGCTGACCCAGCGCATCATTGCATCTGGAGAGGTTCGCAAGACGGTGCCTGCCGCATACGTTCTCTGCGCAACGCCCCGCAAGGAGGGGCCGACCGTGCCTTGAGCACCGGGGACACCAGGAATTTCGTGGCATCCGCCGCAGCCATTGCGGATCATCGCCGGAATGCCGCGCTCGGCATCGCCGCCGACCGCCTGCATGATCGTAGTCTCGCGCAGGCTCTCGCGGTGGTTTGCCTGGACGAACCAGACCGCCAAGCCGAGGCCGACGGCCGCCAATATGCCCTCCGTCCATAAGAGCCCCGACCTTGCTTGCCGGATGGACGCAGGCTGTCGACCCATGGATCCGCCACCTTCTCTTGCAGCCGTGAACATGCTGCCGGTTGTGCATTCACTGGAAGTGAACAAACCGGCAGCGCTTTCAGGCAGGAGCTTATTTGTTGCAGTTCTGAACGTTCGACGTTGCCGTGCCGCTGGCTGTGTTGTTGTCGACATCGTTGCCCGCCGTGTCCTTGCAGCGATCATTCATGCCGTTTGGGGCCCTCGTCGAATTTGTCGCGTTTGGATCGACAGATGTTGTCGGCGTACCGGAGCCGGTGCCCATGGTGCCGTTGGTGCCGGTCGTGCTGCCCGCCTGGGTCGTGGTGGAACTTGAACCATTCGATTGCGCCATGGCCGAGGTAGCCAAGGCGATGGTGAGCAGGGACGCGGAGAGGATTTTCGTAATCATGTAAGCCTCCATCGGTTCATGTGCATTGCCACAACCAACGAGCATTTTTCGGAGAGGTTCCCTTGAATAGAATTGTGTTCGGTCAGGTTTTTTCACCCCGGATTTCAACTGCCCTGCCGTTGAATTCGTTGGTGGTGCACAAAAGGGCTGACCATCAGTCGGCAGGTTCGGGCGCTTCGAATTACGGAGTGTTCGAGACCGTCGCCGTTCAGCTTTGCGACTGAGGGAATTCTACGGCTCGTCGATGTCCAGCTTCGAGGGGTTCTGCGAAATGAGACGCTCTTCCTCGTCATCCGGCAGCGCTTCGTCGCTGTTCTGGTACGCGTTATCGTCCTCTTCGTCGGGCAATTCACCACTCTTCTCGGTGGCGTTGCGACTGTCGCCGTCTGGCGGCACACCATCTGGAAGAACCTCGCTGCCTCGGATCGCCGCTTTTCGAGTGCTGGTCCTTCGGATGTGACGACGGGGGCGCGCATTCGCGCGCCCACATCAGCATACGCCACAAGGGCTGGCATCAAGATCAGTGCCAGTAGGGTTCGACCCTCCAATATCGATACGAAGCTTCGCGGGCCGGCCTTCCATCATCGACGGTGAGTTCATCGATCGAGTAGGCCGGCGCGGCCTTGAGCTGATCTGTGCTGAAAGAGACAACGTATCCGCCGCGGTCCGGATCATAATCCAAGAGGGACCATGGCACCGCGTGGTATCTTTCACCGATGCCCAGAAAACCGCCAAAGGAAATCACTGCGAACATGATGCCATTCGCGGTCTTTTCGAGCATCACGTCGTCGATCGTACCAATTTCCTCGCCCGCCGTGTTGTAGACAGTTGTGCCAATTACGCGCGAGGCGCGGATGGCGTCGGTATGGCCACTCGGAGTTGGCATTTCTTGAGCTCCTCTCTGTCCAAGTCAGATACCCCCCAAACGGCCAGTCGGCGCTGATGTTCCCAAAAAAACTGCTGGTGCTCTGCGGTCCGGACTCGACGGAGTGGCCGTCGCACAGCACGTCGTTACACGGCCGCGAAAATTCCACTCGCATTGTTGCACATCGCCGGCTCGGCAAGGGAACCGAGCGCCGCAGGTATGCCGACGGCTTCTCCGCCTCGTCGGATTCATGGCCGCGATAACGCCTGCCGATAACGGAATTCCTTGTCCTAGTCGAACGGTAGCGAAAGGCGACGAGGGTACCCTCACCGCCTCTGCTCCGGAAAAAGGCGCGTCGAAATTAACTCACGGATCATTGGAAAGTGGAGAACATCGACGTGAAAATGCAGCACATCGAATTCATTCGCCCGTCTGCGAACCTTTTCAAGCATCATGACGTCATACGGAACATGGTTCTGGGCGCTAGGGTTCAGCCGTAGTGCAGCATTGCAACACGCGACCAGTTCGGCCGAGGTGCTTGAATCGCCGCTGGCGAACAACGTCACTTCGTGGCCCTGTCGAACCAGCTCTTCCGTCAAATAGGAAACGATACGCTCAGTCCCTCCATAAAGCCTCGGCGGTACCGACTCGATCAGAGGTGCGATCTGGGCTCTGCGGAATACCTGAAAGCGGAAGTCAGCCTTCAAACAATCGGCGATGGCACGACCCTCCTTCACCTATTCACATCACTGCCAACTTTCGGATTGCTGATTTGTCCGGGAACAATCGCTGCGCCGAGACGCGGCCCATCGGCGCGAGCCGTAACGTCTCGGCTGAACAGGCCCGGCACAGCCGAACACGTGCATAGATACACCGAACAGGGCCATGGCCGTCTCCAAGTGAGCAGCAGGCGTCGATCGGGTCGTGCTGTGGAATCTTGTCGCCATGAGCGATGAACCGAGGTGACTTGCCGAAGGAACAGCGGTCCCGCGTGCGTCAGCGCGGATGGAAAATCACGTCTGCGAGTGCGACGCGGCGTGAAGCGTACGCTTTGCCAGACCAAAACAGCCATCGCCTTGGTTTTGCTTGGAACACCAAGAGCACGGCGATGGCATTTGCACGCGGCAGGGGAACCGGCCTAGACGCTCCACGTTTCGATTAATCGAAGTTCACCGGTAGGAATTCTGCGATGGCGGAGAATTTATCTCGCGACGATGAACAGCGCGGCACCAGAAAAGTTCTCAAGTGGGGTGTCGTGATCGCCACCGTGCTTTTTATCGTGCTGCTGGCGATATTCGTCCTCGGCCCGCGTGCGTAGGCCTTCGAGCGGGTCTGCGAGCATGTCGGTTGCGGCAAGCGCGCGCCTTTTGGCTTCCCTCCCTTGGCCAAGGCAACCCTGCCCCACCGAAAACGATCGCCACCTTTGAAGTAGCAGCGCTGGAGGAGAACCGCTCGATGGCGACAAGAATGTGGTCCAACAACGCCCGCCGCCCCATTCACGGCAGCGACGGGCCGCCCCAGGATCAAGGGACTTGCAGGAGCGTTGGGGCCCCTGCCGTCAAGGAAACTATCAGGAATGTTCCGGATCTGGCCAGGCGAAGATCAGACTGGCTTTGACGCTGGCCTCCCTTTGTACGATTCGTACCCAGCCTTGCATGGCCGATTCAGCATTCATATAAATTCGCAATGTCCTCATGTTGCGGGGAGGCAATGCGATGGATAGCGAGATACTCAACGGCAAAGGTCGTCCTTGCATCGAAGTGATTGAAGCCTGCGGCGAATGGTTCGTCCGTGTGGTCGAGGAAGATCAGGAACGGACCCAATCATTCGAACTGGAATCGGTCGCTCTCGCCTTCGCTGAAGGCCAGCGGATACGCCTGCATCTAGACAAGTTTGCCCGGCTGTAGGCGTGACCGACCAGCGCATGACCGGCGGGCTAGTTCGTCGGTCAGGCCCGGCGCCTTGTTGGCATTCCTCTGTCAAAAGGTGTCGGGCCGCATGGCCGGGCGGCACGCTCGGATGCAAATTTGGAGTTGGATTTGCGCTAAATCACCACTAGCTAATCTGATCACTTAAGATCATACTGCCGGCAATGATGGATGGCAGGCTACCGCCCACCCCCGCCCAACAGCCTGCCACTTGCCGGCGACGCCGTCCCCAAGACGACCGCCGGCTTTTCATTCCCCCTGTATCGCGGCGGATCTCGGTGATGGCGTTTGGAAGATGTCCTGCTATCCATTCGTCGAGAAAGTTGACTCCGTGCGTGCTTATCGACGCACCTTCTTAGTCTAAGGCTAAGTTCCTTCCCTAAAATCCTGCACTGACGCATGACGAAGCTTGTGCTCGCAGCGTGTCAGGTCAAGCGGCCTCGCCGCACACGCGTGGAGGAAATGAGGGAGCACGGGGGGTCAGCGCGCGTGCGTGTTATCCGATCACCCGCTCAGAAATTTCTACCAAACAGTCCCGACCTACATTAGACTTCCCTAATGGTATCCATGCGGTACGACATTAGGAAAGAACGCGACGAGTCCTGGACGGTATTCGACGTCTTCACCGGGCAGCCGGCTGTGTACGAGGGCCACGAAGCCGTCGACCTCGACATGGAGTATGCCGATGATCTGCTGGACCTCCTGAACGCCGTCGATCTGAAACGCAGGGTCGCCCGAGGTGACCTCTGATTGGAACCATACCGTCCCGAACGAGTTTGACGCTCTGGGGTGGAGTATTTCCCAATCATGGCTGAGCGTTATCAATCAGGGCAGATGTCGGCCGCGAACGCTGTTCGGCGGATGATTGCGTCCGATGAGACCCGTCATTACCTGCACAAGGTGTTAGATCTGAAGATCGAGGCGGAACTGCCTGGCGCCATCGGGGCACTGCTTGCTTTGCTTGATCTGAAAGGACGAGACGAACCGTCCGAAACCCCCTGAGCCCCCGTAAGGTCCATCCCCTCGGCTCGGTACGTTCCGAACATTGATTTATTTGTGTGATTGACCCCTAGATGAATGCTTGGGTTTCTTCCCTGGGGAGGGAGGAGGGCTATGACGGCTCAAGCGTTCCGTCCTACCGCCAAAGAGGCGATAGAGGCAGCTATCCATCACGTCCGATGCGGCAGCATCGTCTCGGTCAAGGAAGCCGTTGCGGCAGTCCGATTATCAAATCCGTATTTGCGAGAGACAGACTGTGAACTGGTCGAAATCATTGTCGACCGGGCCACGCTCCACGGGCAGTTCGTGTGCTTCGATCTTAAAGAGCCCTGATGGCCCGCCATTGGTTCTACCCTCCAGCCCCCGTGAGCTGCGAGCGGGCAGGGATGTGCCACCACGTCAACAACGTGGAACGCGCCGCCGAGGAACTCCTGAAGTGGACCAAGCGTGGCCCTAAATGGAACTATGCGGTGCGCATCTGCATGGCCTGCCTGGCTGATCAGATGCCAACTCAGGAGGCCCGTAAGGCATTCGAGAGTGCTGCCAACGAGGAAGGGATGTTCCTTACTCGTCCGTCCATGCCTCGAACCCGCCCGTCGCGGTCTCCTGACCCGGTGGCTTATGCGGCGTTCGATTTCCTCGTCGCGTCGCGCAATTCGGCTTTCCAGATTGGCAATACGCTCCGTCAAGAAATAGCGTCCAACGGTAAATTCTCCGCCACCGAACAGCACGGCAAACGTGGCAAAGGCTGCCGGGTTAGCCACCACCAGCGCGGTGTTACTTCTATCACAGCGATAAGGTCGTGCATCGAGCATCGTCACTCTCAACCGAGCACGGGCGGCGTAGAGTCAGAACTGATTGCCACCCCTCCCGGACGCAGATGGGCAAGTTCGGTGGGGTCGTCAACGCCGACCGCCTGGGCCTCAGCCACCGCGATTGCCGCATTACGCCGCCGCCCTATGGCACTGGCACGCGCGTCCGGCGGCACGGTGCCTTTATTGGCCGATCATTTGAATGGGTGATCGAGGTCACCGAGTTCGAACCAGGACGCTTGGTTCGGATGAAGTATGTCTCCGGACCATTTGCCGGCGGAGTGGACTATTCTATCCTGCCGGTTGGCGAGGGATCCGAAGTCGTCATCCGCAACTATGGCAACGCAAACTTCTGGTTCCCATTCATGGCGGCAATGATGAGAGCGTCGGTGCAGGCGGGACGGCTCGAGCGCCTGGTGGCGTAAATCGGTCGCGCCAGATGGAGCAATCGGCGCCGCACTAATGTGCCGTCTTTCGGGGACGCCAGTCCCTGACCACGCGCATCGCCCAGCATGCCAGAACTGTTTGCGCCATTCGAGGTCACTGACAAGAGCTCGAGCGATTTTGTCGGACCGCCAAGCAATGCCCGGATAGTGCCGTGCTCACTCACATATGCGGATGAACAGGGGGATAGACTTGACGCCCCCTTCAGCTGCGGCTTTGATCGCTTGAATTTTGGGGGGAAGAATATGGATCGGGCGCTTCCAATAACCGCAGGAACTTGGAAAAAACTCGTCGATTGCAATCGCATTTCAGTTGACGCCGGATGGGCTTCATCTGGAGTTTTCGCGCCGGGCATCGGCCCCGAATACGATCCCGGCAGTAAGCTTGCACTGCTTTATGTTGGCAAGAGCGCAGGGCCGCTTGGCAAGTTGGTTGCCTCCAACCATGATCAGGCGGCAAGTGTTTTCGCGTCCACCAAGTGGATGGTTGAGAGGAGAAACAAATCTGCCTTTTGGCAGATGCTGGATTTGATTGATCCCAGTCGCCGCAAGGTCGCGTGGACGAACATTTGCAAAATGGACGAGATTGGCGGTTCCAGGCCGCCGCCTGCGCATCGGTGGCGCGGGCTTTCGGAACCTCATTTCACGGCATTGAAAGAGGAGATCGCGTCCCTCACCCCACGCGTCATCCTGTTCGCAACTTCTGGATATTGCGGCGACGCGGTTGCTTCCTCGCTGGAGGACCTTGGCTATACAAGAAAGGCACTGAGATTTCGCGATGGCCACACCAAGTTAACTGCCACTTCCGAGGGCGCGTTCGCAATCGAGACGCGCCATCCTCAAGGCTGGCCCACGTCCGAGCGGGACCGTGTGGTCGACTTAACCAGGAAACTCCTGCTTCGCTGATATTGAGCCAGCGTAAATCATCCGAGTTGATCGAGACAATCCCAGCATGTGGAGCGGCTGACGACTGGATGCCGCTTCGCTATTCGGCGGCCGTCCGCGGCGTCGAGACGATCCACCTGCTTTTGGTGACAGGCGCCGATCCGGCGTTCGAAACCCGCATCATAGATCACTGCACGACTACCATCGAGAATGCCCATCGCTGGCTCTGAAGCCGGAGCGCCCGGTCGGAAGCGACGTCGATGTTGGTATCAGCGCAATTGCCTCACGCAATGCGAAAACGTCAGTGTTGATAGGGCGATACGCATCAGTATTCGATGTAGCCGCTTTCGAATCCAGCGAGCTTCGTCAGGCCTTGTTGGTCTAGCACGCGAACATGGCCTTTGCGGAATTCGAGGACCTTACGCTCGCGCAGTTCCCGCAGCATTCGGTTGACGTGAATTGGCGTGAGGCCGAGAGCGTCCGCCAGATCGTGCTGGGTGAGAGGGCATTCATAGCTGTTACGGGTGACGGAGCCGATTCGTTCGAGACGCGCCCTTAGCTCGAGGAACAGATGCGCCGTACGTGCCAAGGCGCTGCGTCTACCTACATTGGTGAGATGTTGAGCGATAACCGCTGCGCGGTGTACCAGCGTTTCGAGAATAAGGGAGAAAAGATGGGGCGACTTCATCGCAGCTGGGAAAAATGTCTCGGTGGAAGTCACCAAAACCGAGAGCTCGGTTTGAGCCATAAACGTTTCAAGAGCGTTGCCCGGGATTGACTGAGGCAGAATGATATCGCCTCTCAGGGCGAAATCCAGAATTTGTCGCTGCCCGCCCGCGAGTTCATGAGAAATGCAGCCCCAGCCCGACTCGACTATGAATACGCGATCGCAGGCCTCGCCCTGGCCGACGATGACCGTCTCCGCTGGATAGCGCTTCGGCGTGAACCTCAACGCCCTGATAAGCCCCATGTCATCGTTGTTAAGTCCGACGTAGGATGGAATACGTTCGATTCCGAGCAACGACGGCTGTGAAGTGTATGCCATGTACTACCCCCGCCCAAGAGTAACCTCCCAGCTACCTCCCCAAAGGAATGTACATCAAATTTGATGCGGTGAGTAACGCGCTCATCGCCGACGCGCCAGTTGCAGCAGACAGGCACCGTCGATCCCATGCCTGTCTGCCCGCGAGAAGTAGTCAAGCGCGCGCTCGAACTCTCGGCGACCGCCATTATCTTGGTCCACAAGAAGCCCGCGCGATATCCCACTCGCGTGCCCCGCCGCATCCCGGAGTTCGCGCAAGGTCCGCTATTCATAGATTGGGAAAGGAAATAGTCGCCGTGAGCCTTTCAGTTCATCAAGGGCCGAGCTGGATGGCGGGAAAAGGCATCGGCGCCTGGCATATGCCAGGCTCGTGAACGGGTGATTGGCCTTGGAGCAGCGGACGTCGCCGCTTCTCGCCATCCTCACCTTCGCTACGCTGGGCTTCTAGCTGGTCAGTCCATGTTCAGACGACCAGGACAGGGGCAAAACCGCCGCCGGGTGTGCGGAAATTGGTGGTCTGGCCTTGATAGAGGCGCGCGGCGGCGACCAGCACCTGGCCATCGTAAGCATAAAGCCGCACGTCCATCTTGCGCGGTGTGGGTGCGCCATCGATCTCGATCATGCGCTGCACCGGTGCAGCAAATGCCTGGGCCACATAGCCTCCCCGGGCGATCTCGGCCCAACCCCCTTCGTCACCTTGTCGCCTCGATAGACCGCTTTGCTGCCATGACCGGAGAGTGGCTTGAATAACATGTTCTTGCGCGATTGCCACATGGCATCTGCATTGTCGGGCGTGACCAGCGTAGTCCGCGGAATACCATCGAGCCGCGAGCGCATCTCCGGCGAAAGGCCCAATGCTTCCAGCGCCTTTGGATCGGACAGCAATGTCAGATCGCGCTTGCTCGCATAAAGCGCATGGTTGTGCGGATTGGGCGTGACCACGACCGCGCCGTCCTGATAAGCCGCCCTGAGCGCTGCATGCTCCGGCCAATCAAGGGTAAAATCGACCAGGCGGTTGTAGACGAGGTCGATCTCCTGTCCGCCGAGCCCTTCATCTATCTCGGCGCCAAGCACATGGTGACTGGATACGACCACATCCGGTTCCTGTTCGGCGTGATCTTCTTCCTCTACCGGATGAAGCACATCGGCATCTATGTCAGCCTGTTTGCGCTCGGCCACTCCACGACCATGCTGCTTGGCGTCTACTTCAACGTCGGCATCAACAGCTACATCGACGCGATCATCGGCCTGTCCGTGGTCTACAAGGCACTCGACAATATGGGCGCATTCCAGCGATGGCTCGGCTTCCAGCCGAATACCAAGGTCGCGACGCTGGTCTTCGGCTTCTTCCACGGATTCGGTCTGTCGACGAAGATAATCGAATACAACATCTCGCCTGACGGCCTTGTGCTGAACCTGCTGGCCTTCAATGTCGATGTCGAGATCGGCCAACTCACGGGCCTCGGCGCCATCTTGATCGTGATGGGCTACTGGCGCCGGACACGCAGCTTCTGGCGCCACGCCTATACCGCAAACGTCATCATGATGACGGCTGGTTTCCTGCTGATCGGATATCAGCTCACCGGCCTGTTCGTCGCAGCATAAGGAACCGCAATCATGTACAACACCGACCTTCCCAGCCGCGCCGATTTGCCAACGTCAGCGCAGCTGAAGCGCTCCACCATGATTGCCGCGCTGACGGCGCTTGCCGTGCTCGTCACGGTCGTCATGCTCCGAGTATGCGATGGATCCGACCGGAGCAGGCAGATTGCTCGGCCTCACCAGAATGGGCGAAATCAAGACACAGCTGGCAGCTGAGGCGGCAGCGGACGAAATGGCCACGGCGAAGGCCCCGGCCGAGCGGATGACGCAAATGGTCCCTCCGGCCGAGTTGATAGCGCGCATGGACCGAATTGAAAATCTCCTCGTTGCCCTGACAGCCGAACAGCCCGAGTCGCAGCCATCCCAACTGGGGAGGCCGTTGCGCAAGATAATGTGACAGCTGGAGAGATCGCTCCTGCCGAGGCTCCGGCCATTGCTGCAGCGCCTGCCACCGAAGCAACCTCGGAAGCCCCGATCCGGCCCAGATGGAAGGCAAGACGAGCTATCCTTCACGTTGGCGCCAGGCCAGGGTGCCGAAGTCAAGCTCGTGATGCGGCAGGGCGCCATATAAGAACGGAAGCCGATCCGTCGGCTTCCGCAACAAACTTGCAGCCGCTTGACTGGAGATGAGAGCGGGTTGATTGACGCGTATCGCTGTCCGGTTGCCCGCGTCATCATCTGTGAAGAGTCGCTAAAAACCCTTACGGCAAAGGTTCTCCAGATCCACTTTTCCTATTCCTTCGATGCCGAGCGCAGGAAGGATATCATTGTCTGCCTTAAGATCGCGACCGTAGGCTGCAGAGAATATCGAAATTCCAGCCTCATGGAGGATCGCTGGGTTTCCGCTGATCTTCCCCAAGAGTGCCGTCGGCAGCAGCCCGAAGGGAACGTCCTCCAGAACATAGCGGCTTTCGATAGTTGACGGGCCCAAGCCGCCGCGGCCTTGGCGATCCATCTCCTGATTCATTTCCGAAACAGTGGCCATGGGGACGTGAAACGACAATGAAAAATGCTCTTCAACCGTGCGCACGGCAATTCCAAAACGGGCGGCGATCGCCAATCGTTCCGCATCCAGAGCCTCGATAAAGCGGCCGACAGCCGGCGTGACGTTTCCGGCCTGGCTCCACTGCTCTCCCTTTTCCATGCGTGTGAGATTAAGAAGAGCGATCCCGAGATGGTTCTGCGGATTGAGGTTGCTGAGCGCGATAGCAAGCATGCCGTCGCGCTTGACGAAACGATCTCCAAACAGGGTCGTGCAAAGTCGGAACCCTTGGTTCATCGCGTCGAACGGGAGCGTCGCGACATCGACCTTCTGGCGAACACTGGCAACGTGGACTTCTGTTGGCCCGGACTGACGGCCGGTCACCAACGTCGTGCCCCAGACGACGATCGGCAGGCGAACCTTGCGTTCCGCCAATTGCCTGGAGAGATACAGCGCGCCGAAAGAACTGTGAGAGCTGATGATTACCGGCATTCCCTCCCTCAGATAAGGAGCGGCAGCATCCACCACTTTCTTGTGCCCATTAGCCGGCAGCGCGACCATCACAACGTCTGCTGCGGCAATAGCCTCTTTACAATCCTTGGCGATACGCGCCGACACCGTTGCCTCGACAGCGCCCGTGGCCTTTAGCAATTCGCCGGTGGCCAGTGCCTTGGTGCGCTCTCCCGACGGCGACCAAAGCATTGGATCGTGTCCCGCCTCCGCCAAGCAGGCAGCAAGGCCGTAAGCAATTGCGCCGGCCCCCAGAATACTCACCCGCATAGGATTTCTCCTGTTCCAGTCTTTACGATCGCAGCGGGGCGAACGCCATTGCATGCACGGCCAGCAGGCAGGCACAACTCGATTGAAACCTATCGCTTCCTTGAGCCTCGCTACCCAGGAATCGCTCCACGGGGTTCAGCTGGAACGCGTTCGAGCCACATGGCCGAGACGACCGACGACGCTCCGTGGGCTTGCGTATCATTCCGACCGTATGGCGAATCTCCGAGGCGTCTCCGGCCATATTTCATTTCCGCCTTGACATATATCAAAACTGCATGAGACGATCTTACTCATACACAATGCGCATGTAGGCGTGAATGGAAACACGAGATCTCCAGGCCTTTCTTGCCGTTGCCGCCAACGGCAGCATCACCAAGGCTGCCGCGATGCTCGGGTGTTCCCAGCCTTCGGTCACACGCACCATTCAGGATCTTGAGGCGGAGCTCGGCTTCGAATTGCTGCACCGTGTCGGTCGCCGGGTGCAGTTATCCGAGGAGGGTGTGGCTTTCGAGGAGGAGGCGCGGCGCTTGCTGATGTCCTTCACCGAGCTTGCTGCGCGGGCCAAGATGATTGCCGCCGGCCGAGGGCGGATCCTGCAGATTGTTACCACCTCCGCGATCGGAACCGGCTTGATCCCGACGGCCATGGCCGAACTCAAAGGTGTCGAGCTTCCGCACGAGACGCATCTCGGGCAGTTTCTGCCCTCGATCGTCGCCCAGGAGGTGCGCAGCGGACGTGCCGAGATCGGGTTTTCAAGCTTGCCGCTCGATACGCCTGGTCTGGATGTGCTGCGGCTTTATTCGGCGCCTGATGTTGCTGCCGTGCGGGAGGACGATCCGCTGGCTGAACTTGACGTCATACCGCTTTCCGCTTTTGCCGGTCGACGCGTCGCCACACTGCTCAACCCCCTACGTTTCCAGTTGCATGTCTCAAAGGCCTTGGCGGCCAGGGGCATCGACACCGGGCCAGTGATCCGGACGAATACTGCATATGGCGCGTTACAGATCGTGCGTCAGACCGGTGCGGCCGCCGTCATCGATCCCCTCACCGCTTATGGCGTCGCCTTGCCCGATGTCGTCATCCGCCCGATCGACGCAACCGTTCTCTTTTATTGGGGCGTTGTGGCTGCCGAAAAACGTCCGCTTCGTCCAGTCGCGCAGGCGTTGATGGATGCGGTCGAGGCGGTGGCCGAACGGTCGATCGTCGGCTTCAAGAAACTCGATCCGGCCCTGGCTGGCCAATTGGTGAGCGATCCTGCGTCCGGCACAAATTACGGAACGGGAATATGAAGCATACCCCCGCCGCGCCAACGTCGACAGGTCTTGCTGCGCTCGAAGCACAGCTCGCGCAGGATCTCGACTTTCTCGAACTGCCCGCCAAGCCATGGGTTCCGGCGCGTTCACACGATGGCGTGCCGGTCCGCGATGTCGTGGTCATCGGCGCCGGCATGTGCGGACTTGCTGCCACGGCAAAGCTGGTGCTGACCGGGATAAGCAATGTCGTGGCTTATGATGCGGCTCCGGCCGGGCTCGAGGGACCATGGGTGACCTTTGCCCGCATGCAAACGCTTCGGTCGCCGAAAACCCTGCACGGTCCGTCGCTCGGCCTGCCGCAATTGACGTTCCGCGCCTGGTTCACGGCGCAATGGGGCGTTGAGGCCTGGCGGTCGCTGGATAAAATCCCCAAGGGCCAGTGGATGGATTACCTGGTCTGGTACCGCAAGGTTCTTGGCCTGCCGGTGAGCAACAGCGTGCGCATGACCGGACTGACAGCCGTGGGAGATCTGATTGCGATCGATATCGATGGCGCGGAAACCGGCCGGGTTCTCACCCGTCGTCTCGTTCTGGCCACCGGTCGGTCCGGGTTGGGCGGTTTTGCCGTCCCCGATTTCCTCAGCGGCATCGATCGCGCCTATTGGGCCCATTCTGCCGACGACATCGATTTCGATGCGCTGAAAGGCAAGCGTGTGGCGGTGATCGGCGCTGGTGCTTCGTCCATGGACAATGCCGCAACGGCACTCGAGGCGGGAGCCGGCTCTGTCGACATGTTGATCCGGCGCAAGGAAATGCCGCGCATCAACAAGCTGACCGGCATTGGCAGCCCGGGTGTTGTACTCGGCATGCATCACTTGCCCGACGCCTGGAAGTGGAAATTCTTCGATTATACCGCCTCGACCCAGACACCGCCGCCCCGTTCATCGACACTTCGCGTGTCTCGGCACCCCAATGCTCGGTTCCTTCTCGACTGCGGCATAGTTGCGGCGAAGGAGGAGGCCGGGACCCTGCTGGTGGAAACCACGCAGGGGCCGATGCGCTACGACTTCCTGATCGCGGCAACCGGCTTTTCAAATGACTTCAGCGGCCGGCCGGAATTTGCGGCGATCGCCCCACATATCCGCACCTGGTCGGATGGCCGATATAGGCCGGATATGGGGCCGGCTCGTGCAGGCATGTCGGACGCGCCGGATCTCGGTCCCGCCTTCGAGTTTCGCGAACGCGTCCCCGGCTCCTGCCCGATGCTGGCGCATATCCACTGCTTCAACGACGCCGCCATGCTGACCCATGGCAAGGTCTCCGGCGATATCCCGGCCGTCACCGCCGGGGCCGACCGTCTGGTCCGCGGCATTGCCGCATCGCTGTTTGCCGAGGATGTCGAAACCCACTTCGCCAATCTGATCGCCTACGACACGCCCGAACTTCTGGGCGACGAATGGGTCGATTCAACACCCTTGCTGCAGAGGGAGGCCGCGTGGTGATCGACGCAATTGACAAAGCCGCCGGTCTTTCGCCGGACGATGAGCTTTTCAGAGCGCGTCGGTTTCGGCCGGAATTCGTGCAAGGGGCCGAGGAATGTCGCATCTCCGTACTGCACCCCGCCCACGACCAAGGTTTGGCGCCGATTTTGCGAGTTGCTCTTGCTCGTCGCATGGCCGCCCTGAATGGCGATGCTGCCTTGGTAGAGCAATTTGACACGCAATTGGCTCAGCTTGATGCGACAGGGCAGCTTCTGGCCGTGGCCCAGGGCGAAACTGCTCTGAAAGAGCCATTGGCGACTATCGCCCGGCACGCCGACCTGGTCACGTTGACGCCGAAAAAGGCGCAGGCGAGCGACATCGCCCTGCTTGCCCAGGCCGGATTGAGCAATCCTCAGATCGTCGCGCTCTCCGAACTGATTGCCTTCGTCAATTTCCAGACGCGGGTAGCGACCGGTTTGCGATTGATGAGGTCGTCATGATTTCCTCGGTGCGCCTGAAGCCGCTGAACTGGCAGCCATACATCGCGCCGGTCGAGCTGTCCGAGGCCACGCCGGAACAGCTCGATGCGATGAAGGTTACGCCCTCCGCCAAGAAAGTTTCGGAATATGTACGGACCCTTGTGCATGATCCGGAAAGCTATCTTGCCCGCACCATCTTGTTCAACGCAATCATGTACGTCGAGGGTGGGCTCGCTCGTCCCGATCGCGAACTTGGCGCGTTGGGAGCCTCGATCGTCAATGGCTGCAAATTCTGTGCCGTTGTCCACGCCCGCAGGCATGCAGAGCTGACCAAGAGCGACCAAGTGGTCACCACGCTGTACCTCGACAAACCCGAAAAGCTTGGGCCGCGCGATGCGGCAATCTACAGCTTTGCCCGCCGCCTGTCGGCGGCGCCGTCGGAAGCGACGGCAGACGATATCGCCGCGCTGCGATCCGTCGGCATGAATGATGTCGAGATCATCGACCTTGTCCACGCCATATCGATCTTCGGCTGGGCAAACCGGCTGATGCACGTTCTCGGCCATGCGCAGACCGGGAAATGACATTGCGCACCGTCACCGCACCCATGCCAGGCGTCTCCAATCAGAGCCGGCTGAACCGATGGCTCATAGGGATAAGAGGGAACCAAAATGCAGATGAGTTTTTGGCTACTCCGCAATCATCCAGCTGTTCTGGCTGTCCGTCCCTCCTCTAGGAAATGAAGGACACCAATCAGAAATGCTCGAGCTCAAAGACATAAGACTGTCCTATGGAACCACCCAGGTCCTGAACGGCGTCAATCTTTCGGTGAAACGCGGAGATGTGGTGTCGATCATCGGCCCTAGCGGCACCGGCAAGACCACGCTGCTGAAGTGCATCAACTATCTGGCCAGGCCCTCATCCGGGACTATCGCGTTCGATCAGATCCAGATGGACTATCAGCGAGCCGACAAGAATGCTGTCCAGGCGATCCGATTGCGGACAGCAATGGTCTTCCAGCAGTTCAACGTCTTCAAGAACATGACGGTCATTCAGAACGTCATGGATCCGCTGGTCGTGGTGCAGCGCAAATCCAAGGAAGAGGCTCAGGAAATCGCGCTCAGAGAGCTCGACCGGGTCGGCCTCTCCTCCAAGCGAGACAGCTATCCATCCCAGCTCTCGGGCGGCCAGCTTCAGCGTACAGGCATCGCACGTGCGCTGGCAGTTCGGCCGGATGTGATGCTCTTCGACGAGCCGACGTCATCGCTGGATCCTGAACTTGTTGGCGAAGTTCTGAAGGTGATTAGAGACGTCACATCGTCTGGCATCACTTCGCTCCTTGTGACCCACGAGATGCAATTTGCAAAAAGCATCTCTAACCGCATCGTTTTCATGGATCGGGGCGTCGTTGCCGCCGATGGCAGCCCGGCTGAGATCTTCGATTCACCGTCCAGCCCAAGGCTTGCTCAGTTTCTCAGTTCTGAACACTCACTCCAATAAGAAGGGAACATAAGCAATGTCTGCAATCAAATTCAGTTCTTCCCGTCGATTCGCTCTAGCAGTAGCGGGCGGCATGGCAATCGCCCTCGCAAGTGCGGGGTCCAGCTTTGGTGAGGGCGTGCGGACCATCAAGATCGCAACGTCCGCAGAATCCAAGCCGCTGGCCTGGGGGGCGATCGGCGTCGAACCACAAGGATATGAACCCGAACTCCTCAAAGCGATCAACGCAAAGCTGCCGCAGTACAAGTTCGAAATGGAAGGTGTCTCGGACATCGCTCAGGAAACCGGCCTTGCCACCGGGAAGTACGACATCGCGGTCGGCGGCTACTACAAGTCGCCCGAGCGCGCCAAGCAATTCATCATTCCGGAAAACCCGATGGGGGCCAGTCTGATGAAAATCTACAGCAAGAAAGACAGCGGCATCAAGGAAATGAAAGACCTGGTCGGCAAAAGGATCGTTCCGACCACAGCCGGCGGTGGAACCTACAAGTTCATCATGAATTGGCAGAAAGAGAACCCACAGTACAAACTCGACGTCACGGCGTCGAGCGCGGGCATCCCTTATCCGAACCGCCTGGACGAAGTTCAAAACGGCAAGTTCGACGCATTGGTTCTACCGTCTAATCTCGGTGAACAGGCCGTTATCGACAATAAGAAGCTCGATATTGTCGCCTCAGATCCCGTTTACAGCAACAATACCTACATGCTGATTCACAAGTCGGATGAAAACAAGGTCCTGGCCGAGGACGTCAACAAGGTGCTCAAGCAACTCAAGGACGACGGCACGATCGACAAGCTCTCACAGAAGTGGTTCGGCGAGGACATCGTAAAGTACATGAAGTAACAAGACCGCCCTCACCGCATTTGGATAGTCAACGGCGAGGCTAAATCGCAAGAAGGAGCGTGTCAAAGTGGATGTTTCTGCTATGATTCCCGAGTTGCTCTCGGCGTTGCCGCTGACGCTCGCCATCACGTTTACGGCCCTCATTGCTGGGTTCTGCCTGGCTCTCCTCGCGACAACTCTGCGGGTTCACAGGGTGCCAGTGATCAGCCACCTGGCGGACCTCTACGTATCCTATGCCCGCAGCGTTCCTGTCGTCCTCCAGTTGTTCGTCGCATTCTACGGGCTTCCCTTGTTGGTGGTTCTGTTCGGCTCCGAAGACTTTTTCTCGCCGACGATCGCCGCGATGGTGGCATTGAGTTTTTACCACGGCGGCTACCTGTCGGAAGTCCTCCGCCCTGCATACCTGGCCGTCGATCGCGGCCAGCATGATGCGGCCGACAGTCTTGGATATACCTTCCGCCAGAAAATCACTCGCGTTGTCGGCCCGCAAGCGGTGCACTTTGCGTTGCCCGGCTACGGGAACTCCGTCATCTACCTGATCCATAACGTTGCGCTGGTGATGTACATCGGGGCGGCGGACGTCATGGCGACTGCGCATTTGATCATGGAGCGCGACTATAATCAGTACCAGTTCGAAACGTACCTCGTGCTGGCGGTCATCTATTCGGTGATGTGCCTGATTGCCTGGCTCATCGTGCGCTTCTTCGAGCTTCGCTCCCCCATGCAGGCACCAGAGGCAACGGCAAAAGCTCAGATCAAGAACGCGCTCATCGCGAGCGCCTGAACGGAACGAGGGTATTCGACCATGTTTGATACCGACATTTTGCTCCAAGACTCGCAGGAAATTCTGGGCGCCGTACCCGTAACGCTTGCCATGGCGTTCACGATTTTCGTCCTGTCGACGATCGTCGGCAGCCTTTTTGCGCTCGTCGAATATAGGCGGATCCCGCTACTGCGGGAGCTTGTCGTGACCTATAAGGTCGTGTTCAAGGGCGTCCCGATGGTGATCGTTATTTTCCTGGCCTATTTCGGTCTTCCCCCAGCGCTCCAGTTTCTGTTTTCATTGGTCGGCATAGACTTCAACGCCCACGAAACGCCCAACTGGGTTATCCTTGTCATTGCGATAACCGGCTGTGTCGCCGCGTTTCAGGCGGAGATCATCAAAGGAGCCCTCAACGCCTTTGACACGGGTCAGTCCGACGCGGCCTATTCGCTGGGCTATACGAAGGGCCAACTGTTTCGACGGGTGCTGTTTCCCCAGGTGGCCCTCACGGCAATTCCCGACCTGACCACCTCGATGATGGTCATCATGAAGGCGCTCTCGCTTGGATTCGCCATCGAGGTCGTCGATATATTCGCGCAGTCCCAGCTGACCGCAGCGTTGAACTTCTACTACCTCGAAGCCTTCGTGATTGCCGTCGTGATCTACATGGTGATCGCCTATGTCGTCACACAGATCGCCGACAGGCTGGAGCAATCCCTGCGGGTGCGGACCTGAAGGCAAGCCTGTGGCACAGGATCGCCAGGCTTCGGATATCGAGCCGCACCTGGGAGACAATTCTTTTGGGAATGAAGAGCTTGAGGCGAACCTCAAATAGCCGATGTATGTACTGGTGATTTGACGCGATCCATAGACAGCGTTCCTCCGCTATCACAATCCCGACGCGACGATGTGCATGCTCGGACAGGCGTTCGCCGCTGCTCTGTTCTGCAGCTCAGGCTTAAACCCATCGAACCGAGCGGGCTGAGTGTTGCCTTCGGGAGCAACGCTCATCATCGGCGCAGCGGAACGCCATGAGCAATATCTGGTCGCTCGTGTCGCCCTCAGTGGCTTTCTTGGGCTAGTCCAACGTCGGGACGGTGCCGGAGGCGCAAACAAGCGACAGCACCGCTGGGGCGATTGTTCGCCTCCCTCGGCCAATGCCTGTCCTGCCAACTCGTCGATGATGATCAGGCAATCCGGCCCCTCTCCGAGTGACAGGGTCATGGACGGCGTGACCGTAGCGGAGCGCGATGCCCAAGGCTGAACGGCAACATGGCGCAACTTTCAGGCCTCATCTTCAGCCAGTTTTCGCAAGTCGTTCAGACTAATTCTTCCGCCGACTGCGGCAGGAGGGGAAGAACGGACATCTTGAGCCCCCCTGCCCCGTCCTTAAGGTAATCCATAGCAACTATCTTGGATGCACGGTGAACACTCATGGAAAATGTTCGGGATTAAGCATCCGATACTTCGCCTGCTTTTTAAGCAAGCAGCACGCCCTCCTCAATGGCAGCGAGCCTGAAGCACCGCCGGGCCTCCTGAGGTGTTGCTCGATCACCCAGAGCGGCCCTGCAAACGTCCGTCGCAACCTTCCACTTAGGGCCACGTTTGGTCCACTTGAAAAGATGCGCGGAGGCTGCCTCGACGTTGTTGACGTTGTAGGTCGTACCGGCGCTCTTGCCGCTGATAGGGACCGGAGGGTCGAACCAGTGAAGGCTCATCAGACTTGTCTGAGATCGAAACACACGAATTGCCCATGGAGCGTGGCTCGGTCCATGATGGTCTCGACCAATTCACAGTCGGTCACTTGTAGATCGGGGTCAGCTTTGCGGACTGCGGCAACGATGTCTCGGACTGAGACGATGCTGCCGACCGGGATGAAATGGATCGCCGCCTCGACCAGCTCCCTTGCGGTGGTCAGGGGCTTCAAGACCGCTTGAGATTTCATCGCACCCTCCCACGTGGGAGAACCCAGCCGGTCATCTGATGGGTCACGAGATGAAGAAATCAATGCACCTCGACCTTCAAATCTAACACTTGTAAAGGTAATGACGGGTTTCATCGGACGCAATCATCTGCCGAACAGCGTTCTCGGCCGACATCTGCCCTGATCGATAGTGGTCGGCCATGATTGGGAACTACTCCACCCCTAGCGTCAAACTCGTTCAGGACATTATGGTTCCAATCAGAGATCACCTCGGCCGACCCTGCGTTTCAAGTCGATAGCGTTCAGGATGTCTACCAGATCGTCGGGCATACTCCATGTCGAGATCGACGGCTGGGTAGCCATCGAACACAGCCGGAAGCCCGGTGAATAGGTCGAACACCGTCCAGGTCTCGTTCGATTCCTGCCTGGCGTCGTACCGCAGGGATACCATAAGGGAACTCTAATGTAGGTCGGGAATGTTTGGTAGAAATTTCGGGGCCCAACCGAGAGAGAAGCAACGCGCGTCGACCCCGTGCGCCCTTTCTCTTTCACCACAGGACCCGGGGGCAGCCGACCAGAGCTTTGACCGCTTTAGGAGACGCACGGCGAACCTCAACAGCAATTCATCGTTGACGCCTATGTCGCGACTGAGAAATGGAGACCGGGGAAGGCCTTCGGGATCGAGGAGGTTGAGGCTGATGTTGTTGTGGCTGCGTTCAGCCAGCACCTGGACCGCAATGTGCTTCGGCAGCATGGGCTGACGCTGGCGACGTACCTCGAACACGTCGACGAGGCTGATTACCCGGCGCTCCGCAGGGGCTGCGGCCAACTGCGAATGGCACGTCTTCCACGGGCATGCCCAAGCCATAGCAGCGGCCCGGAAGACCGGCACAGCCTTCGCCGACTGACCACCTTCCCTGCCCCCGATATGCATCGCACCAAGAGGTGTGTCGGGGGCGGGCCTTCAAAACCGTCAGAGCACTCAGCGGTTTGACCGTGGGGCGGCTTCGAACCCTCCGCTTCCCTCGGACACCCGAAAGGGCAGGCAGTCCTGTAAGATTTTGTCATCCGCACATTTGAAGCCTATGCTTCCCACATCGGCCGCCAGCGCTTCGGACGCAGCCGACACTAAGAGGTACGCGCTCTTGCCCGTCAGGGAGAGAGCCATGCCCCAATCCCTT
>NZ_JAMYUT010000039.1:0-57233 GCF_040323235.1 Mesorhizobium sp. M0051
TCACCAGCGTGCCATGGCCGCTTTCGCCTCAGCGCGACGACCGTTCTCTCTCCAAAACTTTTTGCAGAACCTTCAGGACACTATCGTTTTGGCCTCAGCCGAAGAGGCAAGGATTACAGCGCAAAGCACGGCCAGGAAACGTCGCATGCAAACCTCCCTTTGGGTGGAAAAGGTCCACATGCGCCGTCTCTGGTCAAGCTCTCCGTGCCGCTTTTTGTGCGACACCCAAAGCTGGCGGCCGCAGCCTACTGATTGATCTCGGGTTCGACGAGCTTTGCCAGGTTCCTGAGCGATTCCTGCCAGCCGAGATAGCAGGCCTCGACCGGAATCGCATCCGGAATGCCGGCCTGGGTGATGTCGATCTCGGTGCCGACCGACACTTTTTTCAAGATTACGGTCACCTGGATCTCGCCGGGCAGGTTGGGGTCGTCGAATCGGTCGGTATAGCGCAGGCGTTCTCCTGGAACGAGTTCGAGATACTCGCCGCCGAAGGAATGGCTGCCGCCGGTCGTGAAGTTGCGGAAGGCCATCTTGAACGTCCCGCCGACCTTCGCCTCAAGGTGATCGACCGTGCAGGTGAAGCCGTTCGGCGGAAGCCATTTCGCCAGCGCATCCGCCTCGGTGAAGGCGCGATAGACCTTCTGCGGGCTGGTCGTCAGAACGCGGTGCAGACGTACGGTGCCGGGCATATTCCAGATCCTTTCGTGATTGTTTGTTCAATGGCCAAAGGACGAACGAGAGGCGGCCAGTCCGACATAGCTCCCGGATTTCTTTTTTAAAGGCCTCGCTGCCTGTTCGACTGCGCACGCATGGCGTGCGCTTGTTCAACCCTGCGCCCCCCCGGCCAATGGTCGGCTATTCGATCTAATTTCTTTGCAAACCGTTAATGCGGCCATGCTGTTAATAAGCATTTGCTAATCAAGCGATCCGCCTGGAGTAGCCATGACCAAGAATCTCGGCAACGCGCGTTATATGCCGCCAAAGGACGCCAGGATCTCCGTGTTCAGCAAGGCCGCACCGGCACTGTTCCCGCTGGTCGTGGCGGCGCTGGGCTACATGATCGGCAAGCACTTCTTCGGCTTCTAGGCTCGAATGCCGTCTTCCGGCGGAGTGTAGATCAAGCGCCAACCTCGGTAACCTCCTTTCTGGCCTCCGCGGAGCGGATGCGTTCGCTGGCCAGAAGCACCACCGGGCAGGTGACGGCGGCAAGCACCGCCGTCGCGGTATCGCCGAAGAACAGCTCTTCGCCCGGCCTTTGCGTTACACCCATCACCACCAGGGCAGCCCCCTTGGCGACCTCCCTGGCGATCGCCTTGTCAGGGGTGGCGCGGGTGCGGATTGCGGTGTCGACCTGTACGCCATACCGAACGGCCAGATCGGCAATATCCTTCAGCATGGCTTCTTCGCGCCGGTGCGAGACGGACGTGATCCTCCCGCCTTGCCGCGCCGCCTTCGAGACGTAGAGAACCTTCACGCGCGCCCGATTCGGGCGTGCCAGCGCCAGGGCCAGATCGGCGGCGCGGCGCGACACTTCGGTGCCGTTGACGGGAACCAGTATGGTGGTTCCGGTCCGCAATACCGGCATCTTGCCGGTGGATCCGGCGCCTTTCAGCACCAGGCATAGCGGGCCGTCGAACCCTTCGGTGATGTCGTTCAGCGCCGGTGTGAACGACCCCTTCACCGTGAAAGCGTCTTCCAGGCCGAGCAGCAGCAGGCCGTAGCCTTTGCGGGCCTCCTCGGCGATCGTCGCGGCTGTCGCCCCGGATTCAGTGCGGGTGGTCAGATGGACTTTCGCGACCAAGGTGTCCTCGGCCTTGCTGACGGCCTTTGCGCTCTTCCGCGCACCCTTCTTCACTTCCTTGACTGACTGTTCCGGGCCCTTGTCGCGGGTCGGGCCGGCGAGCTTGCCATCCTTGAGATGGAGCAAAGTGGTCGGCATGCCGCTGCCGCCGCCAACCAGTCCGGCGAGGTAGGCGGTGAACTTGCCGATCGGGCTGTCGTCGACCAGCAGCAGCAACCGCTCAAGCTTCGAGATGAAGCCGCGCTCGTCGAGCAATTCGCGGTCGACGCGCTGCTTCTCGACATCGTCGACAGGCAAGCGGCCGAGCGCCCAGCGCAACATTGGTGGCATGGCGAGCGTGGTGAGGGCGGCCATGGTGACGATCATGGTGAAGAGGTTGTGGGAGAGGATGTTCATCGACAGGCCGATGCTGGCGACGATAACCTCGGTCGAGCCGCGTGCGTTCATGGCGCTGCCGACGGCGATTGCCTCCTTCAGCGACATGCCGGCAATCCTGCCGCCGAGGAAGGCGCCGCCGAACTTGCCGATACTGGCAATGACCAGCAGCGCCAGCGTCAGCAGCGCCAGCGTCGGGTCGGCAAGCACGGTGAGGTCGGCTGACAGGCCGGCCATGCCGAAGAAGATTGGCATGAACAGCGCTGTGATGACGCCGCGCAATTGGCCCTCGATGTGGGCGGACAGGATCGGCGATTCGCCAACAAGGATGCCCGCGACGAAGGCACCGAGGACGGTGTGCACACCGATCAGATTGGTGATCAGCGCCATCACGCCCATGATGAGGAGGATGACGGTGATGACGGCGTATTCGCTGCGGAAAGAGTCGTTGCTCCAGCGGATCAGCATGAACACCAGCCGGCGGCCTATGGTGAAGGAGAACACCATGAACAGCGCCACCTCGGCGACCGTGGTGAGCAGCGGCAGCAGCTGCAGGCTGCCGTTGGTGGCGATGCCGAAGGTGACGGCGATGATGAGCCAGCCGATCGTATCCTCGATGATCGCCGATGAGATGATGACCTGGCCGAGATTGCGGCGCATGAAGTTCATTTCGCGCACCACCATGGCGACGATCTTGACTGAGGAGATCGATAGCGCCGTGCCCAGGAACAGCCCGGCGACGACGCGCTGCGTCGGGTTGGGCAGCAATGTGTCGGGCAGGAACTGCGCCAGTGCGAAACCGCAGACGAAGGGCACGATGACGCCGGTGATCGAGATCGAAAAGCAGGCCGCGCCCACCCGACGCACGAGGCGCAGGTCTGTCTCCATGCCGGTCAAGAGCAGAAGCAGCAGAATGCCGAGCTGCGAGACCGCGTCGATCATGCTTTTCTGCGCCGGATCGGTCGAGAAGATCAGGTGCTGCGCGTCGGGCCACAGCCAGCCGAACAATGAGGGCCCGAGCAGGATGCCGCCGATGAGCTGGCCCATGACCGCCGGCTGACCGTGGCGCTGGAAGATCTCTCCGACACCCCGGCCGACCAGAAGCAGCAAGACGATCTCGGCGACGAACACCCCCTCCGCCGAGCCACCCATGCCCGAAGCGTGGCCTGCCGGCTGCGCGGCGAAGGTCGTGCCTGCCGACGCCAAACCGAATACGGCCAGCAAAAGGGCCGGCGCAATGCTGCGTGACGTCGTTGCCGATCGACAGGTCATGAATTCCCTCAAAACGCCTCGGCAGACTGACCATCACAACGCGCAGGCCATCATTTGCGTTGCAGCCGCGTGTCGCCAGACATCGACGTCAAACATGGACGTCGCCGAAGGAAAGTTCGCCGTCGTCGCCGGCCACGAAAAAGACGATGGCGAACAGCCCGGCATAGAATGCCGCCACAACGACCACGATCGCCACACCGGGAATGGGGCCAAGGGCGGCGCTGTCGACGGCCTCGCGAAGCGAACCGACAAACCCGGTCCTGAGGCCCACGGCCTGAAGACTGGGGGTCGATATCTTGACCATCCAGGCCAGCAGTAGGATCAGGAACAGGTAGATGTAGTTTCGCCGCAGGCGGCGCGCCAGCGCAGCGCGCTGCGACAGCAGAAACTTCGGCGCGCGCAGGCCTTCGCCGACGATGAGCAGCCAATCAGAGGCAAAGTCGGGTTGCGGGGAGAAGATCTGCGCGAAATAGTGACGCTCGAACTGGCGCACGCGAGCCCGATAGAAATCGAAGAAGCGATAGCGGCGCGCCTCGATCCACAGCAGCAGGAGGATCAGCAGCATGGCGAACAGCAGCACGCCGTGATGCGCACTGGCCGTGGACAGCGACACCGAAAGCAGCGCCGCCACCACCGTGATCGCCCAGTTCGTCGTCCGGTCGAGCCGATCTCGCCACCCCGCCATGCGCGCGATCTCAGCGCGATGAAAATGCGATAGCGTGTTGACCCGTTCGGCCGATGTAAGCACCGGCCCGATGGGCTTCGCCGACGCATCGTTCATAACGCCCTCCAACTGAGTAAAACGCCTCAGACTTGGTCTCGTTCCGCGGTGTCCGGATTTCGCACCGGCCGGCGGCCTCCGCCGTGACCGCCACGCGCGCCGGCGCCACCGCAGTTCTACGATCACATTGCATTATCGGATCTTGACCCCACCGCGGCAAACCCCAAATCAATCATACCGGTGCCGACGCGGGCGCCGGCTTCATGGCGGCGCCGCGGAGAGTGGTGGTTTTGTGGCCGTCAAACTCGGGCACCAGGTAGCCGGAGGCGATGAAGGCCCGCGAGACCTGGTCCAGGGTGTTTCCCAGGTGGAGCGGATCGGAACAGAAGGGAGCGAAAAACAGAAAGCGCAAATGGGGTGTGGGTCGGACGGCACATTGTCCCCCGGAGCATGGCATGTAAACGAACAAAAACCAGGATCAAGAAAGGAGCAATGCAATGACCATTCGTGATCTAATGCCATGGAGCCGCGACGCCAACCAGGCTTCTACCCTGTTTCGCGACCGCGACCAGGACCCGTTCATGAGCCTGCATCGCGAGATGAGCCGCCTTGTCGACGACATGTTTCGCGGCTTCGGCTCACGGCTTCCGTCCATGTTGTCTTCGGCCGGCGGTAGCTGGCCCAGCGTGGAAATCTCCGAAACGGACAAGGAGATCCGTGTGACGGCCGAGATACCCGGCATGGAGGATAAGGACATCGAGGTGTTGCTCGATGACGGCGTCCTGACGTTGCGCGGTGAAAAACAGGCCGAAACCGACGACAAGGAACGTCAGTTCTCCGAGCGGTTCTACGGCCGCTTCGAACGTCGCATTCCGATCGGTTTCGAAGTCGAAGAGGACAAGGTAGCGGCCGATTTCCGCAATGGCGTGCTGTTCGTCACTTTGCCGAAGTCCGAGAAGGCGCAGAGCAGGACAAAGCGCATTCCCATCGGCGGCAAGAGCACCAAACACT
The DNA here is from genome assembly GCF_040323235.1 of Mesorhizobium sp. M0051. Taxonomy (NCBI): domain Bacteria; kingdom Pseudomonadati; phylum Pseudomonadota; class Alphaproteobacteria; order Hyphomicrobiales; family Phyllobacteriaceae; genus Mesorhizobium; species Mesorhizobium sp. M0051. The sequence continues at coordinate 5,181 of NZ_JAMYUT010000039.1, forward strand.
AGAATAGACCAGCAGCCGGGCGAGCAAATCGCGCACGCCCGGCATCAGTCACCGGATTTCGCGCCGGTCACATGGACCTTGAGTATCCCTCTGCCTTGGGCAAACATGGCGGAGAGGGCCGGGGGCGCGAAAATGAACAAGCCGATTTCTGCCGTATCGCCGCGCAAGGCGCCGATGGCGCTGACCGAGGAGCTCGTCGCCCGCACCATGCGCGCGGTCGAGGATGCCGGGCCGACGCCGGGCATGGTCTACATGACCGACGCCGACTATGCGCGCGTCCGCGACGAGGTGCTGGCTTCGGCCCCGGTGGGGCCCACAAGGCTGTTCGCCTATGGTTCACTGTTGTGGAATCCGGTTGGCGAATTGCGTGGCGGCGAAAGGGCGGTGGCAACGGGCTGGCATCGGTCCTTCTGTTTCACCGTCAAGCGTTTTCGCGGCACGGTCGAGCGGCCCGGCCTGATGATGGCGCTCGATCGTGGCGGCCAGTGCCAGGGCATGGTGTTCGAGATCGCCGAACCGGTGGCGGCCAATCTCGAAGCGCTGCTGCGCCGCGAGATGACCGTTCTGCCCGCCGTCAACGTGCCGCGCTGGCTGCGGGTCAGGACAGGTGACGGCCTATGCCGCGCGCTTGGCTTCGTCGTCGATCCCGCCAATCCGCGTTATGCCGGCAAGCTCGACAAGCAGGTGATCGCGGCAACGCTGGCCACGGCCGTCGGTCATTGGGGCTCGGGCGCTGAATATCTGTTCGCGACCATCCGTCACCTCGAAACCTGCGGTATCCGCGACCGTAATCTTTGGCGATTGCAGGAACTGGTGGCCGAGGAGATAGGCCGCTTCACCCATCTCTGAGCCAAACCAGCATTTCGCCAGGCTCGCGGTTGTCCCAGGCGAAGTAGGGAATGGCGGTCAGGCGCGTCTCTGTCGTGGCCGGCGGTTCGGGCCTGTAGAGCCCGCTTTGCCATCCGTCTGCGGCATCGGCAAGTGCTGTAGCCGACAGCGTCACCACGCCGCCGAGAAGCTCGGGCCGGTGCTGCGCTTCGAGGCTGGCCGTCCTTGGCAGCGTCAGCCGATGCAGCTGGCTGTCATTGTCGGTCGCCTCGACGCAGTAGATCAGCGGCCCGCGCGACAGCGCGACGCGGCCGGCATCCTGGCGCACCTGCGGGTTGGCGTAAAGCCGCTCGATCGGCATTTCGAGATCGAGCCGCACCTGGTCGCCCTTCTTCCATGTCCGCCGGATCGCCGCGTAGCCGTCGCTGGTGACATCCGCCAACTTGACCGCCTCACCATTGACCTTGAGCGCAGCGTCGGTGCTCCACGCCGGGATGCGCAGGTGCAATGTGAACGCAACCGGCGCCTGCGGCTCGATCGTGATCTCGACGGCACCGTCCCAGGGATAGCGGCTTGCCTGCGTCAGGCTCACCGGCACGCCTGATATATCGAAGCGGGCGGTCGAGTCGCCATAGAGATGGACGGCCAGCGCGTCGTCGGCCAGGCTGTAGAAATAGCTGCCGATCGAGGCGACCATGCGCCCGATATTGGGCGGGCAGCAGGGGCAGCGGTGCCATTTCCACCTATTGTGCTTGCCTCGGCTTTCCAGCGGGTTTTCATAGAAGAACAGCGAGCCGTCGAGCGACAGGCCCGAGATCGAGCCATTGTAGAGGGCGCGTTCCATCATGTCGGCATAGCGGGCATTCGGCCCCATGCCGAGCATGCGGTTCGCCCAGAACACCAGTCCGACCGCGGCACAGGTCTCGGCATAGGCGCTTTCGTTGGGCAGATCGTAGTCGCTGGTGAAACCTTCATTGTGAGCCGACGGCCCGAGCCCGCCGGTGATGTAGAGGCTCTTGGTGGTGAGATCGTCCCACAGATGGTCGAGTGCCACTCGCAAGCTGTCGTCGCCATATTCGGTGGCGATGTCGGCCATGCCCGAATAGAGGTACATCGCCCTGACCGCATGGCCGACCACCTTGTCCTGCTCGCGCACTGGAATGTGCGACTGGCTGTATTCATAGGTCTTGAAATGGTAGGCCTTCGGGTCGGCGCCGCGGGCGCGGGCCTCCTCGTCGAAATAATGCGGCTGCTGGCCGCGCTGGTCGATGAAGTATTTGGCGAGATCCATGTATTTTCGCTCGCCGGTCACCCGCGCCAGCTTGACCAGCGCCAGCTCGATCTCCTCGTGGCCGCAATAGCCCTTCTTCTTGCCGGGTTCGGGGCCGAGCACCGACGCGATATGGTCGGCATAGCGGCACATGATGTCGAGCAGCTTGCGTTTTCCCGTCGCCTGGTAATAGGCGACCGCACCCTCGATGAGGTGGCCGGCGCAATAGAGTTCATGGCAGTCGCGCAGATTGGTCCAGCGCTTGCCGGGCTGGATGCGCTGGTACCAGCTCGAGAGATAGCCGTCCTCCTGCTGCAGTTTGCCGTACATGTCGATGACGGCATCGATCTTCTTCTCCAGTTCTGGATTCTTGCGCCGGTAGAGCGAATAGGCCGCGGTCTCGATCGTCTTGCCGAGATCGGAATCCCAGAACATCTGCGTGGTCACCGTCGACCCGGTGAATTCCGCGCCCTGGCGGTCGGCTTCGTCGGGCGAGGGCGAGTGGAAAGGAATGACGACGCCGGGCGAGGGCCGGTCCGGGTCGATCTGCTCCAGCATGCGGGCCTCGACGCAGCGGTCGTAGAGGATATCGGCGGTGCGTGTGGCTACCGCGTCGGCGCGGTCGCCCCAGAAGCCGTGCACGTCGACCTGCGGCACCGGCAGCGGGCGGAAGGCGAGCTTTGGTTTTCCGGTTTTTGCGGATGGCGATGCGGTCATGTACTCACTCCATTCGGTCTGTCTATTTGATGGCCCCGGCCATCAGGCCGCGGATGTAGAAGCGCTGCAGGACCAGGAACAGGATGAGGCAAGGCACCATCATGACTGTGACGCCCGCCTGCACCGCACCCCAGTCGATGGCGCCGAAGCGGCCCGACTGCAGTGCGGTCATCATCACCGGCAGCGTGAACTTGGACTGGTCGGTCATCAGCACGAGGGCTGCGAGGAATTCGTTCCAGGCGCCGAGGAAGGCAAATAGCGCGATGGTGACGACGCCCGGCCAGACCAGCGGCAGCATCACCTTCAAAAGCATGGTGAGATTGCCGGCACCGTCCATGCGGGCGGCTTCCTCGATCTCGCGCGGCACCGCGTCGAATGCATTGCGCATCATGAAGATGGAGAACGGCAGCTGCAGCGTCACATAGACGCCGACCAGGCCGGTCAGCGTGTTGTGCAGGCCAAGCTTGGTCAGCACCAGGAAGATGGGCGTCAGGATCGACTGGAACGGGATCATGATCGTCGATAGGATGAGGATGAAGAACAGGTCCTTGAACGGAAACCGGAATCGCGAAAAACCGTAACCGGCCAGCACGCTGACGGCGACAGATAGCAGCACGGTCATCACCGAGACGTAGATGCTGTTTTGCGCCGAGACCCAGAGCCCGTCGCCGAAGCTGTTGAGCGTGGCATAGTTCTCCAGCGAAAAGCCTGATGTCGGCCAGGGCGGCAGCGGCGGCAGGCGTGCCTCGGCCGCTGGCTTGAACGCCGACAGCACCGCCCACACGATCGGCGCCGCAAACAGCACCGAGGCGATGATGCCGGTCGAATGCTCGCCGATGCTAGCGAGGAGCCGGCGGTTGGGGGAAGCGGCCTGCGCCATCAGTCGAGCCCCTCCGGCTTGCGCAGCAGCCACAGCTGGACGAGGCTGAGCGCCACCAGGACGACGAGCAGGACCATCGAGAGCGCGGCCCCGTAACCGAGCTTGAACGAGACGAAAGACTGGTTGAAGATCCAGTAGACGGCCGTCAGCGTCTGGTTGCGCGGACCGCCACGCAGGATGATGTAGAACTGGTCGAAAGCGAGGATCGAGCCGGCGACCGACAGGATCAGCGCGAGCGCCAGTGTGCGGCGCATCAGCGGCAGGGTGATCGCGCGGAACCTGGCGAACGGCCCGGCGCCGTCAATGACTGCGGCCTCCTGCAGGTCCTGCGGGATCGACTGCAGGCCGGCCATCAGGATGATCATGGTGAAGCCGGCGACCTTCCAGACGACCATGGCGATGATCGACCAGAAGGCCGGCTGGAAGGTGGCCAGCAGGTTGAATTTCTTGTCGATCAGGCCGAGATCGTAGGCGGCCGGGCTGAACAGGCCGGAATCGACATTCAAGAGCCATGACCAGAGCAGGCTGGCCGAGGCGAAACCGACCACCGCCGGCATGAAGAACATGGTCCGGTAGAGATTGGTCAGGGGCCGTGGGCGTTCGACGAACAGCGCCAGCGGGAACGCCACCACGAAGATCGCGATGGTGACGATCACGGTGTAGTAGGCGGTGAAGCGCAGCGCGTTCCAGAACCTTGTGTCGCGCAGGATAGCGACATAGTTGCCGAGGCCGACATAGCTGTGCTCGCCCATCAAGGGCCAGTTGTGCAGCGACATCCATGCCGTCATGCCGAGCGGGATGAGAAAGAAGACGACGACCAGCGCGATGGCCGGCGCTACATAGAGCAGGCCGATCCATTGCCGTCCGGCGCCGACGAGTCTTCGGGCGCGGGGCGGCGCGGTGATGGTTGCGAGGGAGGTCATGGCTGCTCTGCTCTTGCTTTCCGTTCCCCTTGTGAGGAGGGAATTCCAGCTTGGGTTCCTCGCCCCCGCCAGAGGCGGGGGAGAGGTGGCCGCGAAGCGGCCGGAGAGGGGGCCTTCGTAGGGCGCAGTCCCCCTCTCTGTCTCGGCTTCGCCGAGCCACCTCTCCCCCACTCACGTGGGGGTGAGGAACCCAAGCTGGATAGGCCGAGCGGATGTCTCAAAGCTTCCATGTCGAATAGCCTGCATTGACGGATGCGATGTCATCCTCCCCTCAAGGGGGAGCTGGGGCGGCCACCCGCCCAGGGAGACGAGCGGGCGGCCGGCAGACGCCGCTATTTCTGCGGCGCCTGGTCGATGATCGACTGCATCGTCTCCTGCGCATTGGCGATCGCGCCGTCGACGTCGTCGCCGAAGAAGACCTCGTTGATCATCTGCGTCCACGGCCCGTTGGCGGAGTTGATCAGGTCGTTGAACACCACCGAATAGGGCGTGCGGCCCTTGGCCATGGCCTCGGCGGCGATCTGGTAGCGCGGATCGAGATCCTTCAGCGCTTCCTTGGCGATGTCGCCGCGCACCGGCAGGCTGCCGTATTTGGCGAGGATGGTCTGGCCCTCGAGCGAATAGGCGAAATCGAGGAATTCCTTCACCACGGGCAGTTTCGTGGTGCCCTTGGTGACGACGAAATTGTCGCCGCCGGCAAAGGACGACCAGCCGCTATCCTTGCCCGGCAGGAAGGTGACGCCGTAGTCGATATCGGGATACTGGGTGTTGAGCGCGCCGATGGCGAAGGCGCCGGAGGGTGAGATACCGATATTGCCGGCGGCGAAGGCGGCGAAGAAGTTGGCGCCGGTGTCGGTCTGCGCGCCTGCCGGCACCAGGTCCTTCTTGACCATCGAGCGGTAGAGATCGATGGCGCCGCGCAATTGCGGGCTATCCAGCGTCGCCTTGGACCCGTCCTCCGAGAGGATGTCGCCGCCAGACGCCCAGATCAGCGGCGTGAAGGTGAAGATGTTGCAGCCGCCGCAATTGCCCGAGAAGTAAAAGCCCTTGATGTTGCCGCCGAGTGCGTTGACCTTCTCGGCGTCGGCCGCGATCTCGGCCCAGTTGGTCGGCCCCTTCTCAGGGTCGAGGCCGGCCTGCTTGAACAGCTTCTTGTTCCAGATCAGCACCGAGGCGTCGGCGGAGAACGGCAGGCCGTAAATGTGGTCCTTGTAGGTGCCGGTCTTCACATGCGCCGGCGACAGGCTGGCGAAATAGGGCAGCGACTTGGCCCAGTCGGTGATATCCTCCAACTGGCCGGCAGCGGCGAAGGACGGCGTGTAGATCAGGTCGAGCGACAGCGCGTCGGGCGCCGTGCCGCCGGCGGCCGCTGCACCATATTTCGGGATGATCTCGGCATTGGGGATGATGTCCAGCTTGACCTGGTTGGTGTGCGCCTTGTTGTAGGCGTCGACGATCCTCGGCATGAAATTCGAGCCGTCGGCGCGCACCCAGATGTTGGCCGTCTCGGCGGCGGCAGTGCCGAGACCGCTACCCAGAACGGCAGCAGCCAGGGCCAGTTTGGCAATCAGGTTCCTCATGTTCTCCTCCTCCAGGTTTGACCGCGCTCCGCGGCTTGGCGCCGATTGCGCGGCGCTTGGTTTTCAGCCATCCAGCGGATGGCCGCATGACTGCCGCACCACCAGCCGGCACGGCAGTTTTCGAATGCCCGGCGCGGCGGGCTTGCCGCCGACCAGCGAAAGCAGGGTCAGCCCGGCCTCGCGCCCGAGTGCGACCAGGTTCATGTCGATGGAGGTCAGCGGCGGGCGCGTTGCCTCGGCCACGATCTCCCAATTGTCGAAACCGATGACGCCGACATCGCGCGGAACGTTCAGGCCGCGCTCGCGCAAGGCATCGATAACGCCGCGCGCGATCTGGTCGTTGCCGCAGAAGACGGCGTCCGGCCTCTCGCTCTTGCCGTCGAATAGCTGCGCCACCGCCGCGTGGCCCCAGGCTTCCGACCAGGAGCCGAGCAGCGGCTCGGTGACCGGCAGGCCGTTTTCGATCAGCACGTCGCGGTAAGCCTGGGCGCGGGCGTGCACCACGGCAAAGCTCGCTGGGCCGGTGACATGGGCGATGCGCTTCCAGCCCAGCCGGCAAAGGTGCTCGACAGCAAGCCGGGCGCCGTCGGAATCGTCCGAAACGAAGGCGATGGCGTCGGGATCGGGCTGCGTGAAGGCATAGATCACCGGGACGCGCAGATTGCTGAGGTCGACGGGCAGATGGCGGTCGATGCGCTTGCCGGTGGCGATGATGCCGTCGACGCGCTTGTCGAGCATGGCATCGACATGCATCTGACCCAGCCGCGGATCCTCCTCGACATTGCACAGGAACACCGACACGCCATTGTCGACCAGCGCGTCCGAGATGCCCGACATCAGCGGCAGCGAGAAGCGGCCATAGGTATCATTGGTGAGCAGGCCGACAGTGAAGCTGCGCCGCCGGAGCAGGCTCTGCGCCAGGCTGTTGGGCCGGAAGCCGAGGCGCCGCGCCGTCTCGCGGATGCGTTCGCGCGTTTCGCCGGTCATTCGCCCCTGGTTGTTGAGCGCCTTCGAGGCGGTAGCGACGCTGACACCGGCCTGCGCGGCCACGTCACGCAAGGTGACTGGCTTGGAAAAGACCGGAACAGGCAGATCGTCCGATGGCATCGCGCCGAGAATCCTTAGCTGGGAAAAGGTTTTCTCTTACTGGTCCGAGCGAGGCCCGGCACATGGCCAAGCCCGATCGGAAATGTTTGGAAAAACCTTTTCTCAAACCAAGGCTAAGCCAGATCTGATGGTCGTTCAAGCGGAAAAATGGTTCTGGACAGGGCAATGACTTCAGGTTTGGAATGGTCGAGGAGATGGATCTCGGCTGATCGGCCGGAACCGGCTGCCGTCAGGCCGCACCATTGAGTCCGCGACCTCATCGCCTGAGTTGCCGTTGAGCGCGAGCCAGATGATCCAGGGAATTGAACCACGATGGAACCGGCACTGCTTTCGACAACAGCGTTCGCCAAGCGACCGCCGCGGTCATACAGGCTGATTCGGCCTGGACCAGTTTTCATTGACATCGCGAGGATAAGTGTGTATTCATACACACATGAAGAGCGCCGATATGATTGCAAGATTGGTTGGCGATGGATGGTTCGAAGTTGCTCGAAAAGGCAGTCATGCTCAGTTCAAGCATAACGACAAACCGGGACGGGTCACTGTTCCGCACCCCAAGCGAGACATACCCATCGGCACCCTGCGCAGTATCGAAAAGCAGTCCGGATTGAGACTGAGGTGAGAGACATGAAGCAGTATATTGGGCTTATCCATAAGGATGGCGAAAGCGACTTCGGCGTGTCTTTTCCTGATTTTCCTGGCGTGATTACGGCAGGAAAGGACTTGGATGACGCGCGAGTTATGGCCGAAGAGGCCCTTGCCTTTCATGTGGAAGGGCTTGTCGAAGATGGGGAGGCTATTCCAGAACCCTCGTCTCTAACCGAGGTTATGGCGTCGTCTGTCAACCGCGATGGTGTCGCCATTCTAGTTGGCCTGAAAACCGAAGCAAAAAAGGCGGTGCGGGTAAACGTCACTCTACCAGATGACGTTCTTCAGCGAATAGATGCCTTCGCCGAGGCTCATGGTTACACCCGTTCTGGATTTCTCGCCAAAGCGGCAGTGAAGGTAATGGAACTCGAGGCTACCTAACCCACCTTTCGTGACGAAAGGTGGGCGGAACGAGGCCAGCAGCGCTTTCACTTGGAAGCGTCTTGGCCTCGACGATCATGACCCTGCGTTGCGTGACCATCGATACCCAAGACTGCGGTGTGGAGCCGTGAGCGCCACGGACCCGGCGTTAGGACGCGCGGAGGGCAGGGCGGAGGCCCTGATCGCCGTCGCCGCCATTCGGTCCTCAGCCGAAATCGGCTGCCGTCAGCACATACATGCTCCTGTGGGTGCGGTCGTAAGCCCTCGACGCCACTTCGCGGATGGCGCTGCCCTCGGTGTCGAATGTGGCGAGGTAACCGGCCTCATTGGCTGCGGCTGCTGGCTGCATCTTCGCCATCGCGTCGGCGGCGACCGAAAAGGAGATCTGGAACATGCCATCATAGCCGACGAAACGGATGCGCTGGCCGGCCTCGTCATAGCTGCGGCTACGGTTGGGGAAGGTGAGACTCATGTCTTGGCCTCCGTGGCTTTCTTGGTCACCCGCTTCTTCTTCGGCGTAGGATTGAGAGCCTCGGCGACGCGGTCAGCCTCTTCCTTGGCCAGCCGCAGTTCCCTGAGCCTTGCCGTCTTGATCTCCCGGGCCCTCGCTTCGGACATATATTCGGCGGTTGCCTTGTTTTTCTCCGCTGTCTTCTTCTGCTTGTCGACAAAGCGGGCTTCAGCTTTTTCCATGATCGTCTGATTGCCTTCGGCCATCGAAGAAATCTCCCTTGTACCTGAAATCGTGAAAGTGAACTCGTCCGACAAATAGGCACTCGATCGGCAAAATTCAATCTTTTGAATTATTTGACGATCTGCGGATATCACGAAACCGGCCGCCGAAATAATACTTTTGAATATTTAATTCGGGCGCGAATAATTTTTGGCACTCCTATCTATCGAGTGCCAATGCGTCTATAGAAAGGGGGCGTGGCCGCCTGTGCCGGCCCCAGAAAGAATGTTCCCATGAAATTTCGGCCACTCCACGACCGCGTCGTCATTCGTCGCGCCGAAGGCGATATCAAATCCAAGGGCGGTATCATCATCCCGGACAATGCCAAGGAAAAGCCCGCGGAAGGCGAAGTCATCGCCGTTGGGCCTGGCGCCCGTGACGAAAACGGCGCGCTTGTTCCACTCGAAGTCAAGGCAGGCGACTTCATCCTGTTCGGCAAATGGTCGGGCACCGAGGTCAAGATCGATGGCGAGGACCTTCTGATCATGAAGGAAGCTGACATCATGGGCGTCATCGACAAGAGCGAGACTGGCGTGATCGACAAGAGCGAGACGGGCGTCATCGACAAGAGCGCGGCCGCCAAGAAAGCTGCCTGATCTCATTTTCTCCGACCAAACTGGATAAAAATCATGTCTGCCAAGGAAATCAAATTCTCCACCGATGCGCGCGACCGCATGCTGCGCGGCGTCGAGATCCTCAACAATGCTGTGAAGGTCACGCTCGGTCCCAAGGGCCGCAACGTCATCCTCGACAAGGCCTATGGCGCTCCGCGCATCACCAAGGACGGCGTCACCGTCGCCAAGGAAATCGAGCTTGCCGACAAGTTCGAGAACATGGGCGCGCAGATGGTGCGCGAAGTCGCCTCGAAGACCAACGATCTGGCCGGTGACGGCACCACCACCGCTACGGTGCTGGCCGCCTCGATCCTGCGCGAAGGCGCCAAGCTGGTCGCCGCCGGCATGAACCCGATGGATCTCAAGCGCGGCATCGACCAGGCAGTTTCCGCCGTGGTCAAGGAAATCCAGGCCCGCGCCAAGAAGGTCAAGTCGTCGGCCGAAATCGCCCAGGTCGGCACCATCGCCGCCAATGGCGATGCCAGCGTCGGCGAGATGATCGCCAAGGCGATGGACAAGGTCGGCAATGACGGCGTCATCACCGTCGAGGAGGCCAAGACCGCCGACACCGAGCTCGACGTCGTCGAAGGCATGCAGTTCGACCGCGGTTACCTCTCGCCCTACTTCGTCACCAATGCCGACAAGATGCGAGCCGAGCTGGAAGACCCCTACATCCTCATCCACGAGAAGAAGCTCGGCAATCTGCAGGCGATGCTGCCGATCCTCGAAGCGGTGGTGCAAAGCGGCAAACCGCTGCTGATCATCTCCGAGGACGTCGAAGGCGAGGCACTCGCCACGCTTGTCGTCAACAAATTGCGCGGTGGCCTGAAGGTCGCGGCCGTCAAGGCGCCGGGTTTCGGCGACCGCCGCAAGGCGATGCTGGAAGACATCGCCGTGCTGACATCGGGCCAGATGATCTCCGAGGATCTCGGCATCAAGCTCGAAAACGTCACTGTCGAGATGCTGGGCCGTGCCAAGCGCGTGCTGATCGAGAAGGACACCACCACGATCATCGACGGCGCCGGCACCAAGGCGACCATCCAGGCGCGCGTCGCCCAGATCAAGGGCCAGATCGAGGAGACGACCTCCGACTACGATAAGGAAAAGCTGCAGGAGCGGCTGGCCAAACTCTCCGGCGGTGTTGCCGTCATCCGCGTCGGCGGCGCCACCGAGTCGGAAGTCAAGGAAAAGAAGGACCGCATCGACGATGCTCTGAACGCAACGCGCGCCGCGGTTGAAGAAGGCATCGTGCCCGGCGGAGGCGTGGCACTCCTGCGTGCCAGGTCGGCACTGGCCGGCTTGAATGGCGCCAATGCCGATGTCACCGCGGGCATCTCGATCGTGCTTCGGGCGCTCGAAGCGCCGATCCGCCAGATCGCCGAGAATTCCGGCGTCGAAGGCTCGATCGTCGTCGGCAAGCTGATCGACAGCAAGGACCACAATCAGGGCTTCGACGCCCAGAACGAGGTCTATGTCGACATGATCAAGGCGGGCATCGTCGACCCGGCGAAAGTGGTGCGCACCGCGCTGCAGGATGCCGGCTCGATCGCAGCCCTTCTGATCACCGCCGAAGCGATGATCACCGACATTCCGGCCAAGGATGCCGCACCTGCGGGTGGCGGTGGCGGCGGCATGGGCGGCTACTAAGATTCGGCCGGCCTGCGAAAGGTGATTTCATAAAAGCCACCTTTCAGACCTGTCCTGAATTCAGCCACCCCGGCTCTTCAATGGAGCCTGGATAACTACCGCCGGGGGTATTTTCTCCCGGCGTGCAGGCCTCTAGCCCAGGAGACGGATCCATGATCACGTTCGTGCGGAAGCCAGAGACGGTCGTGACGACCGAAAAAACCGAGGAAAGCCGCTTCGACCGCATCCGCAGGATTGCCGCCGACAAGCACAAGAAATCCGATTTCAACACGCCGAAGCCATCAAAGAGCGAACCCAAACGCCCGATGTGAATCTGCGGCGCCGCCGCCACTTTTCGGCCCGAGCTCGATGCCATTGGCCGAGCCGAGATCCAGCCAGATCACTTCCGCAATCCGGTGGCTGCTAACGGCCTGTCTGGTATTGTCATTATATTAGCCAAGGCGCATATTTCTCAGGCAGCGGGCCCTCGGCCGCCAACGCGTCCAAGGGCGCCTGCGATTGTTACCGAAAAATCACTCCGTGCCGCTCGAATTATGGAGCAGCCACGAGACAGTGACATTTGGAGGAAATACCCATGAAAGTGACTATTTTGGCAAACTATGCGCCTCATGCCGCCAAAGGATTGATGCAAGGCTCGGACAGGCAAGCTGCGGTCAAGGCGCTTTTTGAAAGCGTTGGCGGCAAGATGACCAGCATGATGTTCACGCGCGGCATCTATGACGTCGTCGTCAATGGCGAGGTGCCGGACCAGTCAGCGGGGATTGGCATGTCCCTTGCGGTGCGAGCGAGCGGCTCGCTGACCGAGATGGTTGTTCTGGAAGAACTCGACATGAAGGCAGTGCTCGCAGCCGCCAAAAAGGCAGCCGGCGCGTACAAACCCGCCGGCTGATGGACTTGCCTTCTTGATCAAGGCAGCACGGTTCGATGGACGTGCCGTGCTGCCGAGTGTCGGACAGGCATCTTCTTCCGACTTTCGCTGCGACTGGAGTTCAAGCTAGTATCGTCCGGTGGTCGTTTGGTGCAGAGAGCTTGCGGAAACGCAACCGCGATTCTGACTACGGAGACAAGCCATGCTTGCGGCCAAAGCCATCGACACCTCAGACAAGGCCGCGTTCTATCGCGACCTCGCCACGCAACTGAAGGCGCTGCTCGACGGCGAGCGCGATTCGATCGCCAACGCCGCCAACACCGCGGCGCTGATCTTCCAGATGGTGCCGGATCTCAACTGGGCGGGGTTCTATTTCCTGCAATCGGACGAGGAAATGGTGCTCGGGCCGTTCCAGGGCAAGCCGGCTTGCGTGCGCATCGCCGTCGGCAAGGGTGTGTGCGGAACGGCGGTCGAACTCGGCACCTCGATGCTGATCACGGACGTGCATGATTTCCCAGGCCACATCGCCTGCGACGCCGATTCGCGTTCAGAACTGGTGGTGCTGCTGGAGGACGATGAGGGCGTCTTCGGCGTGCTCGACCTCGACAGCCCGCTGCCGGCCCGCTTCGACAAGGCCGACCAGGCCGGCATAGAGACGCTGGCGGCGATCTACGCCGCGGCGAGTTCGTTCGAGGATTAGGGCATGCTGATATTCAGGTGAGGCCGGGCTGCGAACGGCGGCTTCCTGCGCTTCCGGTGCTCACGTACTTAAGTACGCTCCGCTCCGGTTCTCGGAAGCCATCGTTCTCGCTCCGGCCTGACCTGAATCTCAACATGCCCTGGCCGGGTCTGGACTAGGCGAACTTCACCAGCATCAGGCTGAAGCAGCCGATGAACAGGAAGGCCGAGAAGGCGAGCGCCAGCGGGCGCAGGCCGCGCGAGCGCAGCTGCGAAATGTCTGCCTGCAGGCCCATGGCGGCCAGCCCCATGGTCAGCATGATGGTGGTGGCGAGCGCCATTGCCGACTTCATCTCGGCCGGCACGGTGACCAAGCTGTTCAGCGCGACGACGGCGACAAAGGCGGCGACGAACCAAGGCATGGGCGGCTGTGCGGCCGACTGACCGCTGCTTTTGCGGCGGGCCATCAGGCCGAGCGTGATGACCATCGGCGCCAGCATGGCGACGCGGGTCAGCTTGGCGACGGTGGCGATCTCGCCGGACTGGGTGCCGTTCTGGAAGCCGGCGCCGATGACTTGCGCCACCTCATGGATCGAAGCGCCGGCCCACAGGCCGAAAGCGTGCTGGTCGAGGCCGAGCATAGGCGCCATGAGCGGGAAGCCGAGCATGGCGACGGTGCCGAACAACGTGATCGAGGCGACGGCGTAGGTGACGTCCTCGTCGCGCGCATCGGTGACGATGTTGGTGGCGACGATGGCCGAGGCGCCGCAGACCGAAGTGCCGGCGGCGATCAGCTGCGCCAGCTTGGCGTCGACGCCGATCAGCCGGCCGAGCGTGATGGTGAAGACGAAGGTGGCGCCGAGCGTAGCCGCCACGATCCCGACACCGCTGGCGCCGATCGACACCATCTGGCCAAGCGTCAGCTGAAAGCCGAGCAGCACGATGGCAAAGCGCAGCAGCCGGCGCTGCGAAAACGCGATGCCGGCCTTGGCGTGGGCGGGCGTGCCGAGCACGTTGGAATAGATCATGCCGGCGACGACGGCGGTTATCATCGGGCTGAACAAAGCGAAGCCGGAGACATTGCGGGCCGAGAAGGCGACCCCGGTGATCATCGCGACCAAGACGATGCCTGGCACGATGCCGCTCCATTTGAGAGATTTTTGTCCCCGGGGAAGATCGGCAGAAATCAGGCTTTTCGGAATATCGTTCGCAATGTGGGTAAAGGAAGACAATGCAATGCTCCGGGCTGGTATCGCCGAGGAATGCCATTCCAGAACCAATCTTTCCAACGAATTATTTTCGTTAGAACGATCGATTTTTACGAACGATTGTCAGACTAAAGCTGCGCTTCGATGGCCGCCTTGTCGATCACCGACCAGACGTGCCTGATCCTGTCGTCGAGAAATTCGTAGAAGACGTTCTCGCTGAAGGAGACCTTCCTGCCGTTGACGGGCAGGCCGAGGAAGTCTCCGATCGGCGTGCAGTTGAATTGGAGCCGGCTGGCTATGAAGGGCGTATCCGAAATCAGCAGCTGGATGTCGAAATAGAGGTCCGGAATCTCGGATAAATCCCGCTCCAGCTTTTTGCGGTAACCCGCCAGCCCGACCCGGTCGCCATTATAGTGCACCTCGTCATGGACGAACCGATGCAGGTTGCGCCAATCCTGATTGTTGAGGCAAGCGATGTAGCCTCGATAGATATCGGCAAGATCGGTATCGGTCACAGCGATTGCTCCGGTGCTGGTGCCAGGTCTCGAACCTTCGGTTCGCGCGAACAGGAAGATAGAACGACCGAGGATTCAATCCAGATGGATTGCGCTCTATCGGCAGCAACCACAGGGGGCGGCCGGCAGTCGCCAGCCGCCCCCTGTGCGTGACGCCTTCCTAGAACACGCCGCGATCGTTGCTCCGCTGGTCGTCTTCCACCAGGTGCGGTTGGTAGATTCCCGTCCGCGCCGTTCGCCGCCAGGGCCGGGCCGGGTCTCCCGGATTGTTGTCGATATTGACGACGGCAATCGCGGGGGTTCCATCGGCAGGGCATTGCGCGGCCCAGCGGCCACCGGGCGCAACGATTCCCGAAGGCGCGGTCAGGCTGTGTTGCGCGGGGATGGAGAAACTCGCCCAGTAATTGTTGCTTGCCGCGTGTCCCTGCATCTCGACGGCGAAAACTGGGCCATCGGCGGCAGTGATTGTCGAGAACAGGACGCAGTCGACGTCGAGCCTCTCATAGTCGATGAAAATCTCGGAAAAGTGCGCTTCCATGCCGAGCGTGCAGCCGAAGCGGAGCCCGTCGACCTCGAATGTCACCGGCATCGAGCCCGGCGTGTACATGAAGGAGATCTTGGTGTTCGACAGCATGCGCTCGTCATAGCGCGTCACCAGCTTGCCGCGATCGGAGACGACATAGAGGCTGTTGTGCGGCCGGCGCGGCTGGCTGAGCCGATGCACCGAACCGAAGACCGTCCACAGGCCAAGCTCGCGCGCAAGCATCCGCGTCGCCTCCAGTTCGTCGCGCAGGACCGCCCATTCGAACCGGCTCCAATCGGCCGGCCCGATTGTTTCGCGACCGCTGGCCGACATGATGCGCTTGTTGGGGGAGCAGGTCGCGCCTTCGGGAAAGTGCAGCAGTCTTGCGCCTGCTTGCCGCGCCTCTCGCATCAAGCATCGCATCTCCAACCCGCTGTCGCGCAGCGCGCCGATGTCGCGAGGGTCGTCATGGACGGTGCTTTGCGCGACTGCCAATCGCATCGATCTGGTTTCGGGCGCCGGATCGTCCGGCGGGCGGCGGTAAAAATGCCTGAGAGCGGCTGTGTAGGACTCACCTGTCTTGGCAGCGCGAGCCCGCACACGACGTTTGAAATTTGCGTTTTGGGTCATTGTCATGGCCTTTCACGTTCCGGATGAAGTTCCCCAGCAACCACACTCGAAACGATCGGACCAAGACAGCGGCCTGAGACTGGAAAGCCCCTTTGCCTCCGTTCAAGACCGTGCTGGGGGGGACGATCCCTGGAGGTTCGGCGCAGGCCACGCCGTGGAGAATGATGCCGATGCCGTCCTGCTTCGTCAATCAGGCAGGCAACAGATTCTGCCCGTCGAGCTCATCTTGTCCTTGTAGCGCAAGGTATTGACCAGGTGCGAGAAGGCTGGCGTGGCTTGCCGGCGGCGGGGTAGTAGTGTGGTAGCCGGGGATGGGCACCAGTTGGCGAGCGCCCGCACCAGCCTGCTGTCCGCCGCATGGGCCGTCACCTGATCCTGCGGCGGTAGGCAAGACCGAGGCCCGCCTCATGACATGAGACTTTACCGATTGAGCAGCCGTCTTGACAGCGCCACGCTTCATGCCCCGGCGTGACGGCATGTTCGTCTTTTCGCCCATCAACACCAAGCGACGCCGCCCCTGCGCAGTGCGGAGCGGCAAGCTGATTGCGCGACGACGAAGGCCGGTACGATAGCCCGGTTCGTTCGTTTCCAGCCCCGTTCGCCTCAAGCAGGCCGACGGGGTTTTCATATTCTGGAGCATTTTCATGACCATCGTCTCTTCCATCCGGCTTCGGCCGGCCGTGCCGGCGGACGCCGCCGCGATCAGGGATATCGTTCGGGCCGCCTATGCCAAATGGGTGCCGGTGATCGGCCGCGAGCCGCTGCCGATGCGCACCGACTACGACAAGGCCGTTGCCGAGCATTCGTTCGATCTTGCCGTCGAGGGTGGCCGTATCGTCGGGATAATCGAAACCATCCTGGCCGACGATCATCTCTGGATCGAGAACGTCTGCGTCGCACCGGATGCGCAGGACAGGGGGATCGGCCGGTTGTTGCTGGAGCGGGTCGAGCAAAAGGCGATCGAAGCGGGTCGCCTCGAGCTTCGCCTGCTGACCAATGGCGCCTTCGAGGCCAATGTGTCGCTCTACAGGAGGCACGGCTATGTCGTGGACCGGGAAGAGCCGTTCATGAATGGCGTGACGGTCTATATGAGCAAGAGACTGACGGGCTGATATGGGCGGCCGGGTAACATCCTGGGCCGTTGCGCCTTTTCGGTACGAAGTGGCGGAATAGATCCGGCCCGACGAGCGCCGTCTTGCCAATTGGCAGATGTGTGCTATATATCTGCCAATAGCGAGGAGCAAAATGCAGCTTCAGTCCATAGTCACCACACCGGCCGCAGCGGGAAGTGTCATATCAGACGACGAGGCGGGCGCGCTCGCGCGCACCACGGTCAATTTGTTCAAGGCCTGGAATCTGACCGACCTGGAGGCCTGCATCCTGCTCGGTGGCATATCGGCGCGCACTTGGGCACGTTGGAAGGAAGGCGGCATCGGCAGGATCGACCGTGACCTGCGCACCCGCATGGCGCATCTGATGGGCATCCACAAGGGCCTGCGCTACCTGTTCACGGAGCCGGCACGCGGCTATGCCTGGATCCGCAAGCCCAATGCCGCCTTCGGCGGCCAGTCGGCTCTCGACCTTATGCTGCGTGGCGAAATTTCCGATCTTGCCGCGATGCGCGAATGGCTCGACGCGGAGCGTGGTGCATGGTGAGTGGACTTGCGGTCCGTCGCCGTGTCCACTGGCGGCAGACCTTCCGCATCATCCGCTCCATCCATCCGCCGACCGACCTCTTCGAGGACATTGCCGATCCGCGCGACTGGGAGGCGCTGGCCTCGGTCGAGGCGAAGACCAACCCGCGCATAAGGTTCGAGATCGGCGATCTCGGCAAGGTGGCTGCCGCAAGGCGGGTTTCCGGACCCGGCTCCAGCTTCGTGATGGCGCCCTTCGTGCACTGCTCGACGCTGCGGCCGGGGCGCTTCTCGGATGGCAGCTATGGCATCTACTATGCCGGCGACAGCGAGGAGGTGGCGCTGGCCGAGACCGTCCACCACCACCAGAAATTTATGCGCGCCACCAACGAGGATCCGGGCTGGACTGCGGATTTCCGCGTGCTGATCGGCAGCGTCGACCGCGATCTCGATGACGTCAACGCGGTGCCCGGCGTGCTCGACCCGGACGACTATTCCGCCTCGCAGGCGGAAGGGCGTGCGCTGCGGGCGGCAGGCAGCGACGGGCTGGTGTGGAACAGCGTGCGCATGCCGGGCGGCGGCTGCATCGGCATCTTCTGGCCAGACGTCATCACCATTCCGGTGCAGGGCCGACATTACAGCTATCACTGGGACGGTGCCCGCGTGGACTTCGTGCGCCAGCACGATACAGGAAAGGTGCTGGCGGTCACCTGACGGCGTGCAAACACGCTTTACAGATCGCGGCGAACCCGATATCCGGAAGTCCATAAATCCAAGGATTCGGATATATGGATAAGAAAGGCACTTTGAACGCGCTGGCCGCACTTGGCCAGGAGACGCGGCTGGATGTCTTCCGGCTGCTCGTGCCCGCCGGGCCGCAAGGCATTCCGGCGGGCGAGATCGCGGCAAGGCTGGACACGGTCCAGAACACCATGTCGGCGCACCTGAAGGTGCTCGCCCATGCCGGGCTGATCCGTCCCGAACGCAACGGCCGGATCGTGCGCTACGTCGCCGACATGACCGGCTTGCGCGACCTTCTGGCCTATCTGATGGAAGATTGCTGCAACGGCGCGCCGGAACTCTGTCGACCTGTCATCAATGCCGTGACCTGTGACTGCTAGGGGGCAACCACCGATGAGCGATCCAGAAGCGCGTGGACGAGTTCGGCCGCAACCTGCCGAAGGTGACTTGCCACGCCGCATCGTCGCGGAAGCCTTGGGAACCGCGCTGCTCGTCGCGACTGTGGTCGGCTCCGGCATCATGGCCGCCCGGCTGACCCACGACGTCGCCGTTTCACTGCTGGGCAACACCTTGCCGACGGGAGCGATCCTCGTCGTGCTGATCACGATACTGGGACCGATCTCGGGGGCGCACTTCAATCCCGTCGTCACGCTGGTATTCGCGCTTCGCCGCGAGATCGAGGCGAACGCAGCGCTTGCCTATATCATCGCCCAGGTCGCGGGCGGCATCGCCGGGACGTTTCTGGCCCACGCCATGTTCGAACTGCCGATCCTGCAGGCCTCGGCTACGGTGCGGACCGGAACCGGGCAATGGCTCGCGGAGGCAGTCGCCGCCTTCGGCCTTGTCTTCACCATCCTGGCAGGCCTGCGCTTCCGCTCCGACGCGATCCCCTGGCTGGTCGGGCTCTACATAACGGCTGCCTACTGGTTCACCGCTTCGACCTCCTTCGCCAACCCGGCCGTCGCTATCGCCCGCGCTTTTTCCGATACTTTTTCTGGCATCCGTCCGGTCGACCTACCAGGCTTCATAGCCGCCGAATTGCTGGGGGCGCTGCTGGCCATGACCCTGGCGGGCTGGCTGCTCGCCGAACCGAAACCGATCAAACAGATGAAGGCCGCGCAATGACCGTCACCATCTATCACAATCCCGATTGCGGGACGTCGCGCAACACGCTGGCCATCATCCGGCAGTCGGGCGAGAAGCCGGAGGTGATCGACTATCTGAAGACGCCGCCGTCGCGTGAAAGGCTGGTCGAAATGATCGCCGCGATGGGCATGACAGTGCGCGACCTGCTGCGCGAGAAAGACACGCCCTATGCCGAACTCGGCCTTGCCGACCCGAAATGGACCGACGAGGAGATCCTCGATCTCATGCTCGAGCATCCGATCCTGATCAACCGGCCGATCGTGGTCAGCCCGCTCGGCGTCGTCCTGGCGCGGCCGTCGGAAAAGGTGCTGGACATCCTGCCCAACCCGGAGATCGGCGCGTTCACCAAGGAGGACGGCGAGGTGGTCATCGACGCCTTGGGCAAGCGTGTCGTCTGACGTTATTTCCATATTTTTCGAAATTTGATTGACGTCGCGAAAAGTGTCGCATAGCTTATTTCCATGAAACTCGAAAAAGCAGCCGCGCAGCTCGAAGCGCTCGGCAACCCGACGCGGCTTCAGCTCTATCGCATCCTGATGCGCGCCGGAGAGGAGGGGCTTGCCGTCGGCGCCGTCCAGGGCAAGCTCGACATTCCGTCCTCGACGCTGTCGCACCACCTCAAGCGGCTGGTCGACACAGGCCTTGTCACGCAGGAGCGGCAGGCGACGACGCTGATCTGCCGCGCCAACTATCCCGGCATGAACGCACTGATCGGCTATCTCGCCGACGAGTGCTGCGCCGACGCCACCTGCGCGCCTGCCGCCAGCAAAGCGCCGGCCTGATTTTTTTGGACGTATAATTCGAAGATACCGGAAGGATCGAACCGATGGACATGATGGCAGATCTTCCCGTCGCGGTGATCGGCGCCGGCCCGGTCGGCCTCGCTGCCGCGGCGCACCTGGTCGAGCGCGGCATCCGCCCGCTGATCCTGGAGCTCGGCGAGAGTGTCGGTGCTGCACTGCTCGAATGGGGTCACGTGCGGGTTTTTTCGCCGTGGAAATACAACATCGACGCGGCGGCGCGGGCGCTGCTCGACCGCTCCGGCTGGACGGCGCCGGACAGCCAAGGCCTGCCGACCGGCGGCGAGATCGTGCGCGATTATCTGGCGCCGCTTGGCCGGCTTCCCGCGATCGCCGCCAATCTGAAGCTCGGCGCCGAGGTCACCGCGATCACCCGCCAGGGACATGACAAGGTCGCCAATGAAGGCCGCAAGCAAGCTCCCTTCGTCATCCGCTACCGCGATGCCCGCGGCGAGCACCGCGCCCACGCGCGCGCCGTCATCGACGCGTCCGGAACCTGGTGGCGGCCGAACCCGATCGGTGTCGACGGGCTGCCGGTTCCCGGCGAGGGCGAGGCTCGCGGGCGCATCGCCTATGGCATTCCCGACGTGGTCGGCAAAGTGAGGAGCAGCTATGCGGGCAAGCGCGTCCTCGTCATCGGTGGCGGGCACTCGGCCATCAACGTCGCCCTGGCGCTGATGGAGTTGCAGGACGCTGCACCCGGCACCGAGATTTTCTGGGCGCTGCGCCACGCCAGCGTCGAAAGATTGCTCGGCGGCGGGCTGAACGACCAGTTGCCGGAACGCGGCGCACTCGGTCTGGCCGCCAAGCAGGCGATGGCGGATGGCCGGCTGAACATGCTGGCGCCTTTCGCCGTCAACCGCATCGAGGTGCAAGGCGAGGGGCTCGTCATCGACGCCAGCCTGGCCGGCAAGCCGTTCAATCTGGCAGTCGACCGCATCATCGTCACCACCGGCTTCCGGCCCGATCTGTCGTTCCTTAGTGAGATTCGAATCGCACTCGATCCCGCCGTCGAGGCGCCGCCGGCGCTGGCGCCGCTGATCGATCCGAATTTCCACTCATGCGGCACGGTTCCCGCGCATGGCATCAGGGAACTCGCGCATCCCGAACCGGGCTTCACCATCGTCGGCTCGAAATCCTATGGCCGCGCGCCGACCTTCCTGATGGCGACCGGCTACGAACAGGTCCGCTCGGTGGTCGCCGATATTGCCGGCGACTATGCCGCGGCTCGCGAGGTGCGGCTGGTGCTGCCGGAAACCGGCGTGTGCAGCGCCGTCGGCGTCGTGACGGTGTCGGAGAGTGCTGGCTGCTGCGGCGGACCCGCGCCCGCCAATGTCGATGCCTGCTGCGTCAGGGATGCGGACGCCAAGGCAAACGGCGCGTCGGGCTGCGGCTGTGCAACCACGCCGGCCGGCATCGAGGCGCGAGAGACGATGGCAGCCAGCGATGCCTGACCGATCTGTCCTGCGCAAGGCGATCTGGGCGCTCGGGCTGACCCAGATCATCGGTTACGGCACGCTCTACTACAGCTTCTCGATCCTGGCGCCGGCAATCGCCAGCGAGTTCAGCCTCAGCGAAGGCTGGGTGTTCGGCGCGCTATCCGCCTCGTTGTTCGCCGGCAGCCTGTTCGCGCCGACGGCCGGGCGCTGGGCCGACCGCTTCGGCGCTGGGCGCATCATGACCATGGGCTCGGTCGCGGCAGCCTTGGCGCTGGCGCTGTGCGCCGTCTCGCCCGGCCGCGTGAGTTTCGTTCTGGCGCTGCTGGCGATGGAGCTGGCCTCCAGCTTCGTCCTCTATAGCGCCGCCTTCGTGGCGATCGTGCAGATCGGGGTTCCGAGTCCGCAACGCAGCATAACCCACCTCACGCTGATCGCCGGGTTCGCTTCGACGCTGTTCTGGCCGCTGACCTCGGCGCTGCATGCGCAACTGACCTGGCGCGAGGTCTATCTTTTGTTCGCGGCACTCAATCTCGGGCTCTGCCTGCCGATCCACGCCTGGCTGATGCGCCTGTCGCGCCATCACGCGACGGCCGCGAGCCAAGAGCGCGGGCCGACCCCGGAAGCGGGCGCGCCGCTCGATTCGCGGCGCGGCCGGGCTGCGTTTCTGTTGATGCTGGCGGGCTTCGCGACCGAAGGGTTCGTGCTGTCGGCGATCCTGATCCACATGGTGCCGCTGACAGCGGCTCTTGGGCTCGGCACCGCCGGCCTCTTCGTCTCGACCCTGTTCGGCCCGTCACAGGTCGCCAGCCGGCTGATCAACATGCTGTTTGGCGGGCGATTGCCGCAAACGCACCTTGCCGTCATCGCAGCTTCGCTGCTCACGGCCGGGCTGTGCGCGTTGCTGTTGACCACACCGTGGCTGCCCGGCGCCTTCCTGTTCGTGTTCCTGTTTGGCCTCGGGTCCGGCCTCACCAGCATCGTCGGCGGCACCTTGCCGCTCGAACTCTTCGGCCGCGAGGGCTATGGCGCGCGGCTCGGATGGGCGAGCGCCGCCCGTCAGTTCACCTCGTCCTTCGCGCCGTTCGCGCTCGCCTTCATGATGGCGCGGACTTCGGTCGCCAATTCGCTGTGGGTGCTGGTGGCCGTCGCCGCGAGCGGCGTCATCGCCTTCCTTGCCATCGCGCTGCTGAGGCGGCGTGGCGGCCGGGTTGCGTTTGTGATGGGCGGGAGTCCGGAAGAGGCGGCTTGAATCACGACATGCGCGATGGCAGGGCGACTTGGCATCTTGCCCCTGAGGTCACAATTGTGGACATATACCAATTTTTGGTATATGTTGACATCGCAACCTTAGGATGGAGCTCATGCCCCGAAATACCTCTGTTTCCCTTGGCGACCATTTCGCTGGCTTCATCGATACGCAGGTTCAGACAGGCCGTTACGGTTCGGCAAGTGATGTCGTGCGTGCAGGGCTGCGGTTGCTCGAGGAGCATGAGGCCAAGGTCCGTGCTTTGCAAAACGCGCTCATCGCTGGCGAGGAATCTGGCGCGCCCGTTGCCTTCGATAGCACTGCGTTCCTGAGCAAGATGCGCGCCAAGCATGCCAAATGAGTGCCGCCAATATCGACTCTCACCTCTCGCCGAAACTGATCTGGAAGATATCTGGCTCTACACGTTCAAGCACTGGTCGCTTGAACAAGCGGATCGGTATCACCACGATTTGATCGGCGCTATCGAGGCCTTGGCCAGCGGGCTCAAAACCGGCCGCCGCACCGAAGTGCGCGAGTACTATTTCAAGTATCCCGTCGGGCAACACTTCGTTTTCTTCCGTCAATCCGAAACGACCTTAGATGTCATCCGCATCCTACATCAACGAATGGACATTGAACGACACCTATGACGGGTGAAGTGTGCTCGCTGCCAAGGAACGCGTAAATTGACCGGCGTGTCAGTGCGCCGTTAGTGCCTGAGAATTTTGCCGAGGAAAGCCCGGCTGCGGTCGGTCTTGGGGTGGGAGAAGAATTCGTCGGGCGTGCCGCTTTCGACTATGGCGCCGGCGTCCATGAAAACCACGCGCTGGGCGACCTTGCGGGCAAAGCCCATTTCGTGCGTCACCACCATCATCGTCATGCCTTCCTCGGCGACCGCCACCATGACGTCGAGCACTTCCGAAATCATCTCGGGGTCGAGCGCCGAGGTCGGCTCGTCGAACAGCATGATCTTGGGCCGCATGCCGAGGCAACGCGCGATCGCCACGCGCTGCTGCTGGCCGCCGGAGAGCTGCGCGGGATAGGCATTGACCTTGTCGGCCAACCCGACCTTGGCCAGCAATTCGCGCCCGGCCTTTTCGGCCTCGGCGCGCGGGATCTTGCGGACATGGATGGGGGCGAGCGTCACGTTTTCGAGCGCGGTCTTGTGCGGGTAGAGGTTGAACGACTGGAAGACGAAGCCGATCTCGGTGCGTAGCTGCGTCATGTTGGTGGCGGGGTCACCGAGACGCTGGCCGTCGACGGTGAGGTCGCCGTCCTTGATCGCCTCCAGGCCGTTGACGCAGCGGATCAGCGTGCTCTTGCCGGAGCCGCTCGGGCCACAGACGACGACCACTTCGCGCGGCTCGACGCTGAGCGTGATATCCCTGAGCACGTTGAGCGAGCCGAACCATTTGTTGACGCCGCGAAAGTCGATCATGCCCGTTTTGGTCATATCTTTTGGGCCCTTCGGGTTCGATGTCACAGCTGCACCTCGCCATGCGCCGCACCCATGCGGCGCTCGAGCCGGCGGGCGAGCATGATCAGGGGATAGCAGACGATGAAATAGCCGACGCCGACGAGGAAGAAGACCAGAAGGCCGTTCGGCACACGCTGCACCACCAACCAGCCGACGCGGGTGAGATCGGTCAGTCCGATGGCGGAGACGACGGAAGAATCCTTGATCAACAGCACATACTGCCCGACCAGCGGAGGGAGCACGATGCGCATCGCCTGCGGCAGCACCACCTGGCGCATGCGCTGCCAGCGCGACAGGCCGGACGCGAGTGCCGCCTCGACCTGGCCTGTCGGCACCGAGCGGATGCCGGCGGCGACGATCTCGCAGATGAAGCATGCGGCCAGATTGGTCAGCGCGATGATGCCGGCAGTGAAGGCGTCGAGTTCGATGCCCAACTCCGGCAGGATAAAGAAGATCAGGAAGATCTGCACCAGGAAGGGCGTGCCGCGGATCAGGTCGACCCAGGCGCCGATGATGGCTGATATCAGCCGATTGCCACCGGTGCGCAGGAGGCCGAGACCGAAGCCGAGCGAGGTGCCGAGCACCAGGCTGATCAGCGACAGCACCACGGTCATGCCGAGGCCGCGCAGGGCCAGCGGATAGGAGCCGGCGAGGCTTTGCAGCTGTTGCCAGATCATGTGCGGGCCCCGGCTGCGCCGAGCCAGCGGCTGGACAGGCCAGCCAGTCCCTTCAGTCCGTAATAGAGCAGCAGATAGAAGGCGGCGATGGTGAGGAAGCCTTCGGCTGGCATGAAGCGGTCGGAGGCGAGCAACTGGCCGGCGCGCGTCAGTTCGGAAACCGAGATCAGCGACAGCAGTGCGGAATCCTTGAC
Organism: Mesorhizobium sp. M0051; assembly: GCF_040323235.1. Lineage (NCBI taxonomy): Bacteria > Pseudomonadati > Pseudomonadota > Alphaproteobacteria > Hyphomicrobiales > Phyllobacteriaceae > Mesorhizobium > Mesorhizobium sp. M0051. The sequence continues at coordinate 30,285 of NZ_JAMYUT010000039.1, forward strand.
CAGCACGATCGCCTGGCCGAGCAGCGGCGGGATAGTCACCTTGAAGGCTTGCGGCAGGACGACAAGGCGCATGCGCTGGACATAGGTCATGCCAGAGGCGACGCTGGCTTCGACCTGGCCGCGCGGGATCGACAGGATGCCGGCGCGAATGATTTCAGCGATATAGGCGCCGCTGTTGAGCGATAGCGCGAGGATGCCGACGACCAGCTCCGGCAGGACGAAGCCGAGCCTGGGCAAGCCGAAATAGAGGAAATAAAGCTGCGCCAGCAGGGGCGTGGCGCGCACGGCGTCGATATAGGCCTTGGCCGGTGTGCGGAATAGCCAGCCGCGCTGCAGGTTCGCCGCGCACAGCACTATGCCGACGACGAGCGCACCGACAAAGGACAGCGCCGACAGCCAGACGGTCGTGATCAGGCCCTGCCCGAACAGGGGCAGATATTCGACGATTGTGCGGAAACTGAAATTCTCGAGCATGGGCGCGTGGCGGTGAAGAGGGAAGGGTGATTAGCGAATAGCGAGTAGCGAATAGCGAATAGCGAGTAGCGAGTAGCGAGTAGGGAAGTGGGGAGCAGCAAAGCGTGGCCGGAACAGCCGTTCACCACTCGCTACTCGCTACTCGCTACTCCCTATTCGCTACTCCCTAATTCCTCAGTGGTCTTTCTTCCAGGCGTCGGAATTGACCCAGTAGTCGAGGTTCTTCTGCAGGCGGCCGTCTATGCTGACCTGGTTGAGGAACAGGTTCATCCAGACCAGCAGGTCCGGCTCGTCATAGCGGGTGGCGAAGGCAAGCGGTTCCTTCGACAAAAGGTCCGGCATGATGGTGAAGGAGCCGGCCGGATACGCCGTCGACTGACCCTTGACCGCCGAGACGTCGTTGACGCCGCAATCGGCCTGGCCGTTGTTGACGGCATCGAGCAGCAGTGGACCACCGCCCTTGTAGCTCTTGACGTCGGCATCGGGGAACGCGGTCTTGGCTTCCTTCTCGCCGGTGGCGCCCAGCAGCACGGCGATCTTGGTGCCCTTGGCCTTGCAATCCTCGGTCGTCTTGAACTTGCCGTCGGCCTTGGTGAAGACGGTGCTGCCCGTGTACATGTAAGGCGTGGTGAAGGCGACCTTCATGCCGCGCGCCAATGTCGGCGTCATGTCGGCGACCAGCAGATCGGCCTTGCCCGAGAGCAGCGCCGGGATCAGGCCGTCCCAGTCGAAGTCGAGGAAGGTGATTTTCACGCCCATTTCCTTGGCCATCAGTTCGGCCAGTTCAACCGAACTGCCGGTGCGTTCGCCATTGGCGCCGACCAGCGAGAAGGGGGGACCCTGGGTCTGCACGGCGACGCGAAGTTCGCCGCGCTTGGTGATGTCGTCCAGTGTTCCGGCCGTGGCCGCAGTGGCGAGCCCGGCGAACGCAAGTCCGGCGATGAAAAGTCTGGCAATCTTCATTTCGGTAGTCCTCCCTGTTGTCGTTGGTATCTGCCCGCGGATTTCCTCGGGCCCTTTTTTGAGCGGCGGCACCGTTGCCGGCGGCAGCCACCGTTCGAAAATCCTCAGCCCCAGGCCACCGTTTCGGTGACATTGATGCCGCGTCTGGCTAGCGAGTCGAAGAAGGGCTCGTCAGGCACATCGAGCAGCGGGTTGAGCAGGCCGGGCTTGGTGATGTCGTCGCGTGCCAGCATCTGCGCCACGATGCTGGCGGGGTAGCCGACGCCGAGGCTCATGCCGAACAGGCCGGAGACGAGGTCCCGCTCGATGATCAGGTCCGATGTCACCGTCTTGGCGCGGCCGCCTTCGAGGCCGGAAAAGACATTGCGCATCACGCAAAGATCCTTTTCGCCGGGGCCATATTGCAATTGGGGCCCGAGCAGCCGGCCGAGGAATTCGCGCGGGCTGTTGGAGGTGCCGGGCACCTTGTCTTCGGAGAGGAAGCCGAGCTCCTTCAGCGGCGCCCAGAAGGCCGACCATCCCGGCCAACGCAGCGTGTAGCGGCCGGAGCGGCACAGCCCCTTGGCGGCGTCCAGCATCTCGACATAACGCAGCGCATCGCCATTGGGGAAGGCTTCGAGCTTGCCCAAGCCTGCGACCTCGATCTCATGGATGAAAGGGTTGGCGTGCTGCTGACCGGCTGGCACAGCGACGCGTTTTCCGTCCTCGATCATCACGCTGTCGCGGTTCTGGCTGACCAGGACCATGTCGAAATTCCAGCTCACCTTGTAGCAAAGCGGCTTGGCCATCGCCTTCGGCTCGGGGATGCCGCCGCAGTAGGAATCGATTGCCGTGATGGAGTCGAACTGCTTTGCGGCACGGGCGTAGAGCACGAGGTCGATGCCGGGGTCGAGCCCGCATTCGGTCATGATCGGAACGCCGGCCTGTTCGGCCGCCGGCGCCAGGTCGGCGATCGACTTGGCGTAATTGGTGGTGACCAGCGGCGTCCGCGTGGCGATGGCGGCCTGCACCGCCTCGCGCATCAGCGGCTGCGGCAACAGATCTATGACGGCGTCGACATCATCGAGCACTTTGGCCAGCGCCGGGCCGATGGCGCCATCGGGCACGACGAAGCGCACGCGAGCAAGGTCGGTCAGGCCGGCAATCCGGGCAGGACCGTCCGCTGCGGTGTCGACGCAGACAATTTCCTCAACGCCGTCGCTGACGACGAGGTCGGCGATGGCCGCGCGGCCTTGCAGGCCGAGGCCACCGAGAACCGCGATCTTCATGCCGGCTCCTTGCGGTCGTCCGACCAGCAGCCTTCGGGCAGGCTGACCCATTTGTTGCAGGACGCCATGACGACGAAGGTCTCGCTGCGCACCACTTCGCCCGGCTCGCCGGCGCCCGGGATCAACTCGCTGGTGACGCGGTAGAGATCGGCGACATCACCGGCCACCGTCACGTCGACGATGATGTCGAAGCGCCCGGTTACCACCGAAGCCGAGTTGACGAAGGGCAGTTCGGAAATGCGCTGCGCCAGCTCGCGGGCCCGGCCGCGCCCTTGGGCGTTGATGCCGACGATCGCCGAGATCAGCTCGGGCCGCTCGGTCAGGTTCAGCAGCCCGACGATCTTGAGCAGGTTGCGGTCGAGCAGGTTGCGCAGCCGCGAGCGCACCGTCGGAACCGAAACCGCCAAGATCTCGGCGATGCGGTTGATGCCCGGTTGGGCGTCCTGCGACAGCTGTTTGACCAGCCGCCGATCGGTCAGATCGAGATGTTCCCGCAAAGTCCCCGTCTTTCACAAAAGGAAAAAACTTCGGCAATTTCTTTGCCAATGTGCAAACAAGCTATGTCACGGATTTTTGAAATGCAAGGCGTTGTTTTCGCATTGACGGGGACAATGGTCGCCGGCGCGGATGCAGCCGCTTGCTGTTCGGCTGTGGAATTCAGACCAGCGCGGCGGCCAGCAACTTTGCCTGCGGCGTCAAATCGTCGAAGCGGCGGGCGCAGAGGTTGAGCTGGCGCGTCGCCCAGTCATCGGCCAGCCGCAGGCTACGCACTGAGCGTGCCGAGCGGCGCGCCACACTTTCCGGCACGACGGCGAGGCCGCCGCCTTGTGCGACCAGCCGGCAGACATTGTCGAGGCCAGGCACGCGGATGCGAAAATTCAGATGGCCGCCAAGGCGGGCGGCCTGGCGACTGATGTGCTCCTGCAGCGCATGGCCGGTGCTGAGGCCAACGAAGGGTTCGCCGATCACGTCGCTGAGACTGGCTGTACGCAAGCCTGGAAGGCCGGGCCAGTTTCGCGCGGCGATCACCACCAGCCGGTCGGTGAAGAACGGTTTCTGCTCGAGATGCGACAGGCCGGCCCAGGTCGCGGCGATGCCGAGATCGGCAGCGCCGCTGGCCATGGCTTCCGCGATCTCATGGCTCGGCCGCTCGTCTAGATCGATGTCGATCCGGGGTTGCGCGACCAGGAAGGCCGGCAGGATGCCGCGCAGCAGCTCGCCGGTGGCGGCGGTGTTGGCCATCAACCGGACACGGGCGCGCAAACCGCTGGCATAGGCGGCGAGATCGCCGGCCAACGCCTCGATCTGGTTCTGCACGGCCCTTGCGTGATGCAGCAACGCCTGTCCGGCCGCCGTCGGCACCACGCCTCGCCGGCGGCGCTCCAAGAGCGGCGCGCCGAGCCGCTCCTCCATGCCCTTGATGCGGGCACTGGCCGAGGCAAGGGCCAGTCCAGCAAGCTCGGCGCCGTGGGTGATGCTGCCGCGCTCGGCCACCAGCAGGAACAGCCTGAGATCGACCAGATCGAAGCGCATTCTCTTGCTCCCTGCACACAGCCCGGCGGCCTGGGGGAAGGCGGTCGGCTTTGCCCCAGCCTTCGGTCTGGCCGAAGGCTGGCAGCGCGATTTCCACATTGTGATCGGCCGAGATCTTCGTCAACAGTTTCGAAGGAGCAGTGTCATGAACGAACGAACATCAAGCCGGTTCGGCATTCTTGAAAGCGCGGCGATTGTGTTGGCCATCGTCGTGGCTGGCCTTGCCATGGCGCGAGCGGAGCCAGGCCTGCGGGAATGTGCAGCGACGGTCGCTTCCGTCAGCCGCGATGCTGCGCCGACAAAGGCTGCCAGCGCGGATGCCGACGCAACCGACATGCTGCTGCATGACTGATCCGGCGGCGAAAGTGCGATCATGCTGAGCGCTGGCATTATCGCCTGGATCGGCGCTGTCTTCCTCACTGCGGGCTTCGTCAAGGGCGTCGTCGGCATGGGGCTGCCGACCGTGGCGATGGGACTGCTGGCGGTGACGATGCGGCCGCCACAGGCAGCCGCTTTGCTGTTGATTCCGTCGCTGGTCACCAATCTCTGGCAATTGCTGACCGGGCCATCCTTCGGCGGCCTGTGCAAGCGGTTGTGGCCGATGATGGCCGGAATCGTACTCGGCACCGTAGCCGGCGCCGGTCTGCTGACCGGCGCACATACGGGCGTGGCCTCGGCGGGGCTGGGCGCGGCGCTGGTGCTCTATGCCCTTGTCGGTCTCGCCAAGGCAGGCTTCATCACGCTGGCGCGCCAGGAAGTGTGGGCGTCGCCGCTGGTCGGCGTGGCGACCGGGTTGGTCACCGGCGCCACCGGCGTCTTCGTCATTCCGGCGGTGCCCTATCTGCAATCGCTGCGGCTGGAGAAAGAAGACCTGATCCAGGCGCTTGGCCTTTCCTTCACCGTGTCGACGGCAGCGCTCGCTATCGGGCTGTTCAGGACCGGTGCTCTCGCGTCGCAGACGGCGCAAATGGCGGGGTCGGTCCTGGCCCTGGCGCCGGCTCTCGCCGGCATGTTCGCCGGCCTGGCGCTACGCCAGAAGATGAGCGTCGAGACCTTCCGCAAAGTGTTCTTCGCCGGGCTGCTGGCGCTGGGGGTGTATCTTGTGGGCGAGGCCCTGCGCTAGCGCAGGCTTTGCAGCCCGCAATCGTCAGCTGAGACTCTGGTTGAGATCGGCGAGCGTCACCATCAGCGTCAATGGCTCGACCGGAGAAGGCTCGAATCCGACAGCCAGATAGAAGGCTCGGGCGTCCTCGGATATCGCATGGACCAGTAAGCCTCGGATTCCCAGTATGTCAGCAGCCTGGAGTATTCGCAGACCAGCATCCCTCATCAGCGCACGACCGATGCCTCGCCCATGATGTGCCTGGTCGACCGCTAACCTGCCCAGCACCGCAACCGGGATCGGATCGGGCATATTGCGCCGGAAGCGACCAGGAGCTTCGACCATCTTCACGCCGCCGCTGGCAATGGCGTAGTAGCCAACGACACGGTTACCGTCGCAGGTCACATAGGTACGGGATGCACCGCCCGCCTGATTGGTCAGGGCACGTTTTTTCAACCAATCGTCGAGTGAGGGTATGCCCGATAAAAATTCGCTGAGTTCGTGATGGTCGGCGAGCGGAACTGGAGCCGACAGCCTCACGAAGCGTCCCACGGAGTCTTTGCCGTCATGGTGCGGCGCAATCGATCGTTCTGTTGCGGCGGCGCGTCGAGACGTGCCAGAAAAGCAGCGTAGACATCCGGCTCGACGGTAAACACGAGACGGTTGAGCAACGCGTCCTCAGCGGCGCGTTGCGACGCTTCAAGCATGAAGTCGGTGCGATTCTTGCCGAGCAGTTCCGCTGCACGGTCAATCAGATTGCGAACTTCCGGCTTGACGCGGATGTTGAGCGGAACACTCTTCGGGAGCGGATGATGTGATGTTGGCATAAATAGCTCCCTTCTTCATCAGACCATAGCAGACTGTAATGACATTGTCATTACGGTCTGCCGGAGATTTGCGGAGGCGCTTACCGCACCACCAGCACCGGGATTTCGGTGTAGGACAGCACTTCCGCCGTCTGGCTTCCCAGAAGCAGCTTGCCCAGTCCGCGACGCCCGTGCGAGGCCATCACGATCAAGTCGCAGCCTTGAGCCTGCGACAGCTCCAGGATTGCCTCGGCCGGTCTTTTGTCCTCGACATGGACGACCTCCGCGGAGACGCCGGCCGCATTCGCCGATGCCTTGCACTTGTCGAGAACCTTCTTGCCATATTTGCGCGCTTCTTCCTGGTAGGCGGCCAGTTCATCGCCAGCGGCAAAGCCCGCCATGGCGCCGCCCCAGGCGAAGATCGGGAATTGTTCGGAGACGGTGATGAAAGTGACGGCGGCACCAATGCCGCTGGCCAGCGCCAGACCGTGGGCAACGCCCCTGTCGGCCAGTTCCGATCCGTCCGTGGCAATGAGCAGATGTTTGTACATGATGATCTCGACCTATTGTGCAAGGGCCGCTGCCCTTGTGGTGGCGGGAGCCTTGGGAGGCTATCCTTGATATAGTCGCGCCATCGGGCTGATCACAGGGCCAACTCGATGCGGATCAGGGCCAAGCTGCACACACGTTTGCGTCAGCAGGATTCCCCTTTGCGGCATCGTTCCCTAAGGTGCGGGCGACATCGAAAGGCATCCAATGAGCAGCGCGTTTCCGCAGATACATCTGGTCCGGCATGGCCAGACGGCGTGGAGCCTTTCGGGGCAGCACACCGGCCGCACCGACATGCCGTTGACGCTGGCCGGCGAGGCCGCGGCGCGGGGTGTCGCGGACCGACTCAAAGGGCTGTCGTTCTCTGCGGTGTGGTCGAGCCCTTCGCAGCGTGCCTACAACACCAGCGTGCTGGCTGGCTTCGGTGCCGAAAGCGTCAAGAAGGACGATCTGCAGGAATGGGACTACGGCGCCTATGAGGGGCTGACGACAAGACAGATCCAGGCCGAGCGGCCCGGCTGGACCGTGTTTCGCGATGGTTGCCCGAAGGGCGAGACTGCGGCCGATGTCGGCGCGCGAGCGGACAGGATCATCGCCGAATTGCGCAAGGCCAATGCCGACATATTGGTGTTTTCCAGCGCGCATTTTTTGCGCGTGCTGGGGGCGCGCTGGCTCGGCTTGCCGCCCGAAGATGGTGCGCTGTTCGTGCTCGATACGGCCAGTATCAGCGTGCTCGGCTACGAGCATGATTTGAGCGAGCCGGTCGTGCGCAAGTGGAACCAGAAGTAGGGCGCAAGAGTCCTATCTGTCGAACTTCCTGATCGCCTCGGCGGTCACCGGCGTGAAGAAGTTCACCAGATTGCCGTCCGGGTCGCGGAACAGCATAGACCGGTTGCCCCAGGGCATGGTGGTCGGCTTCTGTACCGTGACGTCCCTTAAGGTGTCCGAGAGCCTGGCGAATTCCGCGTCGACGTCGCCGACGCGGAACTCGAGGATTGCCGTGTGGTTGTCGGCCGGGCGGGCGATGTCGCCGCCGAACAGCATCAAAGTGCGCGTGCTGCCGATCGCCAGCGTGCAGGAAGGTGTTGCGAGTTCGGCGAAGTCTTCCGTGTACATGGTCACCGGCATGCCGGTGATTTCGCCGTAGAAGCGCACGAGGCGCTGGACATCTGACGTGATGATGCGGACAGAGACGAAATTCATCGCATGGCTCCTGGATTGCTGGAGCCGCTGCCGCCCCATGGGCAGATATAGACCAAGTCTCCTGACAGCCCTCCGTCAGGAGAGCGCCGACGCGGTGCGCCGACACCGGCGACACGCCTCACTCAATCCACCAGCAGAGCCAGTTCTTCCGGTGTCAGATGCCGCGCGGTGCCCTTGGCGAGGTCGCCAAGCTGCAGGCGGCCGATGGCGATGCGGATCAGGCGCAGCACTTCGATGCCTTGCGCCGCGAGCAGGCGGCGGATGTGGCGGTTGCGGCCTTCGTCGAGCACGATCTCCAGCCAGGCTGTGCGGCCGCCGCTGCGCAAGAGGTGGATCGAGCTGGCGGTCAGGGTCTCGCCGTCGACGGTGACGCCCGCGCGGAATTTGTCCAGCATCGTCTCATCCGGCACCGTGCCGATCTGCACGTGGTAGGTCTTGGGCAAATGCGAGGCGGGGTCCATCAGCCGGTTGGCAAAGCGGGTGTCGTTGGTCATCAACAGCAGGCCTTCGCTCGCCTTGTCGAGGCGGCCGACCGGCGAGACGAAGGGCAAATCGAGCCCCTCGAGGCAGGCATAGACGGTGTCGCGCTGTTGCGGGTCGTCGCGGGTGGTGACCAGCCCGCGCGGCTTGTTGAGCATGACATAGACCTTGCGCTCGGCAACGACCTGATCACCGTCAACGACGATGCGGTCGCGGTTGAGGTCGACGCGCAGCGAGGCATTGCGCACCACCTTGCCGCCGACACGCACGCGGCCTTCCGCGATCAGCACCTCGGCCTGCGTGCGCGAGCACAGGCCAAGCTTCGACAGCGCCCGGTTCAGGCTGACGCCGGGCGCCGCCTGCCTGCCGCTTTGTCGTGTCTGCCGTGGTGTCATAGTGCCATTTGTGTTGGTGAAGCCGACAGATGCCATGGGCCGCGATGGCTTCGCAAGCCGTGCTGCTGCCTTGTATGCAGGGCATGGGGCAATGGCGGCATCCGCGCCGTCCGCCGTCGCCGCAGATATCAGCCCTGGTCCAACCCTTGCCCTGAGGGGCGCCGGGCGAGGGCGCGGATACGGTCGGCGACCGTGCTGTCGATCGGGTTGTAGACGATCATGCTCAAGTCCGGGCGTCCATCGACCGAGAATGCCGAGTATTCCAGCTCGATGTCGCCGAGCTGCGGGTGCTTCAGGCGCTTTGTCCCGTCACCGTGGCTGAGCACGTCGTTTTCCTGCCACAAGGCGGCAAACTCGGGGCTGACGCTGCAAAGTTCGTCGACCAGTTGGGCGACCTCCGACACCGCGCCGGCGCGTGCCGCATCGGCCCGGAACGTTCCCACCACGAAACGGGCGAGGCTTTCCCAATCGTGCTGCTTGGCGCGGATGACAGGGCTGCGGAACATGAAGCGCAGGATATTGCGCTGGCCGGCGGGCAGGGCGCTGTAGTCGGTCAGCACGATTTGCGCGGCGCGGTTCCAGGCAACGACGTCCCAGGTGGCGGTCTTGATCAGGGCTGGGCTGGCATCGAGTGTGTCGAGCAGTCGCTGGAGCCGCGGATTGACCCCCTCGACGCCCTTGTAGCGAACTTCGGGCGGTCGACCCAGCCCGAGCATGAAAAGATGTTCGCGCTCCGGCTCGGTCAGCATCAGCCCCTTGGCGATGCGGTTCAGCACGTCAGCCGAGGGCGCGCCGCCGCGGCCCTGTTCCAGCCAGGTGTACCAGGTCGGGCTTATGTTGGCGCGCTGGGCGACTTCTTCGCGGCGCAATCCCGGAGTCCGCCTGCGCCCCGAGAAGCCGAAGGAAGCCGGATCGAGGCGGGTGCGCCGGTCCTTGAGGAAGGCTGCCAGTGAGCCGGCTGAATTGATGGGCATCCTGTTAGGCATTATACCATGATAAGATCACTACTTTAATGGAATAATAGACCAGCAATATTACGCAGGCAACTGTGCAGGAGATTTTGCATGCGTATCTTTCTCACCGGCGCGACCGGTTTCATTGGTTCGGCGCTGGTTACCGAACTGATCAAGGCGGGCCACCAGGTGGTCGGCGTCACCCGCTCCGACGCCGGCGCCGAGGCGCTTGCCGCCGCTGGCGCCGAAGTACATCGGGGAACGCTTGAAGAGCCCGACGGCCTGCGCGATGGCGCGGCCAGGGCGGAAGCCGTGATCCACACTGCGTTCGACCATGACTTCTCTCGATTTGTCGAGAATTGCGAAAAGGACAAGCGTGTCATCGCGGCCCTCGGCCAGGCATTGGCGGGGTCCGAGCGGCCGCTGGTGATCACCTCCGGCGTCGGCGCGGGCAGCCCCGGCTATGGCCAACCGGCAGTCGAGGACATCTTCAACCCCAGCCATCCCAATCCGCGCATTGCGTCGGAACTGGCCGGCAATGCGTTGCTGGAGGCCGGCATCAACCTGTCGGTGGTGCGCCTGCCGCAGGTTCACAATCCGGTCAAGCAGGGGCTCATCACGCTCTTCATCGAAATCGCGCGCCAGAAAGGCGTCTCGGCCTATATCGGCGAAGGCCGCAACCGCTTCTCCGCGGGCCATCTCCTCGACGCGGCGCGCCTTTACCGGCTCGCCGTGGAAAAGCGGCAGCCGGGCGCGCGCTATCACGCGGTCGCCGAGGAGGGTGTCGAAGCGCGCGCAATCGCCGAGGCGCTTGGCCGGAGTTTGAAATTGCCGGTCGTTTCGATACCGCCGGAAAAGGCGGAGGAGCATTTCGGCAGGATGGCGATGTTCGCGCCGATGGATCTGCCGGCCTCCAGCGCGCTGACCCAGGCACGGCTGGGCTGGCATCCGACCGGCCCGACGCTGATCGCCGATCTTGATGCCATGCCATACGCCGACTGACGGCTGAAGCCTCGGCGCCAGAGTGGACAAGATGGGGCCGGTAATCTCAGTCAGATTACCGGCCCTCTTGTACGAGAGCGCATCCATTCAGGGCGCGACGGCGTAGCGCAGATGAACGAGCCCATGCGCGAGCGCTTCGCAGCTCGTCAGGGACAACTGCATCTTGCCCGCCAGGCCGCTCTCGCCGAACTCGACGAAACCCTGGTTTGCCGCCCGCCCGTCGAGCGCCGGCGCGACGAGAAGGCTCAGCTCATCGACGAGCCCTGCCGCGAGGAAAGAACCGTTGATGCCGGCGCCGCCCTCGAGCAGTAGCCTGCGTATGCCGAATTCGCGGCAGAGTACCTCGACCATCGACGCGAGATCGATGTCGGCGGTTTCCGCGACGATATAGGACACGCCGTCGGCGGCAAGTTCGGCGAGATGGCTGTCGGCAACGTCACGCCCAAGCAGCACCACGACATGATCGCCGCCGATGTCGGGTTTGGAAAAGTGAAGCCTGCCCGAGGGATCGAGCGCCACGGCATAAATGCCCGCACCGGCCTGCGCGAAATGATAGGGCCGGTCGACCTTGCCGGCATTGGCCGGCGGATGCGCGACGGCTTTGCTCATCTCGGCCATGGTGACGCGGCCGACGATCCAGGCATCGCCCGCGAGGTCATTGTGGATATGCTCATAGAGGCTGGACCATTCGGCCAGGGTGCCGTCGGGGCTCTTGGTGTAGCGGCTCGGGTGGAGGCCGCCGTCAAGGGATGCCAGCATATGGCAGATGATTTGCGGCTTCATGCAATTCTCCAAATCGTGGGCTTCGAAAATTCAGGTCTTGTTGTCGTGCATATCGTTCTCCCAAAACCGGTGCCACTTTTGACGATCTGCATTGTCCCAAAGTAGTGCCGGACCAAGGGAATGGAAGTCAGGCGCCCCGACCACGCGAGACGGCCGCACGTGTCGGAGCAGCGCTTTCGCTTCCTGGCCCAGAAAAAGAACGGACTGCAAGGCCCGGCCGACCCGAGCCGATCGCCAAAGGGCAGGAAGCCGCAATCCAAAAATCCGACAATTCCGATAAGTTGCCCGGTAGCTCCGTTATATCGATGTTGCACAAATGGTTGACCCCGGGCTAGCATCCCCGCGCAGGCGTCGATGGGAGGCTCTTTTTTACAGCGGCGGCCGGCTGGAGCGGCATGCGTTTTCGGGCGCAGGGAGGATGCTCCAACACTTTGAACCGACGCACGATACTTCCTGAAACCGATCCCGGTTTCTCGGGGTCGTGCGTCCTTGTGGAGGAGGATCTCATGAACAGACGCGAATTCCTGCTGTCGTCCGCGGCCTTTGGCGCCATGATGCTTGCCGCACCCTCGGCCTTTGCGCAGAACAAGCTCACCATCCTGGGCTCCGTGCCCAATCTCGGCTTTCCGTTCTTCGTGCACATGCTGAACGAGATCAAGGCGGAAGCCGCCGCGCAGGGCGTCAATCTGACGGAAAGCGACGGCCAGAACTCGGCCACCAAACAGACCGCCGACATCGAGGCGGCCCTGGTGCAGAAGGTCAACGCCATCGTCATCTCGCCGCTCGACGTCAACGCGCTGGCGCCGGCTATCGAGGAAGCGGTCAAGGCCGGCGTTCCCGTGGTGACGATCGACCGCCGCGTCGACGGCGTCGAGGGTATTCTGGCCCATGTCGGCGCCGACAACGTCAAGGGCGGCGAGGCCGAAGCCCAGGCGATGGTTGCGGCGTTCCCCAACGGCGCCAAGCTCTTCCATCTGCAGGGCCAGCCAGGCGCCGGCCCGGCGATCGACCGCAACAAGGGCGTGCACAATGTGCTCGATCCCCTGAAGGACAAGTACCAGATCGTCTTCGAGCAGACCGCCAACTTCGCCCGCGCCGAGGCGCTGTCGGTGACCGAAGCCGGCCTTGCCGCCAACGGCAAGCCGGACGCCATCGTCTGCGCCAATGACGACATGGCACTCGGCGCCATGGAAGCCTGTGCCGCGCGCAACTTCACCGACGTCAAGATCTACGGCTTCGACGCGCTTCCCGAAGCGCTGGTCGCGGTGCGCGACGGCAAGCTTGCCGGCACCGTCGAGCAGTTCCCCGGCGAGCAGTCGCGCACGGCGGTCCGCATCGCGGTCGCCTTTGCCAAGGACAAGACCGAGCCGAAGGAGAAGCTGGTGCTGCTCACACCGATTGTCATCGGCAAGGACAATCTCGACAAGGCGGAGCGGATTGGCGAGACGAAGTAGGGGCGATTGGTAAGCCGGCGGGACAGCACCCCCCTCTGTCCTGCCGGACATCCGGCAGGACAGAGGGGGTGCTCAAGCGCTGATGGAGCCGTGATGAACTGCATCGAGGAAGCAACCATTGTCGCCTGCTGAAGCCGCATCGCCCGAACCTATCCTGCTTGCCGTCGAGGGCATTACCAAGCATTTCTCCGGCGTCACCGCGCTCAGCGATGTCTCGCTCGACATCCGCCCTGGCGAAATCCTCGGCCTGCTTGGCGAAAACGGCGCCGGCAAGTCGACACTGCTGAAAATCCTGTCGGGCGTCATGCCGCCGTCGGGCGGCCGCATCATTTTCGACGGCGCCGACTATCAGCCATCGAGCCCCCAGGATGCCAAGCGGCTCGGCATCGTCACCATCTATCAGGAGCTCAGCCTGATCCCGACGCTGACGGTGGCGGAGAATATTTTTATCGGCCGCGCGCCAGTTGGTCCGCTCGGGCTGGTCAGCTGGCGGCGCATGGAGCAGGACTCCCGTGACATCATCGCCCGCGTCGGCCTCTCCATCGATCCGACGACGCCGGTGTCGGCTCTGTCGGTGGCCGAACAGCAGCTGGTCGAGATAGCGCGCGCGCTGTCGCTGAAAAGCCGGCTGATCATCATGGACGAACCGACCTCGGCGCTGACCGAGACCGAGGTGCAGCGGCTGCTGTCGATCATGGACCGGCTGCGCAAGGACAACGTCGCCATCATGTTCGTAACCCACCGGCTGGAGGAGGCGTCGGCCATCTGCGACCGCATGACGGTGCTGCGCGACGGCAGGCTGGCCGGGCATCTCGACCGCGAAGGCGGACCGATCGCGCTGCCCAGGATCATCGAGAAGATGGTCGGCCGGGCGGCGTCGGAACTTTATGCGCGGCCGGCGCAGCGCGCGGTTGCCGGCGATGTCGTGCTGTCGGTGCGCGGACTGCGCACCGTGCGCGATCCCGAGGCGCCGCACGCCATCGTGCTCGACGGCGTCGACATCGATCTCAAGGCCGGCGAGATCCTCGGCGTCGCCGGTCTCGTCGGCTCGGGCCGCACCGAACTGGCGCGCGCCATTTTCGGCGCCGACCGCATCGCGGCCGGCACCATCACACTCGATGGCAAGCAAATCACCCCGGCGTCACCGGCCGATGCGATTGCGCTCGGCATCGGCCTGGTGCCGGAGGACCGCAAGCACCAGGCGATCTTTGCTGCGCTCGGCATCCTGCCGAATTTCTCCGTCGCATCGCTGGGCAGCTTCAGCAACGGCTTCGGCTTCATGGCAGAGCGGCGCGAGCGCGATGCGCTTGCCGGCTTCAGGAAGATGCTGTCGATCCGCATGGCCTCGCCCGAGCAGGCTATCGAGGGCCTGTCAGGCGGCAACCAGCAGAAGGTGGTCCTGGCGCGCTGGCTGGCGCGCGATCCGAAGGTGCTGATCGTCGACGAACCGACGCGCGGCGTCGATGTCGGCGCCAAGACGGAAGTGCACCAGATCCTGGTGCAGCTTGCGGCGCGCGGCATCGCGGTGATGATGATCTCGTCCGAATTGCCCGAGGTGCTGGCCGTGTCGGACCGCATCGTCACCATGCGCCGGGGACGCATCACCGGCGAGATGCCGGGCGTCGAGGCAAACGAGGAAAGACTGATGGAACTGATGGCTCTCGACTGCAAGGAGACACCATGAGCGTGGCGGAGGAACAGCGCGGCGGCATCAATTTCGCGCGCCTGCTGATGAGCTTCGGGCCGCTGCTGTTCCTGTTGGCGCTGATCGTGGTCTTCACAATGCTGAAGCCTAGCTTCATGGACCCGATCAACCTGTTCAACATCACGCGGCAGATCTCGATCACCGGGCTGATCGCGCTCGGCATGACCTTCGTCATCCTCACCGCCGGCATCGACCTGTCGGTCGGCTCGCTGCTCGCCTTCTGCGGCATGGTCGCCGCGGTGGTCGCCAAGGGCGGCACCGCCAACACGCTGTCGCTGTCGACCTCCGGCACGCAAGGTTTTGGGTGGTTCGCCGCTCTGCTCGCCGCCGTAGTTGTGGGGGCGGCGGCCGGTGGTGTGCAGGGGCTTGTCATCACGCGGCTGAAAGTGCCGCCCTTCGTCGTCACGCTGGGCGGGCTGACGGTGTTTCGCGGGCTGACGCTGACCATCTCCAGCGGCGGCCCGATCTCGGGCTTCGACGCCTCGATGCGCTGGTTCGGCACCGGGCTGATCGGCCCCGTGCCGGTGCCAGCGCTCATCTTCGCTGCCGCCGCCATCCTGTGCCACATCGTGCTGCGCTACACGCGCTATGGCCGCGCCGTCTATGCCGTCGGCGGCAATGCCGAGGCGGCAAGGCTCTCCGGCCTGCGCGTCGACCGCATCCTGGTCTCGGTCTATGTCATCGTCGGCTTCTTCGCCGGGCTCGCCGCCTTCGTGCTGTCGGCGCGGTTGAATTCATCGGAGGCGGTGGCTGGCATCGGCTACGAGTTGACTGTCATCTCGGCCGTCGTCATCGGCGGCACCTCGCTGTTCGGCGGCATCGGCTCGGTCGGCGGTACGGTGGTCGGCGCGGCCCTGATCGGCGTGCTGCAGAACGGGCTGCAGTTCAACAACGTGTCGTCCTACACGCAAAGCATCGTCATCGGCCTGATCCTGATCCTGGCGGTGGCGTTCGACCGGTGGCTGAAGTCGCGGGTGCGAAGGTGAGGCAACGAGGAGCGCTTAGCGCCGGTCCACCCCCTCTGTCCTGCCGGACATCTCCCCCGCGCTATGCGAACCGCTTCTCAGCCTCGCATGCCCACAGAAGATGGCTGTAACGGCGGAAGTAGCGCGCCACCAGACGCTGCTGTTTGGCTCGGATGAGGTCAGGCAGGCGCTGCTCCTGGCGCCAGCGCGGCAAGTTGCGCCAGCAGGCGATGAGGCGAACGGCATCCGTGATGGCTTCTTCAGCCGACAGTGCCGGGCCGAGCGCGGCCAGGAACAAGGTCTCCGAGTATTTCAGCTCGTCGATGACAGCCTTGCGCCTGATGTGATCCTGGCGGGCGTACGCGATGCCATTGCGGCGGATCGCCTCGAAAGCTTCGAGCAGAGCTGGGCTGTCGCCGGCATAACCGCAGGCGCGGGCGAAATCGGCGGCGTCCATTGTCACTCCCAGGACTAATGTGGCGGTGGGTTCGTGGCCCGACTCACATTTGCAAAGAGACATAAGCATAACTCAAAAAATTATAGAAGAAAAACTTTTATGGCTGTTTGAAAACTGCGACTCGACTCCCGGCGCAAAACACAGGAATATGCGAACAAATCAGGAACAAAAAAGGTGAGGAGGGGCGATGGCATTGCCTGGCAGGGAACCAGTGATCGCGCATGTCGCCTCGATCTCGGTCGAGTGCGCCGATTGCGGCCGCAACAGATGGTGGCGGCCCGATCAGTTGAAGCGGTTCGGGGTGACGGGAAATACACCGCTGGCCGCATTGTCGGGCCGCATCGTCTGCTCGGCCTGCCGTGCCGACGGGCTGCCGGGGGCAACCGTCACGATCCAAGCGGCGTTCATCGACGAGCGTCAGCGGGTGCGCAGCGAAGCGCGGATGCTGAATGAGCGCGAGGTGCCGCTGGAGGGGTCGAGACGGGCTTGATGAGGTGGCCGTCAGAAGGCGTCGTCTTCGTCGGAGAGGATGACGTCTCGCCCGCCGTGAAAGATTCGAACGATCGTCACGGTCTTGTCTTTGATGGTGAATGCGATCGTCGCCCGCCTGCGATAGCCCACGGTGCGGAGGCCTGGCCTGACATCATCATGGCGCGTCCCGCGTTCGGGAAAAGTATCAAAGTCCGAACAGTAATCGATGAGGCGATCGACATAGGCTCGCGCAATTCGTTCGCCAGCCTGTGGAACCAGATAGATCAGCAAATCCAGCAGGTCTTTTTCTGCGGCCTCACTGAAGACGACCCTGTGCGTCACGCTTGGCGTGAACGCTTGCCCGCCAGTGCATCAATGCGGTTGTGAAGTCGCTTGCGTACTTCCTCGAGAGGTGAGACGAGCGAAGGATCCTTCTGAAGCGCATCCATTGTTGGCGCAACCTCTTCCCGCAGCCAGCGATCGACCGCTGCGTCGCGTGCGGCAAGCGTTCTCAAGCCATCGCGGATGACTTCGCTTTCGGTGGCGTACTCGCCGGATGAAACCTTGTCCTTCACCATCTGCGCCATCTCAAGCGGCAAGGTAATGGTCAGTGGCTGGGTGGTGCGCATTGTCATTCCCCTGGGCAAATGGGATGCGTATGACTTAATCATACGCTGTTGCGCAAGCCGCGGCCAGTGGAATGATGGCACTTGGGCGCGATGAATCCTCAATACCCCAGCAATTCCTTCAGCGGAATCACGCGCCAGACATGTTTTATGGCGTAGCGGTCGAAGGTTAGCGTCTTCGGCGGATTGTATTGCTCGACGACCAGCTCGGCTGCGGTGCGCTTGACCAGCTTCTTGATGAAGGCCTTGCCGTTGCGCTCGTTTTCTTCTGGAAACGTCTCGATCACGACGTGGTCGCCCGGCACGGCGTCGCGGCCGCCGCAATAGATCAGGTCGCCGGGCTCGTAGCGCGGCACCATGGAATCGCTCAGCACGTGCAGCGCGAATACTTTTGGCACGTTGCGGACGCCCGGCGGGCGCTGGACATAGCCCGCCGGCTCGCCGTTGAAGGTGAAATCGCCATCGTCGCCGCCGACGGCCGCGCCCAGCACCTCGATATCCATCGACCCGGCAGGCAGGGGGGCGGCATCGGTGACGATCTCGGCGTCGGCGACCGGGCCGGCATCGTCGAGGAAGACGACCTGCCCTTGGCCCAGTGCCACCGGGTCGACGCGCAGGAAGGCGGCGGTCTTCAAGAGGTTCTCGGTCTTGGGCAGGTTGCGGCCGGTTTCCCAGTTGCCGACGGCGGCGACATCGGTGTCGTTGTGCTCGGCGATGTGGCGCATGACCAGGCCGCGCTGCTTGCGCGCCTTGCGGATAGCCGCCCCGACCTTGATCGACAATTCCGTTTTAGCCATGACACCCATGTGAGCGATGAAAGCGGCTCTCGTCTATGAAAGAATGGCTTGCATTATGTTTTGAGTTATGCTTATATCTGGTGATGCAAAACCTGTCCAGCTTTCATGGCGCCGAGGCGCCTGACTCCCATGGGGCGCATCCGGCGACTGTCGCCGGCACCCTTCCGTTCCGGCCGTCCTCCTCCCCGGCCGGGGCGAAGCCCGAGGTCCGGTGCTCCAAGGCACCAGCCCCGGGTCCGGTCGGCCCGTCAACGGCGACCGGAACGGCCGGAGCCGCCGCTCCCCGCGGCTCCGGCCCCCAATTCGACCGGCATGGCGCCGGCCCGATGTCTTCGGGTCCATCTGGCCGATCCTACATCCGCACCGAAGACGGCACCGTCATCCTTTGCGACAGGGCGATCGGCAGGGCGGTTTCGGCCCCCGACAGAAAGACGGCGGAGGCCCGGCTTTCGCGCCTCGTCGAAGCGGCCGGACAGCGAACCCGGTCCGGCTGAGCCGGCGGCGCAAGCCGGGCGTCGAACCACACAACCCTGAGTGCGGCCCAATGGGCCCAAACCCTGACGCTTGCCTGGCGGCGCGTGGCCGAAGGCAGAACTTTGGATGGAGTCTGGAAATGGCAAGTTACACCGAGGCGGAATTGCAGGAGATTGCCCGCTGGCTGGAGGCCGGGCTTTCCGCTTCGAGGATCGCCGCCGCTTTCAGCGCGCTGCGGCAGTGCGGTATCGCGCGATGCCATTGTCGGCATCGTGCACCGCAACGCCATGCTGGGCGCGATCGGCTTTGGCAATGGCAAAGGGCTGCCGGTCGGAGCCAAGCAGGCCGTGGGCAAGCACGCTGGAAGCAAGCTGGCGAGCACAATGCCGACGCACGGCAAAGAGAGCTCCAGGCCGGTCGCCGGCACGGTCGACGCCGCGAACGCCGCCAATGGGACCGGCATGCGTAAGGCGGCCGCCACGCGCGACACTTCGCCTGGCTGGCTGCCGCCGCGCCTGGTGGTGCCCGAGGCGGATGTGCTGATCGCCGACGGCCAGACCTATCGTTTCACCGTGCCGGTGCCGCCGCCTGCACCCGTGGGCCGCCAGCCGCATGGCGTGGCGATGCGCTTCATCGACTGCCTGTTCTCCCGCTGCCGCGCGCCGCTGGACCTGACGGTGGAAGAGGATACCGACATTTCCATTGCTGAAGAGGGGGATGCGCCCGGCGACCGGCCAGGCGCCGACATGCTGTGCTGCGGCATGCGGACCAGTGCGCTGAAGAGCTACTGCACCTATCACCAGACGCGCTTCCGCCGCAGGGTTTTCGCGGTGGAGGCGGGGTGAGAGAAAGCGTCCCTTCTTCCCGTTCGCGGGGCGAAGGTGCCGGCAGGCGGATGAGGGTCAGCACTCAAGTGGAAAGCAGATATGAACTTCAAGCATCCGACCGAAGCGCCGCCCCTCATTGCCCTGCCGGGCACTTCTCCTCGTAAACGGGGAGAAAGAAGCCTCTTCGCTCTATTTCGGCGCCTGCCGGCCCTGCTTGGGCATGTGGCTTTGCATGGTTTTGGCCTCGGGCGTCATGGTCGAGCCGCCATCGGCCACCAGAATATTGGCCACCCGGGCAAAGCCGGTGAACACTTTCATGGCATTGGCTTCAGAAATCTGCGCGGCGATTGCAGCACTGCAGGCGTTAAGCGCGCTGCGGTAGACATGGCCGCGCCGCTCAAGCGGCCAGCGCTGCAGAAAATCGGCGGCTTCGCTGACGCTGTCGATCTCTTCGATATCTCCGTTCATTCGCACCTTAAGCGGCACTCCGGTCTTCATGGTACCCACGGCGTTCACCTTCGCTTTGCGCGCGGCTTCACTTACCGCTCCACTAAACGCGCCGTGCGGGCGGGCGGTTGCATCAATTCTCCGGTCAGCGCGCGCCTTTCAGGGACTGACCACCGCGTCCAGCCAGTCGCGGGCGCGGCTTTTCGGCTTGGCCACCAATATGTTCTGTTGCCTGGCTGCCTTGGTCAGAGCCTCGAAGGCGATGCGCTGGCTGCAGGTACCATCGACGGCGAGCGCAACCAGCCGGGCCGCCTCGACATAGACCGGCGAAGTCTTGTCGGGCCATTGCTGCTTGAGCGCCCCGGCTGCCTCGGCCACCGACCCGACCAGCATGGTTCTGTTGTCGCAAAAGCGCAGGGTTATCGGCACGAAAGCTGTCATCGACATGTCTCCCGTAGACGCCGCATAACGTCGAAAATTCGCGCTGGTTCCATCACACCGAATGCCGGCACAGCTGGGCAGGTGCTGCGATGAGTCGAACGTTTCTCGGATCTCGCCAATCGTCAGCGTCGTGGGAAAGGCGGCGAGGACGAAGCTGCCAGTCCCCTTCCGCGTGGGGAGAGATGGCCGGCACGCCAGAGGAGGCGCGAAGGATCGCCACCATGCCAGCTCCCGCACACCCACACCCAAGCGAGGACCCTACCCATGCCCAGGAAAACCAAACCCGCCAAACCCCAAGCGCCCAAACTGCCGAAGGGCGAGGCCGAGCAGGTGCGCATCCGGCGCGAGATCGGCCATGATTTCGCACTGAAGGACGACGCCTTCGGCCGCAAGCGGCTGACCGCCGGCACGCGGGAGGCTGCCCGCGTCTACGAGGTGTCGAACGACGGCTTCACCGCCACCGGCGGCATCGTGCGGGTGGGCACTATCGATCCGCTGCTGGGCATCACCTCGCTGTCGAGCCAGCAGCGCGAAGCCGGCCTGCGCTACCGTCAGGATTTTCGCTGCAGCCAGCAGGCCAGCGTCAAGCCGATGCGCTGGAGCGAGCGCGTCGACGGCGGCCGCCACGGCGGCGGAATCGTCGATAGCGTGCTGGACGCAGGCCGCGCCCACGCCGCCGCTACCAGGGCGCTGGGCCATTGGGAAGTGGCCGCCGTGGTGCGACGAGTCTGCTGCGCGGGCGGGTCGATCAAGGGCGTGGCCGAGCAGACGGGGGAGGATAGGGATGTGGTGACAAAGATGTTGAAGGTGGGGCTGGATTTACTGGCGGTGCATTATGGAATGATGATCGGGAGGCGGATGGGCTGAGAGACGGCGCACTGATCCGGCCGGCAATGCCGGTCGGATCTGTCAACATCAGGGTTATCGGCAGATGCGAATCTCTTCGATGATCCTGTGATGGTGGCGCCAGTGCCTCACCACTTCGATGTGGCAACGGTGGAAATAACGGTGGTGCCGGTGGAAATAAAGCGGCCTGTAGCCGTTGTCGTAGTCGTCATAGGGGCTGTAGACGTAGCGCGGGCTGTAGACGTAGCGGCCGCCATAGGCCCCATAACCATCGTAATAGTCGTTGCCGTAATAGTCGTTGTAGCCGGCGCCAATGCCGATAAAGACATGACTGCGGGCATCAGCGGGGGCGATCATCGCCGCCGCGGAAGCAATGGCGATAACCGAAACAAGCAGGAGCTTCTTCATAGCTGCCTCCTCTTCAAGGTTGACCTAATATAACCCCCGAGACGCGGCAGCGTTCCATGGATTCGTCTCACCCCCTAGAACAGCGCCCCCTCCAACGGCCCTTCCAGCGTCTCGGCAAACGCCGTTGCCAGGTGATGCCTGTCACGAAAGGCGAGTTGGCCTGATATGACGACATGGCAGGCGGTCGGGTCGCAGAAGCGGTCGGTGAGGTCGATGTAGCGTGTGTCGGGCACGCTGTACACCACGGCGCGCTCGGCGGCCGCGGTGCTGTCGTTGGCGGCCTCTGTCCTGGGCGTGTCGCAGTGCGGCGATGGTGCTTCGCGCCACCATAAAGCGCGCGCCACGCAGGAGTCGGCGAAGCTGGCGTTGATCGGCGTGTCGCGAATGACAGCCGTCTCGACCCCTGCCTGGCTGAACGCCTGTAAGGTCGAGCGCAGGCCGGCCTGCCAGCGCGCGATTTCGGCCGCGCGGCCGGCGGCGGGCATGTCGCGGATCAAATTGCCGATCGAGAATTCGGAGATCACGACCAGGCGCGGCTTGCGGCGGATGATGTCCGATATAGCCTGCTCGCGCCAAGCGTCGCATTCGGTGTAGTCGCGCTTCAGCACGGCATTGAAGGTGGAGAGCCGCGAGGCGCGGCACGAGGATTTGAGATAGGTGATCACTTTGGTGTCGTTGCGCTTCGCCGCTTCGACCAGAGGCGTCGACCAGTGATCGGCATGCGAATCGCCGAACAGCACGATGGTGTGGGCGGCGTTCGCCGCGCCGAACACGCAAGGTTTTGGCGTCACCGTGTGGAAGTCCAGCAGGCAGCTCTTGTCGGTGGCGCGCACGATGGAAGGTTTTTCGGCGGCCTGCTCGATGCCGCGCTGCGCAGTGTCGATGTTGCGCGCGGCCAGATGCGCATTGGCATAGGCGACCGCCACGCCGGCACCGGTCAGGGCAGCGGCCGGGATCAGCGCCCGGGCGCCCGCCGCCAGCCAAGCGCCACGCCGGGCCGGGTTCTCGATCAGGTGATAGGTGAACACCGACAGCGACAGCGCCAGCACGCCGCAGCCCAGTCGCTGCGGGACGGACAGGTCCGGGACCAGCATCCCGGCATAGACGATGACCGGCCAGTGCCAGAGATAGAGTGAATAGGAGAGCGTGCCGATCCATTGCAAAGGCGGCAGCGACAGAGCGGTGGCCGGTGCAAAAGCCTGCCAGCCGGTGCGCTGTTGGGCCGGCCTGCCGGTCTGTTCCGCGCTGGCGCCGCTCAGCAGCACCAGCACGGTGCCGGCAACCGGCAGCAGGGCACGCCAGCCGGGGAAGGGCAGGTTCTCGCTCAACAAGAGATAGGCCGCCGCGATCAGCGCCAGGCCGAGCCAGCCCAATGCCGAGAGCAGCCCTGGACGCCACCGAAGGAAAGCCACTGGGGCCAGCGTCGCCAGGCCGCCGGCGGCGAACTCCCAGGCGCGCAACGGCGAGAAATAGAAGGCCCAGGCAGGTGCTGCGCTGGTCAGCCACAAGCAGGCGGCCAAGGAGGCGAGGCTGGCGACGCCGATTACGGCGGCAGCCGTTCGCCGGCCAGGACGCAGCCAGGCGGCCAGCAGAAGCAGTGCCGGCCAGGCCAGGTAGAACTGCTCCTCCACCGACAGCGACCAGAAGTGAATGAACGGATTGCTGGCGGCATCGGCGGCGAAATAATCGAACGACCAGCGCAGCAGCCACAAATTGATGGTGTAGGCGGAGGCAAACATTGCGCCGCGCGAGTAGAGCGTCTGCTCTTGCGGCGCCAGGATGAAGTAGCCGGCGGCAAGCGTGGCCAGGATGACGAACAGGGCTGCCGGCAGGAGCCGCCGCGCGCGCCTGGCATAGAAGCGCCAGAGGTCGAGCCGGCCGCTCTCGGCGATCTCCCGCATGAGGTGGGTTGATATCAGCCAGCCGGAAATCACGAAGAAGATCGACGCCGGCAAAGCCGCCGGGCAGCGCGGTGAGGCCGAAATGATAGGCGACGACGCCGCCGACGGCGAGCGCGCGCAATCCTTGTATGTCCGGCCGGAACGCTGCCGCCACGATAAATCCTTCGTGCAAGCCCAGCCCCGAGTCCTTGGCAGTGTCGGTCGGTCGGGCTGATATCGCAATGCAACAAATCTAACGCAGCGCAACATGGTGAAAAGAGGGGTGCTGATCCTGAGGACATCCAGCAGCATGGAGACTGGCTGATGTTCCAGGCGGCGTTCTCGACAAGCACTTCATCTTCGAGCATCCGGGCACAGAGACGACGTCGAAGGGCTTTGGCAGCAGATCAGCATGCCATCTTACCCGTCGCTGCGGCTGGTCATCCAGGTGACGGACGATATCGACCGCGGCACCAGTAGCGCGGCGCCTATCGAGAGACTGCAGGCGCCAAAGTCCGACAACGAAGCTTGATATGTCAAGCTGCGCCGGTCTCGCCGATCAGCCTGACATATTCGGCCTCGGGGTCGCCGTAACTGCCATTGGCGAGCTCGATCAGCCCGGCGCGGTCGCGAATGATGATCTCGCCCCGGCGCGCCCGGATCAGCGCGCGACCTTCGAGCAGCTGGAGGGCGACGGTTACGCCTGGCCGCCTGACGCCAAGCATGATGGCCAGGAATTCGTGCGTGATAACAAGGTGTTCGCCGCGAACCCGGTCATCGCACATGAGCAGCCACCGCGCCAGCCGCTCCTCCAGCTTCAGCCGTGCATTGACGAGCGCCGTGCAGCCGGTCTGGGTTTGGAGCGTGTTGACGAAGCGTAGCAGGAACATGCGCAAGGTCGCACTTGCCGTCAATGCCGCATTGAAAGGGCCGGCTTCGATGCGGATCGCTTCTCCTTCGAGCTGCACGAAGCAGGCATGCGCGGAGCGGTCATCGCCCATCACCAGTGAAGTGCCTGTCATGCCTTCGAAGCCGATGAAGCCCACTTCGGCCTCCTGGCCGCTCGTCGTCCTGGCGACCACCGAGCCAATGCCCTGTTCGATGAAGTAGACGGCCTCGATCGGAACGTTGGGAGTCGCCAGCATCTTGCGCAAAGGCAAATCGCAGCGCTGCATATGCGGCTGGAGCAGCGCGAGGTCATCCGCGCTCATCCGCCTCAACAGCTCATTTCGGTATTGCTGGTTCTTGCCGAGGTCCGGCCTATCGGAATTAGTCATGGCGCAGCCCAATGCAGGGCAAGAGCCATCCGATCTCGCAACCTTCCGCGCCTGTAAAAACGTGCGGACGATCGCGTACTGGCTCTGGACAAAAAAGGCTACGAATTCGGTGCACGGCGCCCCCTAACGCCGCTCGCATACGAAAAGATCGACCCAAACGTTAGTGTCGGAAACGTACCAAGCGCCGCTTGGTACGAAACCGACATATTGGCGGACAGCGCGGATCACGGGCAGGCCGATAAAAATCGTCGGCTAACGACAAAGGCGCCCCTGGCGAACCCTCAGAAGTCGGTCTACGACACAGTCTTCCGGCCGAAGAATTGTACGATCCATACAGTGACCACGCCAATATTGACTCTCCCCGCAGCCAAATTAACTTTTTGACCCACAACGTCTGGCGGTGGGGTGCTGCCCGGAGCGGGGTTCTCATGTCGAGCCTTAACAAGCGCCATTCCTGCTTTCATCCTTCCGACCTGCAGCTGTGCCAACGCGTCTTCGATCAGGTCTGCTTCGAACGCAAACTTGACCGGATGTCACTGGAGCCGGACGTGCAGGAGCTGGCAGCCACGGTTTTTGTTCTTTTCGAGAATGGCTGCAGGATTGAAACCGAATTGCTCGACAGTTTCAGGCGAACACGCCAATGACCCGCGCCGATGACCAGGGTCACGTCCTCGATGCCCGGATTTGAAAGCGAGCCTTACGACACCGCGATCTTTGCAAAGGGCAGCGTGTTCGAAACAGCGTCGAGCACAAGCTCACCTCGCATCGATAGCTTTGCTTGTCGCCTTTCGGATGCCCGGCTTGCGCTTTGCCGCCCCGGTCAAAGCCTGCGACGAAAGCCGCAGTTCTCGCAGCCGGGCCGTCTTTGCCTGACGCGCCTGGCGTTCGATGGCGATGATCGATTGCGCCTCGCGGGTTGCACGTTCAATCCGTTCTTTGTCCTGAGGCAGTCGGGTCAAGGAAGCTCTCCTCCTTCGGTGGCACTCAAAATGCGGGCCGAGAGGAAATGTTCCAGCGACAAGTCGCTTAGTAAGAAAAAAATATCATTGCGCGATCAAGGGCAACAGGCTCTGTCTCGATCTTCAATCCTCCGAACCTCCCAAAAGCCTGACATATTCAGCTTCTGGCTCGCCATATCCGCCACTGGCCAGCGCGATCAGTCCAGGACGGTCCAGTATGACGACCTCTCCCCGGCGCGACCGGATCAGAGCAAGACCTTCCAATTCTTGGAGGGCGATGGTCACGCCTGGCCGCCTTACGCCCAGCATCGTGGCGAGGAATTCGTGGGTGATGGAAAACTGCCCTCCCACCACGCGGTCATCGCACATCAGCAACCACCGAGCCAGGCGACCCGTCAACTTCAGCCGCGCATTGACAAGCGCAGTACATCCGGTTTGGATCTGTAAGCAATTTACGTACCGCAACAGGAACAGTCGCAACGTGGGACTGGTCGTTAAAGCCGCATTGAAGCTGCCTGCGTCGATGCGCATTGCTTCGCCTTCGAGTTGCATGAAGCAGGCTTGCGGTGCGCGGTCGTCGGCCATCACCAGGGAATATCCAGCCATCCCCTCATAGCCGATGAAACCGATCTCGGCCTCGTATCCTGTGGACGTGCGCGCGATAACCGACGCAATTCCGCGCTCGATGAAATAAACGGCTTCAATAGGCACGTCGGGCACCACGAGAGACATTCTCAGCGGCAGGACTACCCGGCGCAAACTCGGCTCAAGCAGCGCAAGGTCTTCGGCGGTCATCCTCCGCAACAGTTCATTTCGGAATCTTGAGGAGATCTCGCTAACCAGCGCCTGGCCGGTGGCAGTTGTTTTTGGAAGTTCGTAGTTCAATGTGCAGCTCCCGCAGGGGCGGGAGCGCGATCGACACTCTCAAGCGCCAGTGCCCGTTTAGTAGCTGGCGACAACACCATTGTACGCTTTCGACAATGGGTTAGCGAGTCATTAGAAACGCTGCATGTATTCTCAGGAGGGGTGGGCGACGATTGGCGGAGGGATCCGCCACATTTGCTCAAGGGACGCGCAATGCTCCAGCGCCATCTGAACCAGCTGTCTCGACAGAGGTTCCGCGAGCTGTCCGCTTGCGTCGGCCATTGTTAGGGGCGCCTGGAATTCGATTGGAGGAGTTCCTGAGCGATGGCAGGCGATCCGGTTGCCGAACGCTAACGCGGCCGACCGGAAAGTGACTGAATCCCTTTCAATTCCTGTCGGCCGGCTTGGAGCGCATGCGCGAAACCGTCTCACGCTCGGCGCGCTTGGAGCGCAGCGGCGGCAGGCCGCGGTCGATCAGGTCCATGTCCTCCAGCACCATGTCGCCCATGCGCTTGAAGGCGATGTCGAGCGCGCCGGCGC
>NZ_JAMYUT010000040.1:0-53130 GCF_040323235.1 Mesorhizobium sp. M0051
CCGGCGGGGGGGGGGCGGCGGGCTCGCGGGCGCTAAGTGCCACCCCCGATACCGCGACTACCCCCCCGTTACCCGGGCCGCGCTTCCCTACGCGGTGCGGCCCCGGGGCCACACCTTGGGGGCCGCCACGGCACTCGCCGCATGCAACGATCTCGGCCAGCCGGTTGTCGTGCAGGGCGGACGCACGGGGCTAACGGGCGCGGCGCGTGTCCAGCCAGGCGAAATCGTGCTCTCGCTGGAGCGCATGACCGGGCTCGCAGTGCCGGATCGCCAGGCTGCCAGCATCGTTGCCGAAGCGGGCGCGACGCTGCAGGCGCTGCAGGAGGCAGCCGATAGCGCCGGGCTGATGTTCGGCGTCGATATCGGTGCGCGGGGCTCCGCAACGATCGGCGGCAATGTCGCCACCAATGCCGGCGGCATCCGCGTGCTGCGCTATGGCATGTACCGGGCGCAGGTTCTGGGGCTGGAAGCCGTCCTTGCCGATGGTGGCGTGCTGACTTCGCTGAAAGGTCTGCCCAAGGACAATTCCGGCTACGACCTCAGCCAGCTCTTCATCGGCACGGAAGGAACTCTCGGTGTTGTCACCCGCGCCGCGCTCAGGCTGCATCCGAAGCCCGCGTCCGAGGTGAACGCCTTCTGCGCGCTCTCCTCGCTCGATGCGGCGATCGCGCTGCTTGGGCTGCTGCGGCAAAAGCTCGGCCCACTGCTGTCCGCCTATGAGGTCAATTTCGCGCCGCTCTATGACGTCATGGTCGCCAGCATGGCCATGCGGGCGCCGCTGCCCGCGGGCTCGCCTGTTTATGTGCTGGCCGAGATACAGGGCAGCGAGCCAGAGCGCGACGGCGAGCGCTTCGCCGAAGTGCTGATGCAAGCGGTCGAGGACGGCGTCATCGACGATGTCGTCGTCTCGCAGTCGTCGCGCGAATTCCGAGCCCTTTGGGACGTGCGCGAAGACGCCAATCGCGTCCTGTTTTCGATCAAGGATCTGATCGGCGTCGACATCAGCATCCCGTTGGCGCGGATGGGAAATTTTCTGCAAGAGGCGCACGCTGCCATCCATGCCGTCGACCCCGGCGCCGACATCTATGTCTTCGGCCATCTCGGCGACGGCAATCTGCACTATCAGGTACGCACGGTCGATCCTGCGGCGGCGTATGACATCGTCTATCGCGGCGTCGCGGCGGCCGGCGGTGGCGTTTCGGCCGAACATGGTATCGGCCTCGACAAGAAGAAGTGGCTGCATCTGGTCCGCAGCGATGCCGAGATCGCGACGATGCGGCGGCTGAAGACGGCACTTGACCCCAGAAACATCCTCAACCCGGGACGGGTTTTCGACCGCTTTCTCCCGATGACAATTGCCCTGTAAGTCAAGTCTGTTCCGTCGCGACCTGCCTCGGAATAAGAAAGCGGGCGGCAAGCACGCAGAGCAGCACGGTGAACATCAGGATCAGCGCCACCAGCGCATTGATGTCGGGTGAGAAGCCAAGCCGCATCATCGCCCAAAGCCTCACCGGCAGCGTGCTCTGCGTGCCGGTGACCAGGATGGTGATCATCGTCTCGTCGAACGACAGCGCGAAGGCCAGGATGGCGCCGCCGACCATGGCGCTCGACAGGTTCGGCAGGATGATGCGC
This sequence comes from Mesorhizobium sp. M0051, assembly GCF_040323235.1. Classification (NCBI taxonomy): domain Bacteria; kingdom Pseudomonadati; phylum Pseudomonadota; class Alphaproteobacteria; order Hyphomicrobiales; family Phyllobacteriaceae; genus Mesorhizobium; species Mesorhizobium sp. M0051. The sequence goes on from NZ_JAMYUT010000040.1 coordinate 1,633, forward strand.
CAGAACGTCTGCCAGCCCGTGGCGCCGAGATCGTAGGACGCTTCGACCAGCGTGCGGCTCATCGACTGCAGCCGCATCAGCACCGTGCGATAGACGATCGCCAACACGAAGACCGTATGGCCGATGACAACCGTCAGCAGCGAGCGTTCGAGGCCGATTTCGCGGAAGAAAATCAGCAGCGCCAGACCGCTGATAATCGGCGGCATCAGGAACGGCAGGAAGATGATGAACTGCAGGATCGAACGCCCGGAACGCCGGCCGTGATAGTAGAGCGCCAGCAGCGTACCGCTGACCACCGACAGGATGACAGTGCAGACACCGACGATCAGCGTGGTGCGCAAGGCGGCCAATATGTCGTGATTTTCGGCCAGCGCGACATAGGTCGAGAGGGTTGGCGACGACCAGTCGACATTGCCGTGCGCAATGGTGAAGAATGAAGACACGATTGGCACGAACAGGGGGCTGTAGAGCAATACCGCAACCAGTGTCGTGATCGCAGCCAGAAAGATGGTGGACAGTCGGGGCAGGGAGCTCATATCGCAATCCCCCGGTGGCGCCCGAAGCGTTCGCCGACGAGGATTGCCGCGATCACCACGACTGCCAGCGCCACCGACAGCGCGGCGCCGAACGGCCAGTTATAAGCCGTGCCGAACTGGCTGTAGAGGATGCGGCCGAAGGTGAAGCCGCTGATCCCGCCGACCATCTGCGGCGTCAGGAAATCGCCGATCGCCAGCACGAAGACGAAGCTCGCCGCCGAAGCGACACCGGGCAGGCTGAGCGGCAAAGTGATGCGCAGGAAGGTCTGCAAGCCGCTTGCCCCGAGGTCGTCGGAGGCGCGCAGCAGCACCTGCGGAATTCGTTCCAGCGACAGGAAGATCGGCAGGATGGCGAAGGGAATGAGCAACAACGTCAGCGTCAGCAGGATGGCATTCATGTTGAACACGAAAAGCGTCGACGGTTCCTGCAGGATGCCGAGCGCCACCAGCGCCTTATTGAGAAAACCGTTGAGGCCGAGGATGCTGCGGATCGCATAGATCTTGATGACGTAGCTCATCAGCAGCGGCACCAGCAGCAGCATCAGCAAGGCATAGCGCCAGCGCCCCTTCAGCGTCGTCAGGAAATAGGCGGCGGGATAGGCGAGCAGGATGCAGATGACGGCCACCGAGACGCACAGAACGATGGTATTCCAGAACACCGGGAGAAAGATCGGATCGGTGAAGAACCTGACATAGTTGCCAAGTGACAACCCGTAGACGATCGTGCCCTGGTCGACGCTGAAGAAGCTGTAGCCGAGGAAGATTGCCAGCGGCATCAGGACGAAGACCACGGGCAAGGCAAACGCCAGCACTGTCACCAGCAGTGACCATCGCCTTTCGGCAGGCTGTGTCGAGCCGGCTTCGCTCATGCCAGCACCAGATGGCCTTCAAGCGGCGCAAACGAAAGCGATACAACCTCGCCGGGTTTCAGGGTGCTGCCGTCGACCCGACTCGGCACGCGCAGCCGCAAGTGTTGCGCACCATCGTCGGCGCCGGCCGCGATGGTGACGATCGTGGATGAGCCGGCGAAGGCCATGTCGGAGGTCGTGCCGGAAAAGCGGTTGTCGGTGTCCTTCACGTCCGCAAGATGCAAGGCCTCGGGACGGAAGGCAGCGTAGGCGCTGGCACCATCCGCTGCTCCTTTCAAATAAGGCTGGTTCCTGATCGAACAAACCAGTCGGCCAAGCGCCGTCTCGATCGACCGCAGTTCGCCCTGGACGGCCCCAAGTTTTCCGGCCACCAGATTGTTCTCGCCGAAGAAGCGCGCGACGAACTCGCAATTCGGCTTGTAGTAAAGCTCATGCGGTGTGCCGAGCTGGCGGATATGGCCTGCTTCCATGACGCAGATCCGATCTGCCATGCCGATGGCTTCTTCTTGGTCATGGGTGACGAACAGGAAGGTGGTCTTGATTTCGCGCTGGATGGATTTCAGGAAGACCTGCATCTGCCGGCGCAGTTCGAGGTCAAGTGCGGCCAGTGGCTCGTCGAGCAGGATCAGGCGCGGCTGGCAGATCAGTGCACGGGCGAGCGCGACGCGCTGGCGCTGGCCGCCGGAGAGCTGTGCGGGAAAGCGGTCGGTGAAACGCCCGAGCTGGACCAGGTCAAGCGCCTCCGCGACCCGACGCGCAATCTCCTTGCGTTGGATATGGCGAACCGAAAGCCCGTAGCCGACATTGCCGGAAACGGTCAAATGCGGAAACAGCGCATAGTCCTGAAATACGGTGTTGAACGGTCGCTGGTTGATCGGCATGCGGCTGATGTCTTGGCCGTCCAGACGGATCTCGCCAGATGTCAGCGGCTCCAGCCCGCCGATCAGCCGCAACACCGTGGTCTTGCCGGAGCCCGAAGGCCCGAGCACGGTGAGGAACTCACCGTCGCGGATCGATAGGTCGATGTCGTGCAGCACGGGGACCGTGCCGTAGGATTTCGAGACGGACCGCAGCGTCAGCAGGTCGGCGTTCTGGTTCATGAAATACTCTCGCATACACTTCGGCGGTCCGGAACCTCCGGACCGCCGGGTCCTTCAAAGGCATGGGGCGGACAAGATCAGGGCGTCGCCTTGACCTCGTTCCACATGTCCGACCGCTTGAGCGGATCCTCGACATTGTTGAGCCAGACCAGCTTGTCGTTACCGCCGGCGCTGCTCGACTCGACCACGGTGTTGCCGAAGCCGGTGCGCTCGGAAAGCGCGCCGCTGACCTTCTTGCTCAGCATGAAATCGATCCATTTCTCGGCCGCCGCATTGTCGCGGACGCCCTTGGAAATGACCCAGTTGTCGAGCCAGGCGAGCGCGCCCTCGCTAGGATTGACGTAGGCGACATGGGCGCCGATCTTCTGCAGCGCCTTGACCTGCTGCTGGCCGTAATTGGCCCAGATCAGGGCCACGTCATTGTTCTGGTAGATCTGCTGCGCCTCGTCGGCGGTGGTATAGAAGCTAAGCACGTTGCGCTTGAGCTCAACCAGCTTGGCCTTGACCGCCGCAAACTGCTCCTCATTTAGATTGAACGGATCCTTGTAGCCGAGCGTCAGCGCGGTGAACGAGAAATTGTGCTCGCCATTGTCGTAGGCCAGCACCTTGCCCTTGTAGGCCGGGTCCCACAGAACCGACATCGAGGTCGGTGCCGGCTTGACCTTGTCGGTGTCGTAGATCAGGCCGATGGAGTCGAAGCAGAACGGAATGCCGTAGACCTTGCCGTTCTTGGTGTCGCCGCTGACTTGAGACAGATCACGGAAGCGTGGCAACACTTCCTTCTGGTTCGGCAGCTTCGTCACGTCGATTGGCGACACCAGGTCGGCCTTGATGTAACGCTGCAACTGGGCGGTGTTGACGGCGAAGACGTCAAAATCCTGGCCTTCGCTGCCCTTGATCTTGGCCCAGATCTCATCATCGCTGCCGATGAAGACGACATCGACGCCGATGCCGGTCGCGGCCGTGAAGTCCTTGACCCAATCGGGATCGGCATAGCCGTCCCAGGCCAGAACCCGCAGGTTCGCGGCAAGCGCCGCCGATGTCATCAGGCCGATGCCGAGCCCGATTGTCGCTAGTCTTAGAAACAGTTTTTTCAGTCCCATTTTTCAATCTCCCATTGTCGTTCTGATGGACCGCAGTTTCCGGACTTTCGCCGTCACAGCTGGGTGACCGCGACCAGTCCCTCGTCCGGCACCGACACCATCCGGTTGCGCAGTGGCTTGCCGAATGTCTGTGCCTGGATTTCATATTCGTCGCCGGAAGCCGTCTTGACGCCAGAGGCGTAGCTCATCACCGCCGCGCCGAAGAAATAGGCATGCAAGTCGCCCGCCCTGCGGTGCATCGGGTAGCGGAAATGGAAGTGTTCAAGATTGGCGATCGAGTGCGACATGTGCGCCTCGCCCGACAAAAACTCCTGCTCCCAGATAATTGTGCCGTCGCGCAGGATGCGCGAATGGCCGCGCACTTCGTCGGGCAGGTCGCCGATCAGCAGCTCCGGCCCGATCGAGCAGGAGCGCAGCTTGGAATGGGCGAGATAGAGATAGTTCTCGGCTTCCGTGACATGGTCGGAGTATTCGTTTCCGAGCGCATAGCCGATGCGGTAGGGGCGGCCGTCCGGCCCATTGAGATAGAGGCCGACGATCTCGGCTTCTTCGGCCCCGGCGCGTGCGAAGGCCGGCATCGGCAGCGGCGCACCTGGCGGCACGACACAGGTGCCGACGCCCTTGAAGAACCATTCCGGCTGAATGCCGATCTGCCCGGCGGCGGGCTTGCCGCCGTCCAGGCCCATGCGGAAGATCTTCAGCGAATCCGATTCCTCGGCATCCTCGCCATGGGTCAGCACATGCATCTTGTCGCGTGCGGCCGCACTTCCGGTATGGGTCAGTCCCGTGCCGGTGACCAGGAAGCGCGCCGGCTCCGGATTGTCGACCGGGGCCAGCACGCGGCCATCGCGCGACAGCTCCTCATAGTCGACCGTCGCGGTGCCCGTCCGCCTCTCGACCAGCGCTGCGATGGACGCGCCCTCGGCGATCGCCGCTTCGGCCAGTTCCAGCACGGTGCTGGTCTTGTCGAGCGGATGCAGATGATTGCCGTCGTCGGAGACACGGCCAACCCGTCTGCTGCCATCGGCCATTTTGAACTGAACAAGACGCATGAACTAACCTTCTTTCCCTAGGGCCGTGCGGGTCACACCCAGCCCGCATCGACGATGAACTGCTGGCTCGTGCACATGCGGCTGTCGTCGGCTGCGAGGAACAGGGCCATGCGCGCGATATCGGAGGGTTGCAGCCGATCGGGCAGGCACTGCCTTTCCTCGATCTGGCGTTCGCCGGCCGGGTTCAGCCACAGGCGCATCTGGCGCTCGGTCATCACCCAGCCCGGCACCATGCAGTTGACGCGGATGCGCTCGGGGCCGAGTTCGCGGGCCAGCGCCCGCGTCATGCCATAAACGGCGGCTTTGGCGGTGACATAGGCGGGGCAATCCGGATCGCCGACCATCCAGGTGATGGAGCCGAAATTGATGATCGAGCCGCCGCCCAGCGTGCTCATCTGTGCACGCACAGCCTGCGCGGCGAAGAACTGGTGGCGCAGATTGACCGCCATGCGGTCGTCCCAATAGGCAACCGTCACGTCCTTGCTCTGGTGGCGATCGTCATTGCCGGCATTGTTGCACAGGGCCTGGATGGGGCCGTTGTGCCGCATCGCCTGCACCGTGGCTGCCTGCAACTCTTCGACGTTGCGCAAGTCGCAGGGAATGAACAGCGGCGCACGATGTCCCTCGGCTGCGATCGCGTCGACCAGGCGCCGTGAAGACTCCTCGGCCATGTCGACAAACGCGACACGGCTGCCTTGCGCGCAGAAATGGCGCACCAGGCTTTCGCCGATGCCGCTGCCGCCTCCGGTTATGAAGACACTGCGGCCCTTGAGGCTTGGATAGATCGCGTAGCCGATTTCATCCGTCATCGCGCGCCTCTCTAGTGCGAATGCCGAGGAATGCCAGCATCGCGCCGGCCGACGAGAAAGTCGAAATCGCAGCCCTTGTCTGCTTGTAGGACGCGCTCGACATAGAGGCTCTGGTAGCCCCCTTCCGGCGGCGCCGGCGGCTTCCAGTCACGCCGGCGGATTGCGAGCTCCTCATCCGATACCAAGAGCTCCAGCCGGCGGCCGGCGACATCGAGCTCGATGAGGTCACCGTCGCGCACCAGCGCAAGCGCGCCACCGGCCGCGGCTTCCGGCGCCACATGCAGAACCACGGTGCCGTAGGCGGTGCCGCTCATACGCGCGTCCGAAATGCGCACCATGTCGGAGATGCCCAGCTTGAGCAGCTTCGCCGGCAGCGGCATATTGCCGACCTCAGCCATTCCAGGATAGCCGCGCGGCCCGCAGTTCTTGAGAACCATCACCGAGGAGGCGTCGATGTCCAGCTCCGGATCGTCGATGCGCGCGTAGTAGTGCTCGATGTTTTCGAACACCACCGCCTTGCCGCGATGCTGCATCAGCGCGGGCGTTGCCGCAGATGGCTTGATGACCGCGCCGTCAGGCGCCAGATTGCCGCGCAGAATGGAGATGCCGCCCTCCTTGGTCAGCGGCTGGCTCAGAGGCCGGATCACCTCGCGGTTGTAGTTGGGCGCGCCGTCGATCAACTCGCCGATCGTCTTGTCGCAGACGGTCGTGGCGTCGCGATGAAGAAGCCCCACTTCATCAAGCGACGCCATGACCGCAGCCAGCCCCCCGGCGTAGTAGAAATCTTCCATCAGGAACCGGCCCGATGGCATCAGGTCGACAATGGTTGGAACGCCGCGGCCAAGGCGGTCCCAGTCATCGAGACTGAGATCGACACCAATCCGGTTGGCGATGGCGATCAGATGCAGCACGGCGTTGGTCGAACCGCCAATCGCGCCGTTGACGCGGATGGCGTTCTCGAACGCCTGCCTGGTGAGGATCTGGGCGATAGTCACATCCCTGCGAACCAGATCAACGATCTGGCGTCCGGCCAGCTGGGCGAGCACACCACGCCGCGAATCCACCGCCGGGATCGCGGCGTTGTCCGCCATGCCGATGCCGAGCGCTTCCACCATGCTGGCCATGGTCGAAGCCGTGCCCATCGTCATGCAGCTGCCGGCCGACCGGCTCTGGCCCTGCTCCGCGGCAAGGAAGTCGGCAATCGGCATGCGGCCGGCCTTCACTTCCTCGGCGAATTTCCAGACATGTGTGCCCGAGCCGATATCCTGTCCGCGGAACTTGCCGTTGAGCATCGGCCCGCCGGAAACGGCAATGGTCGGCAGATTGCACGACGCAGCGCCCATCAGCAGTGCGGGCGTGGTCTTGTCGCAACCGACCAGCAGGATGACGCCGTCGATCGGATTGCCGCGTATGGATTCCTCGACATCCATACTGACCAGATTGCGAAACAGCATGGCGGTGGGGCGCATGTTGCTCTCGCCCAGCGACATCACCGGGAACTCCAGCGGCAGGCCGCCGGCTTCATAGACCCCACGCTTGACGTGATCTGCCAGGCCGCGGAGATGGGCATTGCAGGGGGTCAGTTCCGACCAGGTGTTGCAGATGCCGATCACTGGGCGGCCGTCAAAAGCGTCGGCGGGGATGCCCTGGTTCTTCATCCAGCTGCGGTGCATGAAGGCGTTCTTGCCCTCACCGCCGAACCAGGCCTCGGATCGCAGCTTGCGTTTGGTCTCGGTCACGATGTCTGTTCCCGTTCCTGGCGGCGCCTGTTGCGATTCTCGACGCTGCGGCGCACGTCTTCCTCGGCATTGTCGATGAGCACCAGCAGCGCATTTTGCGCGCCGGCGGCATCGCCGGATGCGATCTTTTCGGCCACTTCGCGGTGCAGCGGCAAAGAATGGCGCTGCCCTTCCGGATTGTCGTTGGAGAGGCGAAAGCTCATCACCAATGCGGTTTCGACCAGAGCCGCCAGCGAGCCGATCAACTCGTTGCCGGTCATGCGCAGAATAGTCTGATGGAACAAAAGATCGGGTTTGGCGAAGCGGTCGCCGTCTTCGACCACGGCTTCCATTTCGGCCAGCGCGGCATTGATCTCGGCAAGCTGCGCCGGTGTGGCGCGCTTGGCGGCAAGTGCGGCCGACATCGGCTCGATGGCTCGCCTAAGCTCAAACAGCGCCCGGACGTCCTCGGCACTGACGTCGCTGGCATAGCGCCACGACAGGACATCCGGATCGAGAAAATTCCAGTCGGCGCGGGGACGCACCCTTGTGCCGGTCTTCGGCCGCGATTCGACAAGCCCCTTGCCGGCCAGAACCTTGATCGCCTCGCGCAGCACCGTGCGGCTGACCCCTAGCATCTGGCTGGAATCGTCGGCGTTGGGCAGTGCCTCGCCGGGCAGGAAGTCGCCCTGCACGATGCGCAGCCCGATCTGCTCGACCACAGTTGCATGCAGCGCCGTCGAGCCGCTGGAAACCGCCACCGTGACTCTTGACGTGCGCGCGGTGCTGAAAGATTTCTTATTCTTCATACTATTCATAAGATATGTCTTATAGGCGTGAGAATTGGAGTCAAGGGGCGAGGAGAGCCGATGACAAAGAATCCATTCTCTGAAGCCCTTAGCCCATAAGAGATGCTGAGTGCCGCGCGATACTTCAGGCCCGGGCCCGGGGCCGCCATCAGCAGGTTGGAAACCTCCTCGATGCTCAAGACCACCGACAACTTCTGCGGTTGCCGACGGAATTGCGTATGCCGCTTCATGTCCTCGCGGCCGCAGGTCGTGCCAAAGAAAAAGCGAAGCGCGATGATACGGGCATTGAAAGTTGGCGGCGCGATGCCCGCGTCGAAACTCGCCTGCCGCAGTGCCACGCCGAGCGTGAGAAGTTGCGACCGCCGGCAGGTCTTCCCGCCGCCACCTAAGAGGAGGCTGCAAATTGCACAAAGTACCGTCTTAAGCCCGAATTAATACGTCATGTGCGACATTAAAGGAATTCACTCCTAAATTCTCGTTGAATTGGCGTACGTGGGGCGGGATTGGCCGTATTGTGCCAGTGTTTTACATGAACCACCTGAAGGGCGTTAGCGTTAGGACCAAGCTTTCGCTGGGCTTTGGTTTGGCGTTGCTGTGCATTGTGGCAGTAGGGCTATTTGGAGTCGCGCAGCTGCGATCTCTCAACGAAGTCACAAGCGAGATCACCGCGGTTTGGTTGCCGCAGGTCCAGGTCGTGGAGGAGATGAAGCGCAACCTGGCGGAACACCAGCTCTATGCGACCCTGCGCATGCGCACTGACGATACTCAACAATTGCTCGGCATCAATGACAAGATGGCGAAGGAGAGCGATGAGATACTCCGAGGTCGGCGAGCCTACCGCAGGAGTGCCGGATCGCTGGCCGAGCAGGACCTGTTCGACCAGTTTGTCTATCTGTGGACGGCCTATGAAGATTCCCTGACGTCGATTTTCCCGCTCCTGGAAACAGGAGAGCGATCGAGGGCCTTTAAAGAGTTCGAGACAGTGTCGCTTCCAATTGTTGCCGAGGCGGCTCAGCGACTGGACGGCCTGCTGGCCCTCACCAACCAGCGCAGCACTGCTGTCGCAGCGATGGCCGATCGCAGCTACAGCGTCGCACAGCGGCTGACCTGGATAGCGATTGTTTTTGCGGCCGCGTGTCTTGGCGGGCTTGTCGCCTGGATTCACCACAATGTCAGCAAGCCGATCCTCGCCGCGAGCGAGGCGATGCACCGGTTGACGCAAGGCGACCGCCGCTCAACCCTCGTTGCGCTGAAAAGCGATCGGCGCGACGAGGTTGGGCTATTGTTCTCGGCGTTTGCCGGCTACCGTGCCAGCCTGGAGCGCAGTGACGCCTTGGCCCGCGAGGCCGAACAGGAACGGCAGCACCTAGCAGCCGCCGCCGCCAACATGCCCGTGGGCCTATGCATGTTCGATGCCGGGCGACAGCTGGTTCTTTGCAACCAGAGTTACGCTGATCTCTACAACCTACCGGAGGCCCTGACTCGTCCAGGCACGCAATGGGCCGATCTGATGCAGTACCGAATTTCGGCGGGGCTGTACGTTGGCCAAGACCCGGGAAAGTATCTGCAACAACTCTCTGAGACCATCGACCGCGCTGAGCGCGTGGAGAGCTTGGTGGAGTTCAATGATGGACGGACCATCGACCTCATCCACCAACCACTGCCGGGCGGCGGGTGGCTCGCCACCCATCACGACGTGACCGACTTGCGCCGCAACGAGGCCCGCATCTCTCACATGGCACGCCATGACGGGCTTACCGACCTTCCAAACCGCATATTGTTCCGCGAACGCGCCGAGGAAGCCCTCGCCGAGATGGGACGCAGAGATGGCAAAGTCGCCTTCCTTTGCCTTGATCTCGATCATTTCAAGATGGTCAACGACACGCTGGGGCATTCGGCCGGCGACGCCCTTCTGAAGGAGGTTGCCTCCAGGCTGAGGCGGCTGGTCCGCGATGATGACACAGTGGCCAGGCTTGGGGGCGACGAGTTCGTGATCATTCAAAGGGAGGCAGGTCAACCGGTCGAGGCAACCGCCCTCGCGCAACGGGTCATCGATGCGCTCAGCGCGCCTTATGTAGTCGACGGTCATGGGGTCGTGATCAGCGTCAGCGTCGGCATATCGATTGCGCCCAACGACAGCAGGAACACCGACCAGTTGCTCAAGAACGGCGACATGGCGCTCTATCGGGCAAAGGCCGAGGGACGCAGGACGTATAGGTTCTTCGAGTCGCAAATGGATGCCCGCATGCAGGCGCGGCGATTTCTCGAACTCGATCTGCGCGAAGCGCTGGATCGCGGGCAATTCGAGATCTACTACCAACCGCTCCTCAATATCGGCCGTGGCGAGGTTAGTTGCTTCGAGGCGCTGCTTCGCTGGCATCACCCGAGACGCGGCATTGTCTCCCCAGCCGAGTTCATTCCCCTGGCCGAGGAGATTGGCCTGATCGTCCCGGTCGGGGAATGGGTGGTCAAGCAAGCCTGTCTGGATGCGGCACACTGGCCCGATGGCATCAAGGTCGCCGTCAATCTGTCGCCCATGCAGTTTCGCAACTCGCGCCTGCTCTCGGCAATTGTCGAGGCGCTCGATGTCTCGGGACTGCCCCCGAACCAGCTCGAGCTTGAAATTACCGAAACGGTGCTGCTGGCCAACACCCAGGCGACGCTGGCGATGCTGCAGCAGATTCATATGCTGGGCGTGCACATTGCGATGGACGATTTCGGTACCGGATATTCGAGCTTGAGCTACCTGCGCTCGTTCCCGTTCGACAAGATCAAGATCGACCAATCCTTAATCACGGACGTGGGGGGCATCGACAGTTCTGTTGCCATCATCCGAGCCATCACGGGTCTAGGCAACAGCCTCGGAATGCGGACCACCGCCGAAGGGGTTGAGACGGTGGAGCAGCTCGACCGCGTCCGACGAGAAGGCTGCACGGAGGCGCAAGGCTTCCTGCTCAGCCGCCCGCTGCCTGCCCGGGATATTCCCAAGATGCTGGAGCAGGTGCGCGCCGTGGTGGCGGGCGAGATCATCGAGACTGCACTCGACGCGACCGGAGGGCGGAACAGAGCGCAGTCCTCCGGTGGCCGGCGTTTCAGGAATGCGCCTTTCTCCGCTTAACCGGAAGCGAATTGATCGCGGTGATGCAGTCCCGGCGGTCTCCCGGATGGCTGCCCCAAAGCGACACGCCGTGAAGCCAATCACTTCTTGGCCGCGCCTTTCATATCCGCACACATTCAGCCGATAGCTCAGCAGAGCGAACCTCGATCGCCTAATGGCTGCGTCCGTTTTGACCAAAGTAAGGCTGGCTGAACCAACCGCTGAGGCGAAAGCGGCCATGGCGCGCAATCACCGGATCCCGTGGAAGGAGAAGTGCTATGACCAATCGAGAAGCCAGACTGAGCAGGGGTGAGTTGAACGCCATTGATCTGAAGCGAAGGGCGCCCGAGGTGACCCTTGATTGGAACCATTCTGTCCTGAACGAGTTTGGCGCTCTGGAGTGGGATAGTTCCAATCATGGCCGAGCATTATCAATCAGGGCAGATGTCGGCTGCGCACGCTGTTCGGCGCATGATTGCGTCCGATGAGACCCGTCATTTCCTCCACAAGGTGTTAGATTTGAAGGTCGAGGCGCACCTACCTGGCGCCATTGGGGCACTCCTTGCTGTGCTTGATCAGAAAGGACAAGACGAACCGTCCGAACCGTCCGAAACCCCCTGACCTTTCCCCTATTGCTCTCAGTTGGTTCCATGTCACCGACGTGATCGGCGGCGCCCTCACTGGCATCTTAGGTGCCGTCTTCCGAATCGGGCCGCGGCTTTGCGAACGACCATCTGGCCAAATGGCTTTGAATAAAAGTTAGCAATCGCTCGAGGTGAGCAGGGTCGGGAACATTTTAGCTGAGTTGCATGTTTCAATCACGATCACGATCATGGGCGATTTGAATGGCGCGAAAACCGAAAATCGGAGATGAGATCACGCTGTCGGCCATCCTGAAGGTGATGGAGGACGGCGTTTCGAGCGTTAGTGTGCCGACCTATAATTTCCCGCTCGCCATCGACACGCCGCAGAAGGCCAAGGTAGGCCAGAAAGTCGAAATCAGTGGTTTCGCGACGCGCGTCGATCAAGAGGACGGCAAAGTCACCGTTCGGATCGACGGATGCGGTCTTGTCACTGTCGATATGGATTCCATCGCCGAGGTCTCAGCGACATCGCGGGTAACCGTGCGCGAGTAGCTCGCGCAACCTTCCTGCGCGACAACGCCATAGGGCGATGACGAACGCACGTTAGCTTGTGCTTGCGGGGTGCCCGGACCGCCCCTGCCGGCGCCTTCGATCCCAGCGATACCAGCTCGTTTAGGGCTGAGATCGAAGAGGACGAACTGGCTGGGATGGATAACCGCGTCGATTAACTCCTTCGCGGTAGTCGTTGGCTTGTAGACCGCCTGAAGCCTCATTGCCGCGTCCGCCTCAAGGAGAAATCCAGGATCTATCCTCTTGGGCAGCCAGCCGGAGCGTGCGTAAAAGGCGATTGTCAGCCCGACCAGGTTTGACGTACCTAGCGGATCCGACGCCGACCGCAGCCAATGAAAGTGCGCCTGGCCGATCTCCGGATCAAGGCCCTTGCCGCGAGTGCACGAGATCGACTGATCCACGAGCTCCACGCCCCTCTCAAGGGAAGAGAGACTCTGTTGCGTTCCGGCAACAGGTCGAAGATTGCACCCAATCCGCCCGGCCGGCTGGCCTAATAGTCGTCATTTGACGACTGGTCGCATCATCCTCACTCCGCTTATCTTCGTTCGGAGCGGATCGAATCTGCGGAGGCCACATGTTCGGTCGGTGGATAGGGCTCGCAGGCCTGGCCGTCATGGCCCTGCTGGTGCTGACGGGCGCGGCGGCGGCGCAGGCGGTCTGCGGCGTAAGCGCAACAGGCGCCGAGCCACAGGGCAGTGGCGGTGCGACCGTGGACGGCTCCACAGGCTCCTTTGCCTGCGGTCCCGGCGCCACAGCTGTCGGCAACTCTACTTCTATTGGCGTGGATGCCGGAGATAGCGCCGCCCCCGGGAATGAGTTCAACGTCTCTGTGGGCACTAGCGCTGGCGGAGTCGTGAATGGTGCCAACAACACGGCCCTCGGCTCAGCGGCTGGCGTCCATGGCCGGTCTCCTTCCCGGCCAACAGAATCCCGCTTGGTTACCAGAGCGTTAACGATTCATGATTCCGCCCTGCGATGTCGGCAACCGACGTCTTATGGTAGCCGATGCGGCGAAAGTGCTGCTCCGCCACCTCCAGAATGCGCCGGCGCACCTCGTTTCGATCAGGTGGCTTTCGAACCGGGCGATCCATTGATGTCTCCAGTGCTGATGCCCCCTTCGCGGCTTGCGTGGCCAGTCATCGGCAGACGGCAAGATCGCGCAGCCGGCCTTGCGCATGTCAGGCAAGGCCAGCGGACGAAGTTGAACCGTCTCCTCCGACACCAGTGCCCTATTCGGCGGCCATCGCTGTTTGCAATTCCGGTTCTTCGGTCGAAGCCTGATGGGCCTCATCCGCAGTCGGCTTGATCCGGAACCAGGCGGCATAAAGAGCGGGAAGGAAGAGCAGGATCAGCACCGTGCCGGCCGCCGTGCCGCCGATCAGTGTGTAGGCCATCGATCCCCAGAACACGGAGTGCGTAAGGGGGATGAAGGCCAGCACGGCGGCGAGAGCGGTCAGGATGACGGGCCTCGTGCGTTGCACGGTGGCCTCGATGACGGCGTGATAGTCGTCAAGACCGGCAGCACGGTTCTCCTTGATCTGTTCCGTCAGGATCAGCGTATTGCGCATCAAGATGCCGGCCAGTCCTATGAGGCCCAGAATGGCGTTGAACCCGAAAGGCTGGTTGAAGGTGAGCAACATCGGCACGACGCCGACGAGCCCAAGCGGTGCCGTCAGCACTACCATGAACATCGTCGAGAAGGATCGTACCTGCAGCATGATGACGATCAGCATGGCGGCGATCATGGCCGGGAAGATCTTGCCCAAAGCAGTGTTGGCCTTGGTCGCCTCCTCGATTGATCCACCCATTTCGATGCGATAGCCGGCCGGAAGGGAAGCGATCAGCGGCTGCAGGGCCGTCATGACCTGCTTGGAGACCTCTGGAGGCTGCGTTGCCTCATTGATGTCCGAGCGGACCGTAATAACCGGCAGACGATCGCGGCGCTTCAGGATCGGCTCTTCAAGACGGACCTCCGAATGACCGATCTGGTCGAGTGGAATCTGGCGGCCGTCCCGGCTCATCAGCGAGAAATCCGCCAGACGCGACGGATCCAGCCGCTCAGCCCCAGCGCTGCGCGCCACGATCGGGACATTGCGAATGTCCTCGCGGACCTGCGTGACGGGAATGCCGGTGAGCAGGAACTGCAGCTGCTGGGCCACCTCCGCAGGCGACAGCCCGATGAGGTTCAGCCGATCCTGGTCAGGGATGAAGCGCAGTACGGGCGTGCGGTTGCCCCAGTCGCGATTGGCCTGTCGCACGTCCGGGACGCCCCGCATGATAGTGAGGGCGTTCTCGGAGATGCTATAGAGTTGCGCGGGATCAGGCCCGATGACCCGGAACTCGACAGGAAACGGTGTGTAGGGTCCGAACACAAGCTGTGTGACGCGCACATTGGCCTCGGGAGCGAGCCCCTGCGATACCGCCTCCCGGAGCCGGTGCTTCAACGCCTCGCGCGCCTCGGCGTCCGGGGTCAGCACGACGATCTTGGCAAAGGCGGGATCAGGCAGTTCCGGCGCCATGGCGAAGAAAAAGCGCGGAGCGCCCTGACCGACGTAGCTCGTCACGATCTTGGCTTCGGGCTGGCCGTCCAGCCAGTGCTCCAGCTTCTCCACTGTGGCGGTCGTGGTCTCCATGCTGGTGCCTTCCGGCAGGCGAACCTCGACCAGTACTTCGGGGCGGTCGGATGTCGGGAAGAATTGCTGTTTCAGGCTGCCCATGCCGACAACCGAGAGCGCGAAGACGATGGCGACGACACCGCAGGTCACGAACTTGTGGCGCACGGCAAAGATGATGAGCCGCCGTAGGCGCCGATAGTTCGGTGTGTCGTATATGGCGTGAACGCCGCCTTCGACCGGTTTGATCGCGGGCAGCATCTTGACGCCAAGGTAGGGCGTGAAGACCACCGCGACGATCCAGGAGACGATGAGAGCGAACCCCACGACCCAGAAGATGTTGCCGGCGTACTCGCCGGCCGTCGAGCGTGCGAAGCCCACGGGCAGGAACCCAGCGATCGTCACGAGCGTTCCCGACAGCATCGGCGCCGCGGTATGGCTCCAGGCGTAGGCCGCCGCCTTGATGCGATCCATGCCTTCTTCCATCTTCACCACCATCACCTCGATGGCGATGATGGCGTCGTCCACGAGAAGACCGAGCGCCAGGATGAGGGCGCCGAGCGTGATGCGATCGAAGAACCGGCCGGTCTCCAGCATGATGAGGAACACGGCGGCAAGCGTCAGCGGGACGGCGGCCGCCACGACGATGCCGACGCGCCAGCCCATGCTGAGCAGGCTGATCAGCAGCACGACGCCGAGCGCCATCGCGAACTTCAACATGAACTCGTCGACCGCCGAGGTGATGTTGACGGCCTGGTCGGACACCTTGTCGAGCGTTATCCCAAGCGGCAATGTCCGTGCGATGGCCGCCGTCCTGTCCTCCAGCGCCTTGCCGAGCGCGCGACCGTCCCAACCCTCCTGCATAACGGCCGCGAGCATGATGGTGGGCTCGCCCTGGCGTCGGATGAGATAGGTGGGAGGGTCCTCGTAGCCGCGGCGGACCTGTGCAACGTCGGAAAGCTTCAGCGTCCGCCCCCCGGCAACGATCGGCGTGTCGGCGATAGCCTGGACACCGTCATAAGCGCCGTTGAGCCTGATGAAGACCTGCGGCCCCTGAGTATCGATCGAGCCCGCCGGCGTGACGGTGTTCTGCCTTTGCAAGGCCGCAACGATATCTTGTGCGGACACGCCGAGGGTTGCCAGCTTGGCATAGGAAAACTCGACGAATATCTGCTCCGGACGTTCACCGAGGATGTTGATCTTCTTGACGCCAGGCACGTGCAGAAGATCCTGGCGAATGGTCTCGGCCTGCCTGGCCAGCTCACGCATCGGCATGCCTTTTGCCTTCAGCGCATAAAGGGCGAAGCTCACATCCGAATATTCGTCGTTGACGAAGGGGCCGTAGACGCCGGGCGGCAGGTTGCGGGCTTCATCCCCGAGCTTCTTGCGGGCCTGGTAAAATTCTTCCTGCACGGCGGATGGCGGCGTGCTGTCCTTCAGCGTGACCGTCATATAGGCGTATCCCGGCCGCGTGGTCGTCTCGACCCGATCGTACCAGGTGAGCTCCTGAAGCCGCTTCTCCAACGGCTCGGCGACAAGGTCCTGCATCTCGCGGGCCGTCGCGCCCGGCCATGCCGTCGTGACCGTCAGGGTCTTGATGGTGAAGTTGGGATCCTCCGCCCGCCCGAGCATAAGGAACGCGTAGGCGCCAGCCGCCACGAGCAGGAGGATGAAGAACAGGGTGACGGCGCGTTCGCGAACGGCGATCGCTGAAAGATTGAGGTTCATCGTCAGTTGCTCCCGCTTTCGGAAGCAGTCCTGACGCGAGCGCCCTCCTGCAGAAGATGAGCGCCGAGCGAGACAATCTGATCGCTGGAACCCAATCCGGAGATCACGGCGGATTCGCCGGTCACACGAACAAGCTTGACCGGTTGAAAGTGTACGGTCGACGTGCCGTTGTCCAAGACCCAAACGCCTGTCTTCTTGCCGTCGTCGAGCACTGCCCCAAGCGGCACCTGGACTTCCGGCTGACTTGCCTGGGTTGCAAGGCGAATGGTTACCGTCGCGCCAAGCGGCGCTGCCGCTGCCTCACCGTCAAGCACATAGCGGGCCTCATAGGTGCGGGTCTGGGCATCGGCGGAGTTGGACAATTGTCGCAGATGTGCCGCGTGGCGTTGCTCATCACCCCCGTAGACGCTGGCCTCGGCCGCGGAGCCGATCGCCGGCCGGATCGTTTCGGGAAGTGCGACCACAGCTTCGCGGGGGCCGGCCTGGGCGACACGAACCACCGCCTGGCCGGCAGAGGCGACCTGACCAGGCTCGCCAAGCGTATCGACCACTGTTCCATCGGCATCCGCGACCAGGACCGCATAGGTCGCCTCATTCTCCGCGACCTTCGCTTCCGCTTCGGCGGCGGCGAGCTGGGCCGTGGCGGTATCCATTGCGGCCTTCGCCTGCTCGTACCGCTGCCGGGGGACCCATCCGTCTTTCAGCAGATTGGCGTATCGCCGTTCATCCGGCTCGGTCTGGGCGACGATCGCACGCGCGGCGACAACGGCATTATGCTTTGCAGTGAGCGCGAGACGAAGGTCGGTGTCATCGATCCGCATCAACGGCTGACCGGCTTTTACCTGCTGACCGACATTCACGAGCCGTTCGATGATCTTGCCAGGAACGCGGAAGCCGAGATTGCTCTCCACCCTGGCCCCTATGATGCCCGTGAAGCTGCGTTCGGAACCGCTCACTTGCGCTGCCGTCGCCAGCCTGACGACGGGCGGCTCCTGCCTCGGGTCGGTCGAGGCGGAAGCTTCCTGCGCGGAACTGGCAAATGTGGCGAATGCCGTCGCCGCTGACACCGCGATCAACCCTGACCCCGCGATCAGGATCGCACCCAGCATAATAACCGGTCTCTTTTTCATGCCCATCGCCTTACGTCGAAATAGATTGCGTTCATTCTCTATGCTGTGTCCTGCGTCGCCCGAGATTCTGCGGACCATCTTCGTATCCCCCTTGTTAGATTGCGGTCGAACTCTATACCATTTAGATTTCGAGCGCAATCTAAAAAGGAGACATATTCGGTCCGCGACAAACCGCCACACCGCTCACGTGGCGAGCATCCGTCCCGCATCTCCTCTTGATAGATTGCGTTCGGTCTCTAACTGACATATAGATTTTGGACGCAATCTAAATATGGAGATGATGATGCGCGTAAGTCGCGTTCAGGCTGAGCAGAACCGGCAAACCGTGATCGATGTGGCCAG
Source organism: Mesorhizobium sp. M0051 (assembly GCF_040323235.1). NCBI lineage: Bacteria > Pseudomonadati > Pseudomonadota > Alphaproteobacteria > Hyphomicrobiales > Phyllobacteriaceae > Mesorhizobium > Mesorhizobium sp. M0051. The sequence goes on from NZ_JAMYUT010000040.1 coordinate 19,692, forward strand.
CCGGCTCTTTCGGGAGCACGGCTTCGACGGCATCGGCCTCAAGGATCTGATGAAGGGCGCCGGGCTGACCCAAGGCGCTTTCTACAAGCAGTTCGCATCGAAGGAGGACTTGGCGGCACAGGCATCTAGCCGGGCGATGGAACATGCGACCAGCAGATGGTCGGGTGCTATCGCTGCGAAACCGGAGGATCCGCTTGGCGCGGTGATCGACCTTTATCTCAGCACGGGGCATCGCGAAGAAAAGATGGACGGCTGTCCGGTTGTTGCCCTCGGCTCGGATGCTGCCAGGCAGGGGAGCGACGTCAAAGCATCGTTCGAATCCGGAATCAGGGAATACCTCAAGATGTTGGGACCATGGGTCGGCGAGGCCGGCGGCGCGCAGCCCAGCGGCAAGGCCAGGGCCATTCTCTCGATGATGGTCGGTGCGGTCGTCCTCTCGCGCGCGGTCAACGACCCGGACCTCGCAAAGGCCTTTCTCGATGCGGCGACCGATCAAGTGCGCAAAGCAGTCGCGGCTTGAAGGGCATGCACAGCGCGACCGACACGCCCAAGCCATAGGAGAATGGATGCGACGGATTGTGGTTACGGGCGTAGGGGCGGTCACGCCGCTGGCCGCCAATGTCGAGGCGTCGTGGTCGCGTCTCCTGGCCGGTCGCTCCGGGGTCCGGAAGCTTCCGGACGATATGGTGAGCGACCTGCCGGCGAAGGTCGGCGGCGTGGTCCCCTGCGTGGAAGAAGACCCCGAGTCCGGCTTCGATCCCGATATGATCTTGGCTCCGAAGGACCAGCGCCGGGTGGATCGCTTCATCCTCTTCGCACTGGCGGCTGCGGATGAGGCGCTTGCCCAGGCGAGATGGGCACCCGTGTCGCAGACAGATCGCTTGCGTACGGCGACGATCATCGCTTCGGGGGTCGGCGGCTTCCCGGCGATAACCGAAGCCGTGCGAACGGTTGATCAGCGCGGTGTTCGCCGTCTTTCACCCTTCACGGTGCCATCCTTCCTGGTGAACCTCGCGGCGGGCCACATCTCGATCCGCCATGGCTTCAAAGGCCCGCTCGGCGCGCCGGTCACGGCGTGCGCGGCCGGCATCCAGGCGATCGGCGATGCGGCTCGCCTCATCCGCGCCAATGAAGCCGATATCGCCGTATGCGGCGGAACCGAGGCATGCATGAATGTCGTCAGCCTTGGTGGTTTTGCAGCGGCACGCTCTCTTTCGACCTCCTTCAATCATCGTCCTGATCAAGCCTCTCGTCCATTCGACACGTCACGCGACGGTTTCGTCATGGGCGAAGGAGCCGGCGTGCTGGTGATCGAGGATTTGAACCATGCGCTCGCGCGCGGCGCCAAGCCGCTCGCCGAGCTCGTCGGCTATGGCACGACGGCGGATGCACACCACGTGACTTCCGGTCCCGAGGATGGCGATGGCGCGCGCCGTGCCATCGAGATCGCAATCGCCCAGGCTGGCATCTCGCCGCATGAGGTTCGTCATCTCAATGCGCATGCGACCTCCACGCCGGTGGGCGATCTCGGAGAGATGGCGGCAATCAAAAGCGTCTTCGGCGGGGATTTCAATATCGCCGTCAGCGGCACGAAGTCGGCGACCGGGCATCTGCTCGGAGCCGCGGGTGGGCTTGGCGCGATCTTCACCATCCTGGCGCTCAGAGACCAGGTAGCCCCGCCCACTCTCAATTTGAGCGCTCCCGATCCGGCCGGTGACGGTATCGATTTCGTCGCAAACCAAGCCCGGCCATTGGCGATGGATTACGCGATTTGCAACGGCTTCGGCTTTGGGGGCGTCAATGCCAGCGCCTTGTTCCGGCGCTGGGACGACGAAGCTGGCCGGCGCGCGGCTTGACTGAGACCACCTGTCCTCATTCCCGACATACACAAAGAAGAGAGCTGAAATGCTGACCTCGCCCAGACCCAACCTTCTGCAGATATCGGACACGCTTACTCTGCGTTATGAAAAGACCGGCAATGGGCCACCATTGGTCCTTATGCATACGATCCGCACGCAGCTCGAGTACTTTCGCGGTTTGGCACCCCTGCTCGCCGAGTCGTACACGGTGTATGCCATCGATCTCCCTGGACACGGTCACTCGCCGATCGACCCACTCGCACCCTTCGATGAGCCGTATTTCAGGCAAGGCGTCATCGGCTTCATCGAGAAGCTCAACCTCACCGACGTCACGCTTGTGGGCGAATCGATCGGCGGCGCATTGGCGCTCACGGTCGCGGCCGCAATTCCGCAACGGGTCAAGCGCGTCTTCGCCAGCAATCCCTATGACTACGAAACCCGTTACGGAGATGGACTCCGACGTGGCAACTGGCTCGCGAATTTCATCATCGGAAGTCTGCAAGTCCCAGTTCTAGGCCCATTCAATGCCTGGATGGAAAACCAGATGGTACTCGGCAAGATCATGGGCGGGGGATATCACGATCCGCGCAAGCTTCCTTCCGACCTTCTTGCCGAGTTCGGCCGCGTCGCGAAGCGCCCTGGATACAAGCGCATCGCACGCAAGGTGCTCGCAGGCTGGCGATCCTGGTCCGCGGCGCGGGACCGGTATCGGCTCGTCTCTGCACCCGTAACGCTCATCTATGGCGACAGCGATTGGTCGCGCCCCGACGAGCGCGAGCGGACCCGGGCACTGCTTCCCAACGCGCGCATGTTCACACTCAAGAACACTGGGCACTTTTCAGCGGTGGAGAATCCATCGGAACTGGCACGCATCATACTGGGATCTACGGGTTGAGCTGGGTCCTCAGCGTCGTTCCACAAATAACTCTGTTGATAAGTATCCTATTACAGTTTGGCGTCGTATTCCCAAAATGAAAGATGAGTACCGATAGGCAACTTGGCTTGGGGGACTCATGAAACGGTTTCTTGTTGGCGCCGCAGTGCTTGCCTTGAGTGTTGTGGGCGCGGATATTTCTGCTGTCTCTTATATTAGCGGAAGTGCAGGGATAGTAGTGTTCGCGCAGGAGAGCCGGGGCTCTTCCGCGGCTACAGAAACATCTGCTGCCGGCTTCGGGAATGGCGGCGCGGCACTGGGATCAGGCGCACAGCCGGCAGGTGGCACGCCAGCGTCGGGCACTGCGGCGCCGACGGCGGGAGATGCAGCATCAAGTGCGGCAACCGACAGCCCGGATGCGGCGGCCAAGGTTGGCGCCAAGCCGGTGGATGCCAAGGCGACAGATACCAAGGCTGCGGATGCCAAGAGCAGCGGCAAGGCGGCCAAGACGACCGACACGGAGGCCGCCCCCGAGGCGCCGGCCGTTGCAACTACGCTGGCGACCACGACCAGCGGCGATCCAGAAGCCATTGGCACGCCGAAGGTTGATCTGCCGAAGAGTTCGGGTAACGGCAATCTGGGCTATTCCATCGGCATCGATGTGCCTGCCTTCCATGGCATCGAGCCGCAGATCGCGCTGAACTATAACTCATCCCGCAAGAGCAAGCTTGGTGGCCTTTATCAGGGCTGGCTCGGCTATGGATGGGGGCTCGATGGTCTCGATGTCATCGAGCGGGCCACGCCGGGCTATGGCATGCCGGCCTACGATGCCAACGACATCTATCTGCTCGACGGCCAGGCGGTGGTCGCGTGCGTTGCCGGGATGGTCTCGCCGTCGTGTGCGACCGGCGGCACGCATGCGACCGAGAACGAGAGCTACCGCCGCGTTGCGCTGAACAGCAGCACCAATGAATGGAGGGTGACCGACAGGGATGGCACCGTCTCGACCTTCCGCTCGGTAGCGGCGGTTGCCAATTTGACGCCAACCGCCGGCACGCCGGCCTATGACCTTGCCATGAGCTACCGCTGGCTGCTGACCTCGGTCGCCGACACCAACGGCAACAGCGTTTCATACAGCTACACTTGTCCGGCCAGCCCGGTCTGCTATCCCGACAGCGTCAGCTACAACGGCACCATCGTAAAATTCCACTACGAGACCCGTCCCGACCTGATCCTGATGGGCAATGGCCGCGACATCTCTCTGACCAGCCAACGCATCAAGACGATTGGCATCACCGTTAGCGGCGCGGTGCGCGGCGCCTATAGGCTCACCTATGACCAGGCGCCATTTTCCAACACCTCACGGCTGACCCAGGTCACCCACTACGGCACCGATGCAACAATCGCCGTCGATGGCACCATCGGCGGCGGGACGTCGAAATCGCTTGGACAAATGGCCTATCAGGATGCCGGCTGGAACTACACCACCGTCAACACGCCGATCTACGAGCACATCCCGACATCTGGTGACAATCCAACTTACGCGAATCCAAAAGAAAACCTCGATGTCGACTTCGACGGTCGAGATGAACTTTGTTGCGAATATGCTGAGACGACGACAACAACCACCAACGGAGGAGGAGGATCGACCGGAGATCACGAAGTATTGACGTCGAAGAAGACACAACACTACAAAAGAATAATAAAATTCGGCAGCAATGGTGTGCCTTTTGACGTAGCAAGTTTGTTTGGCAGTACAACTTCAACAACGACGTCATCACTCGGCACCGATCTTACACCGAAAGGTAGCTCTGTGTTGACCGTCTTGGGTCCTGGACGCTTCCTGGCGACCAAGAACGCGATGGATTTTGCCCAGTATCAGAATACGAAAACAGCTTCCTGTCATAGCACGCGTGATAATGGGGAGGTTTGCACTTACACTTACTCAGCGACCCCTTCGCTGGTGCTGCCGGACGCCAATCTCGCGATGACAACTGTTGCATGCAGCCCAGCGCCTGTGGGCTATGAGGCCCTGTGCAGCAGTTTGCCAAGCTACAGCAATGTTTCCACTCTTCCCGCAAATCCGTCATTCGCGGCTGACACGAATGGCGACGGAATCGATACTCTCGAGAAACGCACCACATTCACCGACACCAGCATGGGCGTTGGTGATTTTCTCGGCAATGGCAAGCAACAACCCTTGTTCATTGTGAGTACCACCCTCAAAAAGGGCGTCCTTTCCAGCGGCAAATGGCAAGCAGGCGGAACTGCCTTCAACATAAATTGCCAGTTTGACACAGTCTCGAATCCTGGCTCCTGCGTCTTTGCGGACCTCAACGGCGACGGTGCGACTGACGTTGCCAGGTATAGATCAAGCGCCGACGAGATCACCGTATATCTGTCGACCGGCGTTGGTTTTAAAAGCTTCACAGCTACCGCCAATATTCTTGGCGGCAAGGCAATTCTGGGTGATTTTGACAATGATGGAAAAACGGATGTTTTTACGCTGAGCGACAACGTTGTTGTGGGCCCGGGTGAAACACGTTTGATCAAAGTTTACTCTCTTCAACCCTCCTCATCCACGACTTACGCTGCGGTCAATCTCCCGCGGCCAGCATCGATTCCAACAGTCGGGGACGTAATCGGCGACTTCAACGGCGATGGGCTGCCGGATTTCACCAACTATACCAGCATGATCATCTCGAATGCCGGCACCGGCAATCCGAACCTGGTGAAGCAGATCACGACGGAGCTGGGAGGGACGGTGGCGGTCGAGTACACGCCGTCGTCGACCTGGACGAACAACTACCTGCCGCAACTGGTGCATGCGGTGTCAAAGCTCTCTGTCGGTGATGGCCGCGGCCAGACGGCGGTGACCACCTACACCTATGCCGGCGGCAAGTACGATCCGGCGGCGCGCAAGTTCCTGGGCTTTGCCTCGATCGTCGAGACAAAACCGCTGGCCAATGGCGAGACGGCAGCCTCAAAGATCGAGACCACCTATCGGCAGGATCTGGCAAGCTACGGCCTGCCAGCGCTGACAGTGTGGAAGGATGGCACTGGGACCGTGCACAAGCAGGTGGCCGAGACCTATGCGGTCAATGCGGCGACAAAACCCTACACAGTGCAGAACACGGCGACCGACACGACGCTGACCGAGAACATCGCGCGCAACTTGCGCGTCGAGCGGGGCTTCGATGCCTACAACAACGTCACCAGCCTCAAGGACTATGGCCGCACCGATGTCGGTGGCGACGAGACCTGGACCGAGCGCTTCTTCTCGCCCAACACCTCGGCCTACATCGTCTCGGCGCTGATCGCCGAGCGCACGCATGCCGGGCTTGCCGGCACGGATCCCTATGTCAGCTACAGGCACAATTATTACGACGGCAACACGACCGACGTCTGGGCGGTGCCGACCAAGGGCAACCTGACCTGGGTGCAGACCTTCAGCGATGTCACCGCGGGCAAGACGGTGAATCAGTATTTTGCCTACGACGCCTATGGCAACAGGACCGCGGCCATTGACGGTGTCGGCAACAGGACCGAGTGGGATTACGGGACGACCTATCACATCTTTCCGATAACCGAGCGGGCGCCGCGCTATTTCGCAACGGGCGGACAACCGGCCGACACGCGCTTCGTCTCAACCGCCGCCTACAATGCGGTGTGTGGCCTGCCAATGACGAAGACCGACCCCAACGGCATCGTCAGGACCTTCGCCTACGATGCGTTCTGCCGACCCTACCAGGTCTCACAGAACGTGCTGGGTGCCTATGTCAGGACGCAGTTCTTCAACGAAGGCAATCCTGCGGCGCAAGCGCTGGTCAAATACACTCCCCTGCCCAATGGCGCGGGTGAGGACTTTATCGTCTCCTATTATGACGGCCTTGGCCGGGTTTATCGGGTGGAGGCTCCCGGCGAGACGGCGGCCGGTGCACGACGCGTCGTCGAGACTGACTACGATGGGCGAAGCAATGTGCTGCGCACTGCCTTCCCGCGCTTTGTCGGCGAGGCCGCGCAGTGGACCACCAACTTCTATGACTGGGCCGACCGGCTGACAAAGACAGTCAATCCGGATGCCAGTCAGCGCAGCTATCTGAACGAATTGGCCACTGCTGCCGCCACCACTCCACGGCTGAATGCCGTGACAACGACTGACGAGCTTGGCCATCAGACCAGAACGGCGTGGTCTGCGCACGGCGATATCGCGGGTGTCGTTCGCGACTTTGCGGGGCTTCAGCTTGCCGATATCCGCACCTTCGATCTGCTCGGCCGCTTGATCGGCGTCACCGATCCCGGCGGCTCTACCTGGACCTACACCTACGACATGCTGGGCAACAGGCTGTCGGCGTCCGATCCCGATCTCGGCACCTGGACCTATGTGTACGACGCCGCCAACCGGCTGGTCAGCCAGGCCGATGCCAGGGGCACGGTCACCACGCTCAGCTATGACCAGATGGACCGGCTGACGCTGAAGACGGCCACCGCGCCGGGCGGCGGCCCGGTGACGCTGACGCAGAACACCCACGACCAGGCGGCATCAGGCTACTACAACATCGGCCAGCTGACCCGCTCGGAAAACGCCGCCGCCGTCCAGCTCTACAATTATGACGGTCTCGGCAAGGTTGCCCGTCAGGATGCCACCATCGCGGGCATCACCAACACCACGTTCAACGTCCACGACGGCTCCGGCCAGAACGTATATGTCCAATACTTCCCCGTTCAGCTCGACTTCGGTTCGAACACCAACCACTTGCAGTACACCGCCGGCAACAGGCTCTATTCCGCTCCCGGCTTCATCACCTCGACCATCTACGAGGCTGACGGCCAGACCAAGGAGATCACCTACGCCAACGGCGTAAAAACGTCCTTCACCTACTCGCCGACACGGCGCTGGCTGACGCGCATCACCAACGCATTCGGCGCCAGCATGCTGATGGACCGGCAATTCACGCGTGATGCTCTCGGCCGCATCACCAACATTGTCGGGGCCGCTCCCCCAGGCAGTTGGAATTATGTCTACGACAATGCCGACCGGCTGGTCTCATCAGACAATCTCGGCGACAACACGCTCGACGAAACCTTCGCCTATGCCGCCAACGACAACATGATTTCGCGCACGCGTGTCGCTGGTACCTATGTCTATCCTTCGGCGAGCGCAGCTCGTCCGCATGCGCCGGTCTCGGTCGGCGCCAACGCGATGGCCTATGATGCCAATGGCAATCTGACATCGGACGGCAGCCGCACGCTGGTCTGGGACGAGGCCAACCGGCTGAAGACTGTCACGCGCGCCTCCAACACCGTCAATCTCGCCTACGGCCCGGACGGGGCGCGTGCCAGGAAGTCATCGAGCTTCGCCACGACGCTCTATCCCGACGCCAATGTCGAGATCAATCCGGCGATACCCGGAGCAGAGGTTTATACCCGCTATCCGCATCCCGACATCAAGGTCGTCGGCACGACCAAATACTTCCTGCACCGCGAGCATCTGGCCTCCGTGCGCCAGGTCACCGACATGTCGGGCACCGTCGTCGACGGCACCAGCTACGCCACCTATGGCGAAAGCCTCAACACCGGCTTCCAGACGCAGAAGAACTACGTCGGCGAACGTTTCGATGCCGAGACCGGACTGCTGTATCTCAATGCACGCTACATGGACCCGGTGCTGGGGCGGTTTATTTCGCCGGATGATTGGGATCCGACCAAGGAAGGTGTTGGCACCAACCGGTATGCCTATTCTCAGAATGACCCGGTCAACAAAAGCGATCGGAATGGCCACGGATGGGAAAGCCTATTTGGCGGAGGGGGTATTTTCAGCGGAGGCCCTGGAGCTGTTGCCGCCAGAGGTTACATCGGCAATCAGGCCGACATATCTGGACATGCGGGCGTTGATGCCGCCGTTAATACAGGAAAAGCGATTGTATCGGCTACTCCGGTCGGAGACTTGCAATCGATATACGAGGGAGTAAAAGAAAAAGATAAGGGAAAAATTGGGCTAGGCGTGGCGGGCCTTGCGCTGAGTGTGGCGCTACCCGAGGAGAAAATAGGGGCAGCGTTAGTTGAAAATGGACTAAAAGCAGTCGTAAAAGAAACCCCTCTATTATTGAATCCATCAATAAAAATTACTGCAAAAGGTTTGAAGCATACCGTAGATCGTCATACAATTAACAGCATATCGAAGTATGCGGATAAAAGTAAGTTTAGCAACGGTGAGGATGTAGAGTCATTAATAGATTTGGCGACGCAGCAAAAGGCGACCGTGCAGCCAAATGGAAACTTTGTTCGCACCCTTGACGTGAATAGGGATATTGGTGTTGACAGGTCAACAGGACAACCGACGTCGGTAATGTCTGTTGTTACCAATCCAAAGGGTGAATTGGTAACAGCCTTTCCAGGGAGGCCATAGAGTCTAATGTCGCTAGATTTCTCAATCCTTGATGCAAGTGGCGCCCCAAAAAAATCAGTCCCACTAGATGTCGAGCTTCATCATGAATTGTTGGTGGCCGCCAAATCTCTTGGGTTGGGCGAGGTTGTTAGATTCCATGATTACTATGAGGATGAGGAGATACCTCTTTCTTCAATACCGATATTTATGCAAGAAATTTTCATACTAAAAAACAACACTAACTCTTCCAGGTTACTGGATTTCTTAGAAAAAATGACATCGCTCGGGAGTTCCGCTTTATCAGAGAAGAGAAGCATCGTTGCAATATCGGATTGATTTCGAATTACAGTGCACTTTTTGCCATCTTCGCCCGTCCGCCGATGCGGCGAGGAATTACGGTGACAGTGCACTTTATTCATATTCGTTCGACCTTCATTGCGTGTAGATTGCTCCCATGGCTCGCCTCGCCCGCATTGTCGTGCCCAGTCTGCCGCACCACGTAACCCAGCGCGGCAACGGGCGCGCCAAGGTGTTTTTCACGCTTGGTGACTACGCGCTCTACAAGGCCCTCCTAGTCGAGCATTGCCGCGCCGCCGATGTCGGCATCTGGCCCTGATGCCGAACCATGTGCACCTGATCTCGACACCGGCAGACCCGGATGGCCTGCGGCGCGCGCTTGCCAAGGTGCACCAGTGCCTATGCCGGCACCATCCATGCGCGGCAAAAGAAAACCGGGCATTTCTGGCAAGGTCGCTTCGGCGCCGTCGCGATGGACGAGGATCGCCTGTTGTCGGCAGTGCGCTATGTCGGGCTGAACCCGGTACGCGCGGGGCTGGTGAGCCAGGCGGCGGATTGGCCCTGGTCAAGCGCTCGGGCGCATCTGACGGATGAAGCCGATGGCGTTACGGATCTGGGGCCGATGAAAGACCGGCTGCCCTCGTCGGCCGGACTGTTCGACCTGATCGAGACGGATGTCGCGGCTTTCGACGCCCTGCGCAAAGCCGAGAGCATCGGCCGGCCGGTGGGCAGCGAAGCATTTCTGGACCGGATTGCCGGGCAAACCGGAAGGGCCGTGAAATCGGGAAAGCGAGGCAGGCGGCGAAAAGAAAATAGTGCACTGTCACCGTAATTCAAGAAATTCTAAAAATGGTGGTCGCAAATAATGTCCGGCTCTAGTGCTCGCTTTCAACTTAAAGAGATAAATGACGGCGGCCGTCATTTGTCCGAAAAAGAAAAAGAATCCGTGCGTGGTATGCTGCTAGGGAAAATAGCGCGAGCACATATGGGCGACGGTATAATCCCAGACCGGAAAATCTATGCTCCAATGGTCAGAAATAACACCCGGCTACTGGAAGGGTGTTTGGGTATTCAAGGGCCGAGTAAAGGCACTTGGACAGAGGAAATGTTCGATGTTTTCTTCGGAAAGCATTTCGTTGGCGGGTGTTACCTTTGGGTGGAGCCTCCAGTAGGGCACATACCGGATCCTATCTTTTGGGCACCTTACAGTCCGGCGCGCCGAGACTGGCTATATATCTATGCAAGCAATTTGGGCATGCGACCTTGTGGAATGATGCGCGTGGACGGCCGCCTAGCAGTTTACGCCAATTTGGACTGTGATTTCACATTTGTATTTGGCGACGATGGCATCATTAAAAATTTTGACAAAGCATTTGGTGGGCGGGAAAAGATTTGTGAAGAATTTAACAAATTTTTGGATTCAAACGAAGTAGATCTTGGTGAAGGGAATATATATGCGTTTATGAAGTTATACTTACCAGAGATTGGAGGTTGCACTTGATGGAATTACGGCGACAGTATTCGCCTGACCATCGCTGTGAGCAGCTTCAAAACCCCGCCTGATCGCGAAACAGCTCCGCATTGTCCAGCTTCGAAACCTCGATCACCGCTTGCGTGCGGCTGTACACATTGAGTTTGGAATTACGGTGACAGTGCACTTTATTCATGTTCGTCCGACCTTCATTGCGTGTAGACGGCCAGCATGGCTCGCCTTGCCCGTATTGTCGTTCCCGGTCTGCCGCACCACGTGACGCGGCGTGGCAACCGGCGCGCCAAAGTGTTTTTCGCGCCTGGTGACTACGCGCCCTACAAGAACCTGCTGGTCGAGCATTGCCGCGCCGCCGATGTCGGCATCTGGCCCTGATGCCGAACCATGTGCACCTGATCCTGACACCGCCCGACCCCGATGGCTTGCGGCGCGCGCTTGCCAAGGTGCATCGCGCCTATGCCGGCACCATCCACGCGCGACAGAAGAAAACCGGGCATTTCTGGCAGGAATTACGGTGACAGTGCACTTTTTACCATCTTCGCCCGTCCGCCCATACGGCAAGGGGCCTGCTCGGTGGCCATCTCTGTAGCTCACCGCAGTCTCGGCTGCTCTGGTCAAGTAGCCGGCTTCCCTAATTGATATCCAGATCTCAGGCATTAACCTGACCCGGCAGGTTGCCGCCCTCCGCCACCAACCCTGTGGATAGACCCCAAACACCCACATCATTCCCGACATCGGCTTGCAAAGGCCGTAGACTAAAAACCCAGGGGAATCGGGTGGATGTCGATCAAGCCGAGTCATCGGGTCGTGGTGTGCACGTTGCTGGCGATTGCCGGCTGCACCTCTGCGCCGGGCAAGGACTTCTTCACCGAGACCATCGACAGCCTGCACGCCAAGAACTCGCCGTTGCGGGCGGGCTACACCGGTCCCGGCGCCATCACCTCGGCCGCCGGCCAGGCGCAGCGCTTCAACGGCACGCAGTATCAGGGGTCGGGCCAGTTCGTCTCCTCCGGCGCGCCCGTCACCAAGGTGACGACAGACGGTTCGGGCCAGTTCGAGCTCAACCTGATCAATGCGCCGATCACCGAGGCGGCCAAAGCGGTTCTGGGCGATGCGCTGCACCTCAACTACATCGTCGATCCGCGCGTACAGGGCACGGTGACCTTGCAGACCTCGCAGCCGGTGTCGAAGGACGCGCTGGTCGACATCCTGCAATCGGCGCTCGCGGTGAATTCCGCCGGCATCACCAACCGCGCCGGCACCTATCAGATCGTGCCGCTTTCCGAGATCATGTCCAGCACACCGCCGGTCAGTGTGCCTTCGGTTTCGCCGTCCGGCCCCGGCGTCAAGGTGCAGGTGCTGCAGCTGCAATTCATCGCCGCCGACGAGATGAAGACCATTCTCGAACCGATCACCCGACAGGGGTCGGTGCTGCGGGTCGATTCCGTTCGCAACCTGATCACGGTCGCCGGCAACGACAGCGACCTCAACGCTATCAGAGAAGCGGTCTCGGTGTTCGACGTCGACTGGATGCGCGGCATGTCGGTGGCGCTGCATCCGCTCAAGACCTCCAAGCCGGAGGCGGTTGCCGCCGAACTCGATTCCATCTTCGGCACCAAGGAAGGGCCCGGCGCCAAGCTCATCCAGTTTATCCCCAACGACAGGCTGAATTCGGTGCTGGTGATCACCTCGCGCCCGGCCTATCTCGCCCGTGCCGCGACCTGGATCAACAAGCTCGATAGGCTGGCCGAGACCAACGAAGATCAGCTTTTCGTCTACCAGATCCAGAACCGCCCGGCCAAGGAACTGGCTGCGGTGTTGAGCTCCGTGCTTGGCACCACGGTCAAGACCGAGGGAGATTCAGGCGGCTCGAATGTGTCGCCCGACCAGACGCCGATCGCCATGCAATCGGATGGCGTCACGCCGGTGCCACTGACCGGGCCGTCGCCTTCGATGCCGATGCAGGATGGACAGGCGCCGGCCCACGCCACGGTCGTCGCCGATGTAGAAAACAATGCGCTACTGATCCAGACCACAGCGCGCGACTACGAACGCATCGAGCAGATACTGGCCAAGGTCGACGTGCTGCCGACGCAAGTCATGCTGGAGGCTGTCATCGCCGAAGTGACGCTCAACGACGATTTGAAATACGGACTGCGCTGGTTCTTCGAGAATGGCGGCATGAACATCTCGGTGACCGACGTGGCAAAGGGCGTTGCCGCGGCGGCACTGCCCGGCTTCAACTGGAGCTACGCCACCGACAATATCCAGGTGACGCTGAATGCACTTTCCAGCATCACCGACGTCAATGTCATCTCGGCGCCGACCATCATGGCGCTGAACAACCAGAAGGCGATCTTGCAGGTCGGCGACCAGGTGCCGATCGCGACAAGGCAAGTGGTGGACCAGACGCTCGGCAGCTCGCCGGTCGTCTCGGTCGAGATGAAGGACACCGGTGTCATCCTGACGGTGACGCCACGCATCAACAATGCCGGCAGGGTCATGCTCGACATCCAGCAGGAGGTCAGCAACGTCACCAGGACGACCAGCTCCGGCATCGATTCGCCGACCATCCAGCAGCGCAAGATTCAGACCCGCGTCCTGGTCAATGACGGCGAGAGCCTGGCGCTGGGCGGCCTGATACAGTCGCGCAATAATGTCGACCGCACGCAAGTGCCTATCCTCGGCGACATCCCGATCATCGGCAACGCGTTCAAGCAGAAGACGGACAGCATCGGACGCACCGAGCTGATCATCTTCATCAGGCCGCATGTCGTGCGCGACATCAACGAAGCCCGCGAGGTGACGGACGAATTCCGCGGCAAGATCAGCTTGCAGACGCCGATCCAGAAGCGACGCGGCGGCACCAAGCTGCAACAGGACCTGAAGAGGCTGGCGTATTGACGATGCACTCATCCCTCGTGCTGGCTGCCACGATCGCCCTGGCGGCTATTCTCTGCGCTATTTCGATCGCCGATTTCCGCCGGCAGATCATCCCGGATGGGTTCAACCTGGCCCTGGCCGGCATCGGCCTTGTCTATCAGATGGCGACGCAGGCGGATGGCCTGCCGGCGCGCCTGCTGTTCGCCGCCTTGACCTTTGCCGCTGCCTGGTTGATCCGGCGCGGCCATTTCCTGATGACCGGCCGGATTGGCCTCGGCCTCGGCGACGTCAAGATGCTGGCCGCCGCTGCATGCTGGATCAGCCCACGGCTGTTGCCGGTGCTGCTGTTCGTCGCCAGCGCCAGCGCTTTGCTGTTCGTCGGCGGGCTGGTGATCGCGACAGGGCCGGCGGCGGCCAAAGCCCGTGTCGCCTTCGGCCCGTTCATCGCCATCGGCCTCGGCTGCAGCTGGGCACTGGAGCAACTTGCAGGTTTGGACATGGGACTGCTCTGATGATCACTCCACGCTTTACCTCTGAAAAATCCCGCCGAGAACGCGACGATCGCGAAAGCGGCTTCACCCTGGTCGAGCTTCTGGTCGTGCTCGCCATCATCGCGCTGATCGCCACGCTCGCAGCACCTCAGGTGCTGCGCTATCTCGGCTCGGCAAGAACCAACGCGGCCAAGGCGCAAGTCCGCAACATCGAAAGCGCGCTTGAACTCTACTATGTCGACAATGCGAAATATCCGACCGCGGAGGAGGGGCTCTCGGCCCTGGTTGCGGCGCCCACAGGCGAAGCGCGTTGGAACGGCCCTTACCTCAAGGGGACGACCGGTCTCAAGGATCCGTGGGGGAGGCCTTATTCCTACGAAGTGAAGGCCGATGCGAGCGGCGTGGTCATCCGCAGCCTTGGAAAAGACGGCAAGCCCGATGGAACCGGCGAAGACCAGGACATCAGCAACTGATATTTCTTCTCTATGGTCGGCGCTGTGTTTCGGGGCGCTGTGTTTCGTTCATGCCCGGCAGCTGCCGGGCATTGGCCAGATCGAGGCGAGCAAAACCGCTCGCCGAAAAGGCGGCACCATCGCGCTGAACCGACACGGTGAACCGCACTGCGGCGGGCAGGCGCCGCGGCGCATTCCAGTTCGACAACCATGATGAACCAGCCGTCGAACCGTCGAGATATTCGAATCTTATGGCGTTCACACCGCCGAGCAGCCGCACCGGCTGGCTCTGCGTCGACGCGCCGGGTCCGCTGCCGCGCCGTGTTTTCTGGACAATGGCCAGTGCACTTCCGCCAAGCGAAACTGCAATTTCGCGCAGCGCGGAGGATTTGAAGCCGATCGCCTGAACGGCGTTGAACTCGATCCGGGAACCATCGCCGTCGAGATAAAGCACCTGGTCCGGCGACGACTTCGACAAGGGCAAGGGCTCGGCATGGCTGATCGCCGTTTCCAGAAACCGCGATGCGGAATCGACCTCCATCTGGAACTCGGTCGCCTTTTCGATGCGCAGCATGGTTCGAGCCTGGCCGAGGAAGACCATCATCAGCGATGTGATCACGCCGATCAGGGCCAGCCCGACCAACACGTCGGTCAGCGCAAATCCCTCGACTGATGCCGATGGTCCCCTTGATGATCTGGCGTCGGGCAGGGGGATGCCTGAACGGCGCTCCGGCCGGCAGACGGCGCGGATTTTCGAGTGAGCGCGGGAAAACAGGCCGCTCATTGAGCACCGGGCTCCTGCACCGGCACGAAGGTTAGAAACGGCTTGCCTGGAAACGCTCCGCCCGTCTTTTCTATGAGCACAGCCGTCACCTTGGCCTTCGACATTTCTATCGTGTACGTCTTCAGGGTCCAGCCGTTTGGCGCCGTGGTTTGTGTCCGGGCTTCGTAGTCGGCCAGCATCACACGCACCGTCCTGGCGGCTTCGACCTGGCGCTTGGCCGCGGCGATGCTGCGGCTCGCCAGAACGATCGACTGGCTGGCGATGCCAAGCACAAGCGCCAGGATGGTCATGGCGACGATCATCTCCAGGATCGAAAATCCGTCTTCGGAGGTCGGTTGAGACGATGGCGCCGTCATGGCAGCGCGCGCCAGGTTGAAAGCCCGGTCAGCCAGTTGACCGCGATGCGCGCGGTCCGCCCTTTTTGCAGCAGCGAGATGTCCATGCCGGAAGCGCTGCCATCGGGAAGGAAGGTCAGGACTGTCTGCCGGTCGGCGATGACGGTCTCCTGGCCGGTGGTCACGGTCATTTTGACATCGTCCGGCAGCGTGAGCGTGTTCTGTTCGCCGAACCGGAAGGTGCGGGTGCCGAGATCGACGAGAACCTGCCTGGGCCTGGCGGCGGCGATCGCCGATGTGCGCGACAGGCGCAGCCGCATGGTGATCTCGCCGGCCAGTGTCTCCAGGTTCCTGGTGCGATAGTTGCTGACCAGCCCCGGTGCAGCGATGGCCGCGACGAGGGCCATGATCGCCAGCACGACCAGCATCTCGACCAGAGTAAATCCGGCCGTTGCGTGCGCCGGCGCGCCGGCTCTCGACGCAGCTGTCATTGCAGTGCCAGATCGTTGATGCTGAGGATCGTGGTCATCACCGAAATGACCAGGCTGCCGACGAGGAAGCCGAGCGAAATCGTCAAAGCCGGGGTCAGCAGCTTCAGCACAGTGTCGATCCGGCGCGTCAGCGTCAGCTGGAGCATTTTCGCGGCCCGATCCAGGACCACGGGAAGGGCATTCGCCTCTTCGCCGAGCGAGACCAGCGACATCGTCGCATTGTCGAAAATCCCTGCCTTGACGATCGCGCCATGCAGGCGGGCGCCGTTGGCGACGGTTTCTTCGATCGCCGCAAAGCTTGCCGCCAGCGAACTCTGCCTGGAAACATTGGCGGCCAGGCCGAGCGCCTCGGTCATCGCCACGCCATTGCCGAGCAGCAGCGCAAGCGTTTCCAGATAGCGCGCGATCACGGCATCCCTGACCAGCGCGCCGATCAGCGGGATCTTCAACAGCCAATGCGAGAGGCGTTTTCTCGCACCGGTGGATCGGGACAGAAAAAGCCAGGTAAGCAGGCCGAGGACCGCCGCCAGCGGGAAGACGAACGGATAGTCGCGGAACACCGTGCCGAATGCAGAAAGCATGGTCATGGTGAACGGCTTGGGAGCAGATGAGCCTTCGAAAATCGGTTCCAGCGCCGGTACCAGGACCGTCGCCAGAATGACCAGCGCCCCGCTCATCACCAGCAGCAGGAAGGCAGGATAGGCCAGAGCCTCGATAATTGCCGCACGGCGTTTGGCCGTTGCCTCATAGGTGTCCGCCAGCCGCTGGCATATATAGGCCATCTTGCCGCTGCGCTCGCCGCTGGCGAGCAGGGCGGCAACGTCGGAGGTGATACCCGGCAGCCCGGCAAAGGCCTCGGCGATCGGCCGGCCGCCGGTTGTGAGATCGAGCACCGATTGCAGCTGTTGACGCCGCTGACCGTTGGCCTCGCCCGAAATGACCGCATGCAGGGCGCGGTCGACGGTGAACCCGGCATTCAGAAGCACCGAAAGCTCGGAAAACAGACGGCCGAGATCGACCTTGCGGGTCAACGTCAGCGCGCTGCGCCCGGGCAGGCGAAGCTGCTGCTTGTCGCCGCTCACAGGCGCAAGGTGAAAGGAACGGCGGCCCTGCTGCGCCAGTTTGCGCGCCGCATCTTGCTTGGTCGACGCATCGAGAATGCCGGTCTCGGTGCTGCCGTCGACGAGATAGGCGCGATAGGCGAAGGCCGGCATCAGCCCCCTCCCGCGAGATCGATGACACGCCGGACTTCGTCCATCGTGGTGACCTGCGATCGGGCAAGGGCGGTTGCGTGGACCGACATCGGCACGAGGTCGTCCTCGGCGGCAATTTTCCCGATCTCCATTTCGCCGGCGCCCTGGTCAATAAGCTCGGCGATGCGCGGCGATACCTGCAGCATTTCGTAGGTCACTGTGCGCCCGCTGTAGCCGGAGCCGTTGCAGGTGCGGCAGGCCGGGCCGGTTTGGTCGGCGCCGTGGCAGGTCGGGCAGACACGGCGCAACAGCCTCTGTGCGATGACGCCCCGGATCGTCGCGCCGAGCAGATAGCCGTCGATGCCCATGTCGCGAAGCCGCGTCAGCGCGCCCGCGGCACTGTTGGTGTGAAGTGTCGAGAACACCAGATGGCCGGTGAGCGCCGCCTGGACCGCGACCTGCGCCGTCTCGCGATCGCGAATTTCACCGAGCAGGATGATGTCGGGGTCCTGCCGCAAGATCGAACGCAGGGCGGCGGCAAAGTCGAGGTCGATCGCCGGATTGACCTGCAACTGGGTGATGCCCGCCATGCGATATTCGACCGGATCCTCGACCGTGAAGATCTTGACGTCCGGCCGCGAACGCTCGGCGAGGATCGAATAGAGTGTCGTCGTCTTGCCGCTGCCGGTCGGCCCGGTGATCAGCACGATGCCGTTGGCGGCTTGCGACATGGAGCGGATCTTGCCTTGCGCGACACCGTCGAAACCCAGTTTCTCCAATTTCAATTCGACGCCGGCACGGTCAAGAATTCGAAGTACGATGGCTTCGCCGTGAATCGACGGAATGACCGAGACGCGCAGGTCGACGTCGCGGCCGCGCACGGCGATGCGCATGCGTCCATCCTGCGGCAGGCGCCGCTCGGCAATGTTGAGGCGCGACAGGATTTTGATGCGGGTGGAGATGCCGGACAGCATCGCAATCGATGCGGTATCGACGGTCGACAGCATGCCGTCATGCCGGAAGCGGATGCGGACGTGATCCTCGAGCGGCTCGATGTGGATGTCGGTGGCCCTTGCATCGACAGCCTTGTGGATGGTCTCGGCGACGAAGCGGACGATCGGCGCCTCACGGGCAAAATCCTTCAATCGTTCGAGGTCGTCGGGGCCGAAATCCAGGAATTCGCCACCGCCGCCGCCATTTGAAACGGCCTCCAGAGCCGATTGCTCGATGCGATCGATGCATTCGGTGATAGTGCGCCTCGGCAAGATGCGTAGCGCCAGTGTCCGCTCATAGTGAAAGGCAAGCGCGTCGATCATTGCCGACGAGAAGGGATCGGCGACGGCGACAACTAGCCGCTCGCCATCCATTTGCAGCGGCAGGATCGCGTTTGCACGCAGGTAGACCAACGGCACGCTTGCCAGCATTTCGGGGCTGATCTGTTCGGGAATCTCGACCGTCGGTGCCTGGAGGTAGCGGCTGAGGCTGTTGGCAAGCTCCTGCTCGCCGATCAGTCCGAGTTCGGTCATCACCGTATCGAATGGGTGTCCTGATGTTCGCGATGCTCCCAATGCGCGCTGGGCCGCGTGCGCAGTCAGCACCTTCTCGCCTTCGAGAAAGGCCAGAAACGCCTCGGTCCCCTGGGGCTGGACGGGGGCGTTCATGAGCTCCACCCCTGCAGGAGCTGTGCGGCCTCGCTGCCGAAAAGCACCTCGCAGCCGGCACTGCCGGCGCCTGCCGGCAATGTGCCGGCGTCACGCGCAGGGCTTCGCGAGACGCGCCGGAACGCCGTGTCGCTCACCGGAGATTTCTCGATGATGAACTCGGCCTGACCCGTGATGCCGGATCCGTCGCGTCTGACGGCCACGTCGACCGTGTAGGCCGATGCCTCGGCAGCCTGAACAAGCGCGGCGCTGGAACCAGTGGCAAGGGCCGCGCGAAGACGGTTCGGTGCACGATCGGCGCTGATCGTGCCGCGCTTCGAGTTGACCGTGAAGGCG
Organism: Mesorhizobium sp. M0051; assembly: GCF_040323235.1. Taxonomy (NCBI): domain Bacteria; kingdom Pseudomonadati; phylum Pseudomonadota; class Alphaproteobacteria; order Hyphomicrobiales; family Phyllobacteriaceae; genus Mesorhizobium; species Mesorhizobium sp. M0051. The sequence continues at coordinate 39,225 of NZ_JAMYUT010000040.1, forward strand.
GCATGGAGGGCCTGCAGGGGCACTGACGCAAGGGCAGCGAACTCCTGCAGTTCGGACACAGATTCGAACGGCGCCTGCTTGTCTTGCGGCGGCCCGACGGCGCTTCTTGGCCCGGGCTGGCCGGCAAACAGCTTGGCGTTGTCACGAAACCGGAGCGCGGCCTCGGCCAGCGCTTGCGACGCCTGCTGCTCGAAGCCAAGCGATGCGAAACCAAGCGCCAGCAAATTGTCGTCGGCGGCATTGAGATCGATCAGCCCGCCGTGATCCTGGACGCGCACATCGAAGCTGAACGCACCCGACCGGCACGCCGCCGGTGTGGAATCCAGCGCAAACGTCTTTGTCCCCGAGCCGCCGGTCAATTCGCTCGCAACAAGATTGCCCAAGCCCTCGGCAAGCAGCGACAGGCGCTCCTGTTCTACCTCGTTGTTGGCGATCATCAGCCGCGTTTTGGCCGTCACGGCGAAGGGCACGACGATTGCCGAGACGATCAGCATGAACACCAGCACGGCGACCAGCGAAAAGCCGCTACTTGGGCTTTCGTTGCCTGCGCTTGCGCCGTCGTGAGGTGTGCGGCCGCTCATAATTCCGGGACCGGGGGTGGCGGAGGGGGCGGTGGTGGTGGCGGGAGGTTCTCCCATGGCGGATAAAGCAGGATGTGGGCCACCTTGCCGTCACGCTCGAGCACGGCCTGATCCTTGTCGATCGCCGACACCTTCCAGCCATCGACGGTCTCGCCATTGCCATACCAGACAGCAGCATCGCTGCCCGCGACGCGCAGCAGCGCCTTTGCCGCTCCGCCGTTTCTGCTGATGCCCAGCAGCGATGGCGTAACGGCCGGTGCGGCTTCGGGCCGTGGAGCCGGCTGCTCGGCCGGTGCGACGGCGATTTCCACCGGCTGCGGCGGGACTGGCGGCGGCACGATTTTCCGGCGCGTCGGTGTGAACAGCGGACGCTGGAACGTCTCGCTGAAATCGCCGGCCTCAGGAAACTGCAGCGATCCCGCCGCTGATGCCAACGCGCCGTCATGCCCTTTCCCGGAGGCGACCGGCGTGATGTCCACCGGCGTGCCGTAGAGCACGACATTGACCAGGATGAGGCCCGCGATCATGGCCGCAATCGCCAGGCCGGTGACTTTCAGGGTCATGGCTTGACCCCACTGGCTGCCGATGCGCCTTGCGTTTGCAGCGGGCCGTAAAACAGGATCTCGGCAAAGATCTCGGGGTCGCCGCTGTGCCCGGCGGCCGGTCCGACATCGGTCGTGCGCACGGTGGCCTCGCGAATGAACAGCACCGGAAGCGACGTTTCGATGGCGAGAACGGCGTTGTGAATGCCCTCGAGCGGCCCCGAAAGGTTGGCCCGCAGCCCGATGAAATCGACGCCGGCTTCGCTGAGCACCGGTGCATTGCCGGCCGACAGCACGTTCACGCCATTGGCGGCGGCGATCGCGTTCAGGCGGGTCTGCAGCCCGCCGCGAATGATCGCTTCGCTCCCGCCGGTGAGAAATTCGGGATTTGCTGCCACTGCCGGACTGGCGGCGCTATCGAGGCGCTTGGCCAGTGCCGCCACGCTCTGCAACTGGCCGAGGAGCTCGCGCTTCTCCTCGATCCCGGCCTGTGCCGAGGCGACACTGTCGAGCGCCGCGAACACCACCCAGGCGAGGACGCCAGCCGATACCGCCGCGATGGCCAGCGCGATCAGGCGGCGAACCAGCGGGCTGGTGTTGAGGATGGCGAAGAGCATCGCTAGAGCGCTCCGATCTTTGCCGTAATGGTGAAGTGTTCGCCCTCCTGGCCGGGAACCTTGACCACGGGCGAGGCGAATTCGGGCGCCGAAAACAACGGCGAGGCGTCGAGCGGCTGGATCAGCTCGGCGGCGGAGGCCGAAAAGCCTGTGATGGTCAGGTCGTCGCCCTTGGCCGAAAGATCGGTCAGCCAGGTCGTGTCGGGAAGCAGGTGCGTCAGCTCGGCCCAGACACGGACCAGCGACGCCGTCGTCTTCTTTTCCTGGCGGATTCTTTCGATCTGCTCGATGCCGGCCTGGCGCTTCTGCAGCGAGGTGCGTGCCGCCTTGGCCTGCACCTGCGCATCGGCGATCTGCGCGTCCAGTTCGGCACCCGCCTGCCAGCTGCGCCAATGCGCGTGAGCAAAGGTGACCAGCATGGCTCCGGCCAGGATCGAACAGGCCGCGATCCCTATAGTTCTGCGGCTCCGGTCGCCAGCGCTCGGCGGCCAGACGGCGGCGAGGCTGAGCGGATCGGCCGGCAGCACGCTGTGCGGCTGCAACAGCGATAGGCAGCGGACCGATCCACCAGCCCGGCGGACCGCTTCGAGCACCGCAGCAAGTGTCTTCGCCTTGACGACATGGTAGAAGCAGTCCTGCTCGGCGTGCCTGGCAAAGACGACATGCACCTGCGCCGGATCGATCGGCGTCGAGGCCAGGAGGTCGAGCTCGGCCATGTCCCGAGCCTGGCGAAGCGGCAGCCGCCGCGCCGCCAGTTGCCGGGTCAGGAACAGCCCGGGCTCAATGCGGATATCGAAGGTCGGCCGCTTGCGCCGAGGCCCGCCCTGAAGAAGCGCCAGAACCTCGTCCGAAGCGGCGGTGAGCGCCAACGGGATTGATTGGAACTCCGGCGCATTGGCCTCGCGGGCGCGGATGCCGTCATCGGCCACGCTGACGATCCAGTCGCAGGTGGTGGCTTGCCTTTGTTTGGGCGCAAGCCGCGCCCGGACCCCTCGCAGCTCGTCGAGCCACCAGTCGAAAAAATCCAGAACCTGCGCGTTGAGTGTCGCCACAACCAGCCGCCCGCCAACCCGGCTGATTCTCGGCCGAGGTTTTCAAGATGAGATTACTACAAAAGCCGATTTGATGCGGATATTAGCGAAGGCGCGGTAGGCCGATTAGTCACAGCTTTTGTTGAGACCGAAGAACGACATAAAACCGCAGGCATTCCGATTTTTGGTCTTGAGCACCTCTGCTTTACTTCTCGGTCGGCCTGCCAAGCGGGTTCTCGTTCAGTCGATGGTCGAGCAACTGGTCGACTGAGAGGTATCGGAAGCCCCTTTCATTTCCCTGGTTCGGCATACAGGGTTGGAGGCATCAGGTGGAGGCGGTCCGCGTGGCGTTTGCGGCGATCCTCGGGTTCCTGACTGCCGTTTCGTCCAACAGTTCCGATTCCGGCAAGGCCGTGTCGAGGAGACTTGCGACGGCCAAGGAACTGCTCGCGCTTCGCCCGTGCGCATGACGACGGCGTTGGTGTCATAGGGCCTGCTGACTTCAGCCGCGCGGCATTAATCGCCGGTTTCAGCGAATGTCGGGATTGTTCGACCATACCGCATTGCACAATTCCTTCGCTTGGTCACAATGCAGGCATGGTCCGAACTTCTCTCGCCGTCCTGGTGATCGACGAAAACCGTATCCGCGCCGCGATCATCGAGGCGGGGCTGCGCGAGGCCGGGCATGAGCTGGTCACCGTCATCCATGACGTGAGCGGCATTGCGCGGCGGATCGCCGAGATCGAGCCTGACGTCATCGTCATCGATCTCGAAAATCCGAACCGCGACATGCTGGAAAACATGTTCCAGCTGTCGCGCGCGGTGAAGCGGCCGATCGCCATGTTCGTCGACCGTTCCGATCAGGCCTCGATCGAGGCGGCGGTCGACGCCGGCGTTTCGGCCTATGTCGTCGACGGGCTGCGGCAAGAGCGCGTGAAACCGATCCTCGACATGGCGGTGAGCCGCTTTAACGCTTTTTCGCGCATGGCGCGCGAACTGGAAGAAGTTCGCGGCGAACTCGAGAGCCGCAAGGTGATCGATCGCGCCAAGGGCATCCTGATGAAGTCGCGTGGCCTCTCCGAAGAGGCGGCCTACACGCTGCTGCGCAAGACGGCGATGAACCAGAACCGCAAGATCGGCGACATCGCCCAGAGCCTGGTGACTGCCGCCGGGCTGCTGGGACCGGCGGAGGACGAATGAGCATGGGCGCCGAGCACCAGATCACCGCCGGCTTCATGCCGCTTTTCGACAGCGCCGTGCTGGTCGCGGCCGGCGAGCTTGGCTTTGCCGCGCGCGAAGGCATCGAGCTTGCGCTGCATCGCGAGACGTCCTGGGCCAACATCCGCGACCGCATCGCCATCGGCCACTTCCATCTCGCGCATATGCTGGGACCGATGCCGCTCGCCTGCAATCTCGGGCTGACGCCGCTCGCTTCGGAGACCATCGTGCCGTTTTCGCTCGGGCTCGGCGGCAATTGCGTCACCATCTCCAACGCCGTCTGGGCCGGCATGGCGGCGCATGGCGCCGAACCCGATCTCGACCCGGCGCGTGCCGGTGCGGCACTTGGCGCGCTCATCCGCGAGCGTGCCGTGGCCGGTTACGACCCGTTGCGCTTCGCGGTTGTGCATCCGCATTCCGGGCACAATTACGAACTGCGCTACTGGCTCGCCGCCTGCGACATCGATCCAGAGCGGCAGATCGAGATCGTCATCGTGCCGCCGCCCTTCATGGCCGACGCGCTGGCCGCTGGGCGGATCGACGGCTATTGCGTCGGCGAACCCTGGAACAGCGCCTCGGTGGCTGCCGGCACGGGCCATATCGTCACCGTCAAGGCGCAGATATGGCGCAACAGCCCGGAGAAGGTGATCGGCGTGCGCAAGGCCTGGGCGGACGAGAATCCTGCGGCATTGGCGGCACTGCTGCGCGCGCTGCATCACTCGGCGCGCTGGTGCCAGGATCCGGCCAACCACGGTGAATTGGCCGCGGTGATGGCGCAGGCCGGTTTTCTCGGCCTGCCGCCGGCGGTCCAGATGCCGATCCTGACCGGTCATCTCCAATTGGGCGGCGGGGCCGATCGGACCATCGACGACTTCTTCCTGCCCTTCGACAAGGCGGCGAATTTTCCCTGGAAGAGCCATGCGCTGTGGTTCTACACGCAGATGGTGCGTTGGGGGCATGTGGCGCACACGCCGGAAAATCTCGCCATCGCCCGTGACTGCTACCGGCCCGATCTCTATCGTTCGGCGCTGAAGCCGCTTGGCGTAGCACTTCCCGGCGCCAATTCGAAGGTCGAGGGCGCGCTGAGAGTGGCAACCGCGGTCGGCGCGACAGGGGCCGGCCTGGTGCTCGGCCCGGACGGTTTCTTCGACGGCCAGATATTCGATCCCCTTGAGATCGACGCCTACATTGCCGGCCAGAAGTCGGCTCACACTAACGACTGATCATTTCCGCGCCACTCTTGTGCATTGCACAAAAGTTGTGCGTGCACCAGCGCTAATGAACAATCTTTGGCTTGCTCGCCCGGCGGGCCGGCGCGCCGACGATTGTGGCATCTCATTGATATCATTGATATTTGTCATCCATTCCGAAACTGGCATGGTTCCTGCTTTGTAATAAGCAGACTCTTCTCGGGGTCACGGAACAGGCGTCCAATGGCGGGCGCTACAGGCAAAGCTGCCGCTCAGGTCAACACGCGATCCCGGATGGACGGACGCGCGCGGCCTGGCCGGCGGCTTTCTTGTTTTGATCGAACACGCAATCGACGGCGCTGATCCCAAGCAGTGCCCAACGGGAGACGATGATGACGAAACGCATCAAGACTGAAGCCTCTCGAGGGAATGACTCGCCGCAATTTCCTGATGGCAAGTGCTGCCACCGCGGCAACCCTGGCGGCCGCGCGTGCGCTGCTGCCCTCCGGCGCCCATGCCGCAACTGCCGCTCCGGAAGTCACAGGCGCCAAGCTCGGCTTCATCGCGCTGACCGATGCGGCTCCGCTGATGATCGCCAAGGAGAAAGGGTTGTTCGCCAAGTTCGGCATGCCCGATGTCGAGGTGCTCAAACAGGCCTCCTGGGGCGCGACACGTGACAATCTGATGCTCGGCGGCGCGGCCAACGGCATCGACGGCGCTCACATCCTGACGCCGCTGCCTTATCTCATGCACACCGGCAAGGTGACGCAGAACAACCAGCCGATGCCGATGGCGATCGTGGCGCGGCTCAACTACGACTGCCAGGGCATTTCGGTCGCCCAGGAATATGCCGGCACCGGTGTCGGCCTCGATGCCTCGAAGCTGAAGGACGCCTTCGCCGCCAAAAAGGCGGCCGGCAAAGAAATCAAGGCCGCCATGACCTTCCCGGGCGGCACGCATGATTTGTGGCTGCGCTACTGGCTCGCCGCCGGCGGCATCGATCCCGACAAGGACGTCTCGACCATCGTCGTGCCGCCGCCGCAGATGGTGGCCAACATGAAGGTCGGCAACATGGACGTGTTCTGTGTCGGCGAGCCATGGAACGAGCAACTCGTCCACCAGGGCGTCGGCTTCACCGCTGCCACGACAGGCGAATTGTGGAAGGGGCATCCGGAAAAGGCGCTCGGCCTGCGCGCCGAATTCATCGAGAAGTACCCGAACGCCACCAAGGCGATCCTGATGGCCGTGATGGAAGCCCAGCAATGGTGCGAGGCCAGCGAGAACAAGGACGAGATGGCCGCCATCATCGGCAAGCGGCAATGGATGAACGTGCCCGTCGCCGATATCATCGGCCGCCTCAAGGGCGACATCAACTACGGCAACGGCCGCGTCGCCAACGGCACCGATCTCTACATGAAGTTCTGGAAAGGCGGCGTCTCCTATCCGTTCAAGAGCCACGATACGTGGTTCCTCGCCGAGAACATCCGCTGGGGCAAATTCGCGCCGTCCACCGATCTCAAGGCGCTGGTCGACCAGGTCAACCGCGAGGATCTGTGGCGCGAGGCGGCCAAGGACCTTGGCGTCGCGGCAGCCGACATCCCGGCGTCGTCGTCGCGCGGCGTCGAGACCTTCTTCGACGGCAAGATCTTCGATCCGGCCAACCCGTCCGCCTATCTCGACAGCCTGAAGATCAAGGCCTCGGCTTGACCGCCGCAAACGGCGCAGTGCGCCGTTTGTCGACCCCAAGCGCAGCGGCGCCGCTTGCGCCGTTGCCGCACGCAAGCGGCGCTCGCGCCGTTTGTCGCAAATCCCGACCACGGAGTTTTTCCCGGACATGTCGATCCAGACTATCGAGGACACAAAGGTGAAGGCGTTCCCCGCGAAACCGGCGGCGGTGATCGCTTTCACCGCCAAGACGCGGCGCCGCTTCGATCTGCTCGCCATCGCTGGCAAGCTGGCCAGGGCGCTGGTGCCGCCGGCCATCGTCATTGCCATCATGCTGGTCGTCTGGCAGATCGCCTGCTCGTCGCCGACATCAAGCCTGCCGCCGCCGAGTCAGGTGTGGAACGAGGCCTATGATTTGATCGCGCATCCGTTCTTCGACAATGGCCCGCAGGATATCGGGCTCGCCTGGCGCGTACTGATCTCGCTGCAGCGCGTTGCCATCGGCTTTGGCCTGGCGGCGATCGTCGGCGTGGCGCTCGGCGCGCTGGTCGGCCAGTCGATCTGGGCGATGCGCGGTCTCGACCCGGTGTTCCAGATCCTGCGTACCGTGCCGCCGCTGGCGTGGCTGCCGCTGTCGCTGGCCGCGTTTCGCGATTCCAGCCCGTCGGCGATCTTCGTCATCTTCATCACCTCGATCTGGCCGATCATCATCAACACCGCCGTCGGCGTACGCAACATCCCCGAGGATTACCGCAACGTCTCGCGCATCCTGCGGCTCAACCAGTTCGAGTTCTTCGTGAAAATCATGGTGCCGGCCGCCGCGCCCTACATCTTCACCGGCTTGAGGATCGGCATCGGCCTGTCCTGGCTCGCCATCGTCGCCGCCGAAATGCTGACCGGCGGCGTCGGCATCGGCTTCTTCATCTGGGACGCGTGGAACTCGTCGCGGCTGCCCGACATCATCGTCGCGCTCGCCTATATCGGCGTCACCGGTTTCTGCCTCGACCGTTTGGTCGCTGCGGTCGGCGCCTTCGTCACCCGTGGCACAACGGCAAAGTGAGGGGAGGGGCGATGACGGCCTATCTGAAACTCGACCATATCGACAAATCCTTCGCCCGCGGCATCCAGGTCAGCGAGGTGCTGAAAGACATCCGGCTGACCATAGACAAGGGCGAATTCGTCTCCATCATCGGCCATTCCGGCTGCGGCAAGTCGACCCTGCTGAACCTGATCGCCGGGCTGACCAAGGTGTCCGCCGGCGCCGTGCTGCTCGAGGACAAGGAGGTCGACAGCCCCGGACCCGAACGCGCGGTCGTGTTCCAGAACCACTCGCTGCTGCCGTGGCTGACCGTCTACGAAAACATCAACCTCGCCGTGTCGAAGGTCTTCGGTCGCTCGAAGAGCAGGGCCGAGCGGCATGACTGGATCATGCGCAATCTCGATCTCGTGCAGATGGCGCATGCCAAGGACAAGCGCCCGGCGGAAATCTCCGGCGGCATGAAGCAGCGCGTCGGCATTGCCCGGGCGCTGGCCATGGAGCCGAAGATCCTGCTGCTCGACGAGCCGTTCGGCGCACTGGATGCGCTCACGCGCGCCCATCTGCAGGACGCGGTGATGGACATCCATTCCAGGCTCGGCTCGACGACGATCATGATCACCCATGATGTCGACGAGGCGGTGCTGCTCTCCGACCGCATCGTCATGATGACCAACGGCCCGGCGGCGACCATTGGAGAGGTGCTTGCCGTGCCGCTGGCCAGGCCGCGCCGCCGCGTCGAACTCTCTTCCGACCGCACCTTCCTGCGCTGCCGCGAGGCGGTGCTGAAGTTCCTCTACGAACGCCACCGCTTCGTCGAAGCAGCGGAGTAAGGCCGTGACCGAAAAACAATCTGCACCGGCAATGGGCAGCATACCGCATTGCACAAATATTATGCTGCTGTGCAAGGCATTCTGACTAATCTTTGATCCGCTGCCGGGCTTGGTCAAAAGTCGTGCGGCTGCGGTTCACATTGATTTCATTCGATAATTCAGAGCGCTGTCGAATTGGCACGCTTCCTGCTTATCAGAATGTAGGTCCGCAAGGGCCAAGTGACACGGCGTCCAATGGCGGGCGCCACAAGCAAAGCTGCTGCTCAGGCCAATACGCGATCCCGGATAAACGGACGCGGCGGCCTGGCCGGCAGCTTTTTTGTTTTGACCGAACACGCGATCGACGGCGCTGGTCACAAGCGGCGCCCAACCGGAGACGATGATGACGAAACGGATCGGAACTGGCGCTTCCCTCGCGGACTTCGCGCGCCGCGATTTTCTGGCCAGCAGCGCGCTGACGGCGGCGCTGTTCACCGCTGCGCTCCTCCTCTTTCCCGCAGGCGCCAAGACTGACGGCAAGGGCCTTAGTGTGACCGCGCAGAGGTCGGTTTCAACCAGTTCGCCGATGCCGCGCCGCTGACAGCCGTGAACGAACAGACAAGGGCGGTGCCTCCCACGCCGCAAACCGGAGCCTGATAATGACCGCAAATCTCCCAGCCGCGCCGAGCCAGGACAATGCTTCCCGGCAGGCGCTCATGATGTCCACCATCGCCTTCACCGTCTGCTTCGCGGTGTGGACGATCTTTTCAATCATCGGCATCCGCATAAAGACGGAGCTTGGGCTGAACGAGACGGAGTTCGGCCTGCTCGTCGGCACACCAATTCTCACCGGCTCGCTCGTACGCATGCTGCTCGGCATCTGGACGGACCGCTTTGGCGGGCGGCTGGTCTACACCGCGACCATGCTTGCTGCGGCGGTCGCGACCTTCCTGCTGGCTTTTGCGCACACCTATGTGCAAATGCTGATCGCCGCGCTCGGCGTCGGGCTGGCCGGCGGCTCCTTCGCCGTCGGTGTCGCCTATGTTTCGCGCTTCTTCCCTGCCGGCAAGCAAGGTACGGCGCTCGGCATTTTCGGTGTCGGTAATGTCGGGGCCGCGGTCACCAAGTTCCTGGCGCCGTTCGTGTTTCTGTCCTGGGGATGGCAGTCGGTCGCGCTGATCTGGGCGGCCGCGCTGGTCGTCATGGCCGTCGTTTTCTGGTTCACGACGGGCGACGACCCGGTCATACGTGAGCGCCGCGCCGGCAAGGCGGCACCGGCGAGAAAGTTCTGGGAGGAATTCGCGCCGCTGAAGAACGTGCAGGTCTGGCGCTTCGCCTTCTACTACTTCTTCGCCTTTGGCGGGTTCGTGGCACTGTCGCTGTGGTTGCCGCGCTACTTGATCGGCGTCTACGGCTTCGGCATCGCGACCGCCGGCATGATCGGCGCAGCCTATTCGATCCCGGCGAGTGTCTTCCGCGCCTATGGCGGCGTGCTTTCCGATCGGATCGGCGCTCGCACCGTGCTCTATTGGACCTTCGCGGTGTCGTCCGTCGCCGCGTTGATCCTGTCGCTGCCGCCCACGGATTATATCGTGCACGGCATTACCGGGCCGATCGCCTTCCACTTCGCCATCGGGCCGCTGGCTTTCATAGCCGTCGCAAGCGTGCTCGGCTTCTTCATGAGCCTCGGCAAGGCTGCCGTCTACAAGCACATACCGGCCTACTATCCAGGCAGCGTTGGCGCAGTCGGCGGCGTTGTCGGCATGATCGGCGGGCTCGGCGGTTTCGTCCTGCCGATTGCCTTCGGCGCGCTCAACGACCTCACGGGCGTCTGGTCGAGCTGCTTCATGCTGCTCTTTGTCATCGTCGTCGCTTGCTTTGCCTGGATGCAGTTCAGTATTCGGCGGATGGAGCGTGCGGCATCTGCCGAAGCCCCAGCCCTTTCATACGCGGCTGAGTGAGACCGGAGCGGATCAGGAATATGACCGAAAAACTCGTCATCATCGGCAACGGCATGGCCCCTGGGCGCATGCTTGAGCATCTCCTGGAAAAGGCCCCGGGCCGCTACCAGGTCACCATCTTCAACGCCGAGCCGCGCGTCAATTACGACCGCATCATGCTGTCGCCGGTTCTCTCCGGTGAAAAGGCCTATGAGGAAATCATCATCCACGGCGATGGCTGGTACATCGCCAACAACATCACCCTCTACAAGGGCCACAAGATCGTTGCCATCGACCGGGAGGCCAAGACCATCACGTCCGATCATGGCGTTACCGAGCCCTACGACAAGCTCGTCATCGCCACCGGCTCGGTGCCGTTCATCATCCCGGTGCCCGGCCACAATCTGCCGGGCGTGCTGACCTATCGCGATCTGGATGACGTCCGGGCGATGATGCTTGCCGCCCAGTCGCGGGCCAAGGCCGTGGTCATCGGCGGCGGCCTGCTCGGCCTGGAGGCGGCAGCCGGGCTGAATGCGCAAGGCATGGACGTCACCGTGCTGCATGTCATGCCGACATTGATGGAGCGTCAGCTCGATCCGGCTGCCGGCTACCTCTTGCAGCGCGCAGTCGAGCAGCGAGGCATCAAGGTCATCACCAAGGCCAACACCCAGGCGATCACCGGAAACGGCAAAGTCGAGCAGGTGGAACTTGCCGACGGCACCATCATTCCGGCGACGCTGGTGGTCATGGCGGTTGGCATCCGACCGAACGCCGCAATCGCCAAGGAAGCCGGCATCGCCGTCAATCGCGGCATCGTCGTCGATGCGGGCATGCGCAGCAACGACCCCGATATTTACGCGCTCGGCGAATGCGCCGAGGTCAACGGTCAGGTTTATGGGCTGGTCGCGCCGCTCTACGAAATGGCGCGCGTGACAGCCAGCCAGCTCGCCGGCGACGAGGCCGCGGCTTTCATCCATTCGGACACGCCGACCAAGCTCAAGGTCACCGGCATCGAATTGTTCTCGCTCGGCGATTTCGCCGAGGGCGATGACCGCCAGGAGATCGTGCTGCGCGATGCCTCCGCCGGCGTCTACAAGCGTCTGGTGCTCAAGGACGACCGTATCATCGGCACCGTACTCTATGGCGAGACGGCCGACGGCGCCTGGTTCAACGATCTGAAAAAGAAGCAGACCGATATTTCAGAGATGCGCGATACGCTCATCTTCGGCCAGTCCTACCAGGGGGGTGCCCCGCTGGACCCTATGGCGGCCGTTGCAGCCTTGCCGGATGATGCGGAAATCTGCGGCTGCAACGGCGTTTGCAAGGGAAAGATCACGGGCGCGATCACGGCCAAGGGCCTGACCTCGCTCGACGACGTGCGCGCGCACACCAAGGCATCGGCCTCGTGCGGCTCCTGCACCGGGCTGGTCGAGAAGCTGATGGTGCTGACCATCGGCGACAAATACAATCCGGCGGCGGTGCAGCCGATGTGCGGCTGCACGACGCTCGGCCATGACGAGGTGCGCCGGCTGATCAAGGCCAAGAGCCTGAAGACCATTCCGGCGGTCATGCAGGAATTGGAATGGACGACCTCTTGCGGCTGCGCCAAATGCCGGCCGGCGCTCAACTATTATCTCGTCTGCGACTGGCCGGACGACTATGCCGACGACTACCAGTCACGCTTCATCAACGAGCGCGTCCACGCCAACATCCAGAAGGACGGCACCTATTCGGTGGTACCGCGCATGTGGGGGGGTGTCACAAACGCCGCCGAACTGCGCGCCATTGCCGACGTCGTGGACAAGTTCGAGATCCCGATGGTCAAGGTCACCGGCGGCCAACGCATCGACATGCTCGGCATCCGCAAGGAGGATCTGCCGGCCGTGTGGGCGGATCTCGGCCAGGCCGGCTTCGTCTCCGGTCATGCCTACGCCAAGGGCCTGCGCACCGTGAAGACCTGTGTCGGCTCCGACTGGTGCCGCTTCGGCACGCAGGATTCGACTGGGTTTGGCGTCCGCATCGAAAAATTCATGTGGGGCTCGTGGACCCCGGCCAAGGTCAAGATGGCGGTGTCGGGCTGTCCGCGCAACTGCGCCGAGGCGACCTGCAAGGATGTCGGCGTCATCTGCGTCGACAGTGGCTACGAGATCCATTTTGCCGGGGCTGCCGGCCTCGACATCAAGGGCACCGAAGTGCTCGGACTGGTCAAGACCGAGGACGAGGCGCTGGAGCATATCGTTGCGCTGACGCAGATGTACCGCGAGCAGGGCCGCTATCTCGAGCGCATCTACAAATGGGCCAAGCGCGTCGGCATCCCCGAGATCAAGCGCCAGATCATGGACGATGGGGAGAAGCGCAAGGCCTATTACGACCGCTTCGTCTTCAGCCAGAAATTCGCCCAGGTCGATCCATGGTCGGAACGCGTGTCCGGCAAGGACAAGCACGAATTCCGGCCGATGGCCTCGGTCGGCTTTGCGCAGGCGGCGGAGTGATGGAGATGTCTGCGGGAGCCGCCCCCCTCTGGCCTGCCGGCCATCTCCCCCTCAAGGGGGGAGATCATCCTTCATCAAAGGTTCCGCCAATCTCCAACGCTGCAAGATGGGCGACAAAATCAACGCTGCCAATCTCCCCACTTGAGGGGGAGATGTCCTGCAGGACAGAGGGGGGTGCCTTGGCGCATTCACATCAAGCAAAGGCAGCTCAATGAACTGGGTATCGATAGGCTCCATCTCCGACATTCCGCGCCGCGGCGCCCGCTGCGTCGCCACGCCCGAGGGGAAAATCGCTGTCTTTCGCACCGCCGACGATCAGGTCTACGCCATCGACGACCATTGCCCGCACAAGGGCGGACCGCTCAGCCAGGGCATCGTGCATGGCACGGCCGTGACCTGTCCCTTGCACAATTGGGTGATTTCGCTGGAGACGGGCAAGGCGCTCGGCGCTGACGAGGGCGCGGTGCGGACCATTCCGGTACGGGTCGAAGGCGAGCATCTGTTCATCGCGCTGGAAGCGCTGGCGAGCCGCGCGGCCTGACACATGGAAATTGAAGAAGCGCGCGAGGTGAGGACCACCTGCCCCTATTGCGGGGTGGGCTGCGGCGTGCTGGCGAAGGTCGCCGCGGGCCGGGCTGGGGGGCGGCCCCGCGGCCCCCAAACATTCTATTTTCCCCCGCGGGGGCGGGCCCCCCCCCCCCTCCTTTTGGGGGGGGGGTGGGGGGTGCGGGGGGTGGCGGCCCGCGGGGCGGGCTTCGCGCCCGCCCCCCGGCTACCCCAAC
>NZ_JAMYUT010000041.1:0-46256 GCF_040323235.1 Mesorhizobium sp. M0051
GCGATTTCGGCATCATGATGCGCGCCAGTGCGATCACGCGCACGAATTCGATCGGCTCGATCGGCCTGGCGTCGGCAAGCGGGGTGCCGGCGATCGGGATCAGCATGTTGATCGGAACGCTCTGCGGATGTTCCGGCAGATTGGCCAGCGTCACCAGCATGTCGATCCGGTCCACCGGCTCCTCGCCCATGCCGACAATGCCGCCGCAGCAGACCTTGATGCCGGATTGGCGAACTTGTTCGAGCGTATCGAGCCGGTCGGCAAAGCTGCGCGTGCTGATGATCTCGCTGTAGTAGCGCTCCGACGTATCGATGTTGTGGTTGTAGTAGTCGAGACCAGCCTGTTTCAGTTGAGCGGTCTGCTCAAGATCGAGCATGCCGAGCGTCATGCAGGTCTCCATGCCCAGCGCCTTGACGCCTTCGACCATCGCCACGACCGCATCCATGTCGCGCGCCTTGGGATTGCGCCACGCGGCTCCCATGCAGTAGCGGGTGGCGCCGGCGTCACGCGCCTTGGTCGCTTCGGCGATGACGCGCCGGACCTCCATCAGCTTCGACGCCTTCAGGCCGGTTTCGTGACGCGCCGACTGGCTGCAATAGCCACAATCCTCCGGGCATCCTCCCGTCTTGATGCTGAGCAGCCGGCTGAGCTGGACCTTGTTTGGATCGAAATTCTGGCGGTGCACGGTTTGCGCCAGGAAGAGGAGATTGTTGAAGGGGGCATGGTAAAGTGCCTGAGCCTTCTCCAGGGTCCACGCTCCGGGGTCAGGGGATTGAGCCTGTGGCGATGTCTGCGTTGAACTTGCCGTTTGCATGTCCATGCTGTTCCTCCGGTCTGTCTTGCGGGGTCTTTGCTATCTGACTGTTGACGATCGGAGAGGACAGTTGACCCAATCCTGACTCAGACAATCATGAGCCCCGATGGTCGAGGCCGATATCCAGGATCGGCGCGCTGTGGATGAGTCGGCCGACCGAAATCAGATCAACGCCGGTCGCGGCAATCGCTCGCGCTGTATCGGATGTGATCCCGCCAGAAGCCTCGGTGATAGCACGGCCGCCAACGATTGCGACGGCGCGGCGAAGATCGGCGAGGGACATGTTGTCGAGCAGAACCGCATCGGGAGCGAAGCCAAGCACCTCCTCCAACTGGGCCAGAGTATCGACCTCGACTTCGATCTTGACGAGATGACCGGCCCCTCTTCGTGCGCGCTCGAGCGCCGGGCGAACGCCGCCTGCGATGGCGATGTGGTTGTCCTTGATCAGAATTGCGTCGTCGAGGCCGAAGCGGTGATTGGATCCGCCACCCGCGCGCACCGCATACTTTTCGACTGCCCGCAATCCAGGCGTCGTCTTGCGCGTGCAGACGATCTTCGCGCCATATCCACGAACCGCAGCGACGATCGATGCCGTTGCTGTCGCGATGCCGCTCAGATGGCACAAAAAATTGAGTGCCGTCCTTTCGGCTGTGAGAATGGCCCGGGCCGGGCCAACCACTGATGCAATGATCTCTCCATCCACGACATTGCAGCCGTCTGCGCGCTCCACCGAGATTTCGACAGCAGGATCAATCAAGCCGAAAGCGAGCATCGCCAGATCGAGGCCGGCGACAACTCCGGACTGTCGCGCCACCAGCACGGTTCCCGCTTGGTATTCCTTCGGGACGATGGCCTGCGTGGTCAAGTCGCCGGCTCTGCCAAGATCTTCAAGAAGAGCTGCCCGTACAAGCGGCTCAAGCACGACCGTGGGTAGCGGTGAAAGTGTCATCACTTTGCCCCTTCCAAGTTTGGCGAGTGTCCGAGTTCGCGCGCAGCGTCCAAGGCGGCTTCGAGCGTGATTTCGGACCGTCGGGCGGCAGTCGCATGATGGGGAAAATCTGTCCGGTAATGAGCGCCGCGGCTTTCTTCGCGCAACAAGGCGGCAACCGCGATCATTAGCCCGACAGCCGCCGGATCCGAGACCGCATCCTTGCTCTCGGCGAGCGGCAATAAGGCACGCGCGGCTGCTTTCAACCCTTCACCGTCCCGGACGATGCCGAGTGCGCGCGACAGGAAAACACGCACGGGTATCGGGGCGGGCGGTGGGTAAACGTTCGCAAACGCAGGTCTTGTTCTGCGAGCAGGCGTTCCGGCGACACTTTCAGCGACCCAGCGGGCGCACACGATTGCCTCGGTCAAGGAATTGCTGGCGAGCCTGTTGGCGCCATGCAGTCCTGTCGAAGCGACTTCGCCGCAGGCCCACAGCCCCTCGACGGAGGTCCTGCCAAAGCTGTCCACGGCAACGCCACCCATGTGGTAGTGTTGGGCCGGACGAATGGGGATGAGATCGCGCGCGGGATTGATGCCCGCTCCACGACAGGCTGATGCGATTGTCGGGAAATGTCGAGCGAATGCCGGGCCAGGCCGTTGTCGGGCGTCGAGAAAAACACGGTGGCCGTTCGCAAGATGGTTCCACACGGCGCGGGCCAAGACATCGCGAGGCGCAAGTTCCGCCCCCGGCACGCTTTGAAGAAAAGCCTGGCCGGTTTCATCGATCAGGGCAGCACCTTCGCCTCGGACAGCCTCGCTGACCAGGGCCATAGGGCGTTCTGGGCCGTCAAGCGCGGTCGGGTGGAACTGGATGAATTCGAGGTCGGCTAGGACAGCTCCAGCGCGGGCCGCAAGTGCAAGGCCTTGTCCGCAACTGCCACAAGGGTTCGTGGTGTCGAGAAACAGTCCCCCGATGCCACCGGTGGCGAGGACGACCCGCCGTGAGCCGAAGAAGAAAGGTCCGATCGAACAGCTCGCCCAGACGCCCCGGATCGCATTCTCTCGCACGGCCAGCCGGCGCGCTTCCACGCCCTCCACGACAACTATCGACGGAGTGGAACGCACAGCCGCGATCAGGGCACGCATGATCTCACGCCCGGTGCCGTCCCCATGCGCATGAACGATGCGACGTCGACTGTGTGCGGCCTCCAATCCGAGGCACAGTGATCCTTTCGGCGTGCGGTCAAAGGGAACCCCAAAGGCCGCAAGCCCCTCTATGGCCTTGGGCGCGGCTTGGAGGATGCGGCTCGCCACTTCTCTGTCGCAGAGACCATCCCCGGCAGCAAGCGTATCGGCCAGGTGCATTGCCGGATCGTCGTCTTCGCCGAAACTTGCAGCCAGACCCCCCTGTGCCCAGGTGCTCGAATTGTCAGCTCCCAGCAGCGACCTTGACAGAAGAAGCACCGGCTCCGGCGACAGTTGAAGCGCGGTCATCAGTCCGGCGATGCCGCCGCCGATGATGATGGGCCGCCCGAAGAAGCTGCGGAGGTCGGCGCTCAAACTGCCAGCATCCGTTCGACCGCAAGCCGCGCGCGCCCGGCGATCCCGGGTTCGATGGTTACGACATGGTGGTTCTGCTCGAGCGCCGTGCGGATGTTGGCAAGCGTGATCCGCTTCATGTGCGGGCACAAATTGCAGGGCCGGATGAACTCGACCTCTGGGTGCGCTAACGCGACGTTGTCGCTCATCGAGCATTCCGTCATCAGCACGACACGTGGCGGCCTTTGCCTGTCGACATAGTCGGACATGGCAGCCGTCGAGCCGGAAAAATCTGCTTCAGCCACGACGCCGGGCGGGCATTCGGGATGGGCGAGCACGACCACGCCGGGATGGCTTTCGCGCAACTCGCGGATGTCGGCCGGTGTAAAGCGCTCATGCACCTCGCAATGCCCTTTCCAGGCGACGATCTGCACATCTGTCTGGGCGGCGATATTCTGGGCCAGATATTCGTCCGGCAACATGATCACCCGGAGAACCCCCAGGGATTCGACGACCGCCTTGGCGTTGCCGGATGTACAGCAGATATCCGACTCGGCTTTCACTTCGGCCGACGTGTTTACATAAGTAATGATCGGAACGCCGGGATAACGCTGGCGCATCAGGCGCACGTCTTCTGCCGTGACTGATTCCGCCAACGAGCAACCGGCGCTGAGATCCGGAATGAGCACCGTCTTGTCCGGATTAAGGAGCTTGGCCGTTTCGGCCATGAAATGGACGCCGGCCAGCACGATGACTTGCGCCTCGATCGTCGCAGCCGTGCGGGCTAATGCCAAGCTGTCGCCGACGATGTCGGCCACGCCATGGAAAATCTCGGGCGTCTGATAGTTGTGCGCCAGGATGATGGCGTTGCGCTCGCGCTTCAGTGCAAGGATCGCCTCGATATCGTCGACGAAAGCCGGCCATTCGATCGGCGGGATCACTCGCCGGACGCGCTCGTAGAGCAACGCGGCCGCAGGCAGCATGGCGCTCATCAACCCCCTCCCGCTTATACTCTAATTGAAAATAACCAGCATATACTTGCTGTGAGTATAAGGGATGTCAACCCCGCGCCAGCGGCAATTTTGTCCCGGAGATGAGCCTATCGTCGAGAACGGCGTGGCGGAAACGGAAAAGCTTCGCTGGCCGGCCGCCGGTCTCAGCGGTGGCCTCTCCGGTTTCCTCGACCAGCTCCTGCTGTTCGATCAGTCGGCGAAAGTTCGGCTTGTGGATGAGCCTGCCGGCGAGCGCCTCGACGGTTCGCTGCAGCTGCAAAAGCGTGAAGACCGGCGGCATCAGCTCAAAGACGACCGGCCGGTATTTGATCTTGGAGCGCAGCCGCGCAATGCCGGTCGCCACGATGCGGCGATGATCGGCGACCATGGACTTGCTGGGCACCAGCGGAGGGGGCGCCGCGTCCCGCCCTCTTACGGCCTCTTGGACCAGGCCTGCTTCGTAGACTAACTCATAGCGTTGAAGCGTGAGTTCCTCGTTCCAAAGGCGGTCGTCGAAGCCGAAGGCTATCGTCGCCCGCTGCCAGCGTTCACGTCGCGTGGCCGCATCGCGGACGCCGTTTGCCCATTCAATCAAGCGTGGTCGCAGAACGTCCAGCACGACCGGAGGCGTGCCGGAGCGGTGGTCCTCCCATGGAAAATATTCATACCAACTCTGCCATCCGCACTTGGGCGAGCCCGCTGCCTGTTCCTTGCGGGTCAATGCAAGATAGCTGATGGAGATGACGCGCTGCTGGCGCTCGGCACCGATGCGATCCCGATCAGCGAACGTGTAAAGTTGCTCAATGTACCCCAGCCGATGGCCGGTCTGCTGCTCGACCCACCCCCTCAAGCCGGATTGCAGCGATCGGTGCTCAAGCGCAAAGGGACCGGAGGGCAAGGTGTCTGCCTGGCCGATGGTGAGGACACAGGGTTCACTGTCGTTTACGGCGACGACAAGGGCGATCAGGTCCACTTTGACGTCGTCGGCCTTGAAGGCGGCTCTGTCTTTCCTGAGTCGTATTGCCTGATCGTCCATGTTCGCGAATTACTTGGCCAGCTCGGGGGACCTTAATCGATTTAGTGTAAGCGCGCCTGTCGGCACGTCAACACCCCACAGCTGCACGGGCATTTTTAGCTCTTCGCACCTGCACAAAAATGTGCCAAAGGCGACACCCGCGGTTGGTAACGTAGGGGAAGGAGGATCCATTGAGCGCGTTTGGTGACACCAAGGCGATCACACCGCCGGATATTCGTTCGCGCAAAGGTGGGACGCCGCTCGTCTGCCTTACCGCCTACACCACCCCAGTCGCCCGGCTTGTCGATCCCCATTGTGATGTGGTGCTCGTCGGCGACAGCGTCGGCATGGTTCTCCACGGCCTGCCCTCGACGCTCGGTGTCACGCTGGAGATGATGATCACGCACGGCCAGGCGGTGCGCCGTGGCATCAAGCAGGCGCTGATGGTGGTCGACCTGCCGTTCGGTTCCTACGAGGAAAGCCCAGAGCAGGCTTTCCGAAATGCTGCGCGCGTCATGTCGGAGACCGGCTGCACGGCCGTCAAGCTCGAAGGCGGCGAAACGATGGCAGAGACGATCGGCTTCCTCGCCGCACGCGGCGTGCCCGTCATGGCTCATGTCGGCTTGACGCCGCAGGCCATCAACGCCATCGGTGGCTACCGCGTGCAGGGCAGGGGCGGGGATGCCGAGCGCATCAGGCGCGACGCAATTGCGGTGAGCGAAGCGGGCGCCTTTGCGGTCGTCCTGGAAAAGGTTCCTGAAGCGCTCGCCCGCCGGATCACCGGGGAGGTGGCGGCCCCGACCATTGGCATCGGTGCCTCGGCAGCCTGTGACGGCCAGATTCTCGTCGTCGACGACATGCTGGGCCTCTTCGGCGACTTCCGACCCAAATTCGTCAAGCGCTATGCTGAACTGGGGGAGGCGGCTGCGGCTGCGATCGCTTCCTATGCGCACGAGGTGAAGGAGCGCCAGTTTCCGGCCGCCAAGCACGTGTTTGCCGATGCGCCCAAGCCCGCCGACACGGACGCCACCAAGAGCGGAGAAGCAGCGTGAGCGTGCCGATCGTCAGGAGCGTTGACCAGCTTCGCGAAATCGTCGCCGCATGGCGCCGCGAGGGCGTGAGGATTGCCGTGGTGCCAACCATGGGCGTCCTGCATGAGGGCCATCTCAGCCTGGTGCGCGCTGCACTCGAGAAGGCAGACCGTGTGATCGTGACGCTCTTCGTCAACCCGAAGCAATTCAACAGCCAGGCCGATCTTGCCGCGTATCCGCGCACCGAGGACGAGGATGCCGCCAAGCTGGCACCGGTTGGCGCGCACCTGCTTTATGCGCCAGATGCAGAGGAGATGTATCCGGCGGGCTTCGCCACCACCGTTTCGGTGTCCGGTGTCAGCGAGGGCCTGTGCGGTGCCTTCCGGCCGGGACATTTCGATGGCGTGGCGACCGTCGTCGCCAAGCTCTTCCTGCAGACTAGCGCTGACTTCGGCTTCTTTGGCGAAAAGGACTTTCAGCAAATTCACCTGGTCAGGCGCATGGCCCGGGATCTGGATATTCCAATCACCATTGTTGCCTGTCCGACAGTCCGCGAAGCCGACGGTCTTGCGCTATCATCGCGCAATGTGCGGCTCTCGCCAGCGCAACGCGCTGTTGCTCCCAAGCTATCATCGGTCCTGCTCAAGACGGCTGAGCGGCTTGGGCGCGGCTCACCCGTCCTGCCAACGCTTGCAGAATCTCGCGCAGCAATTCTGGCTGCAGGCTATCGCGAGGTCGAATACCTGGAACTTCGCGAAGAGGCAGATCTGCACCCGATGACAAGCCTTGATCGACCGGCACGGTTGCTTGCCGCGGCCTGGCTCGGCGGCACACGTCTCATAGACAACGTCAGACTATTTCGGATTGGTTCAACAGATTAGCCACGTTCTCGGCACGCGCTGTATCCGTCCGGGATCGTTTAAAACAAGGTCTCTGCCTGGCATTGAGCGAACGGAGGTTACGCACAGGGCAAATGCATCGCGTGTTTGAGAACTTCGTCGAGCAACTGTCTGCAAGTGTTGATGCTGCCGATCTCTGTGAGGCAATGGCCTCCGCTGCAGCCGGCTTCGACTTCCCGCTATTCGCCTATTTCACTTACCCGTCGGCCTCCGGCGACGCCCCCCAATTGATTTCAAACTATCCTTCATCCTGGACATCACGTTATCTGCAACAGCGGTACCACAGTCTTGATCCGGTCATCCTGCGCGGGCTGCAAGGCTGGGATACATTCGATTGGGGTGTGGACCGCGCTCGACACTGTCTGCCGAATTCGCAGCAACAAATTCTGGAGAGTGCGGCTGAGTTTGGCATCTGCGGCGGCCTGACGATGTCCATGCATGATCATCTCGGCCGGTTTGCAGCCCTGACCTTTGCTTCCGACGAGTCCCGTCCGCCTCTTTTACGGTCACTGGCACGTTACGAAAAAGCATTGCAGCTGGTGGCCATCAACTTTCATATCCATGTCCGGCGCAGGCTCGCCGATGATCGCGTGGTGGATGGTGTAACGCTCACCCCGCGGGAGTTCGAGTGCCTGAAATGGGCGGCGCGCGGCAAGTCGGCTTGGGATATCAGCCAGCTTCTCGGCGTCTCAAAGCGCACCGTGACTTTTCACTTGGAAAACGCCAAGGCAAAGTTCGGCGTCCGAACGATCAACCAGGCCGTTGCACGAATGGCTGCCTCCGGCCAGACGAGATCCTGATTCTTCAGCCACGATACCTGTAAACCTCTACAGGCTGCATCGCTGTCAGCTTTGCCCTTCGATGGCGGGAACACATCCCACATGGAGGCGACCATGATGCAACTGATAACACCAGACTTTTACAACGAGTTTGCAGGCGAACTCAAAGAGATGCACGGGCTCAGGTTTCGGGTGTTCAAGGAAAGGCTCGATTGGGAAGTTGATACCGAAGACCAGATGGAATCCGATCCGTTTGATGCTCTGAACCCCGTCTATCTGCTCCTCAAAGGATCCGACTGGCGAATTCGCGGTTGCGTGCGTCTTCTGCCCAGCACCGGACCCACAATGTTGCGCGACACCTTCCCGGTGCTGCTGGGTGCTGACGTCGTGCCCTCGACCACCGACATATGGGAGAGCAGTCGTTTCGCGCTCGATCTTCCTCCGTCGGCGCCCAAGGCTGCGGGCGGGCTGGCCCAGGCGACCTACGAGCTCTTCGCGGGCATGATCGAATTCGGCTTGGCCAAGGATCTGACCCGGATAGTAACGGTGACGGATACGCGCATGGAGCGGATCCTCCGCCTGGCTACGTGGCCATTGTCGCGCATCGGAGAACCCAAATGCGTCGGCAAAACGGAGGCGGTGGCTGGGTTTCTCGAGATTTCCCACGCGAGCCTTTTGCGCATCCGCAGCAGGGGACGTCTGATTGGACCGGTACTGTGGCAACCGGTTCTAGGCCCGTCGGCATAGCGCCATAGTGGACACCTGAGCCATGAAGGATGCTGGTCTGTCCAAGGAAGCGACGGTCGGCCTTGTATGCTGGCCGGACTGGCGTCGCCACGACGCTTACCACTATGCCAGACGATTGCCACGCACCGGCTGGGCCTGGGAGTTTCTTCGGCGCAATCCACAATTCCAGCGCGACCACGCCAAGATGGCACCGTCCGCCTGCATTGTCGGACCCCAAGGCGACATGCAGATAATCGAGTTGACGACAGGATCAGCTCTCCTAAGACAATGGAGCCTTCTTTTTCGCCGACGCGCCACTTTCGGACGCTACATCGGCAAGGGTCTTTTGGGATCCGCGCGATTGCGCCTGTATTCTACGAGCGGCCGCGGAGCCGCTTGGGCTCGACCACGATTTTGAACCGCTTCACCTTTCTTCGCTCTCATGCTGCAAGGACATCCTGCTGACAGCTGCGGGCGTGCAGCACGTGCTGCTGAGGGAGAACTGCCGGAGTCTGCAGATCGCCGTTTCCGGTGCGTCCGTCCTCCGCCCGTTGCGGCTATATGTCGACGCGATCGTTCAGCCGCAGCACCTCAAGTTCCATGTCGCTGCCCTTCAGTTCTTGAACCACGTCAATGGTTGCGCCCGCCTGTCAGCTGCTTGCTTTCCGCCGGAACACCGCGGAGCGCGTCTGCGTATCGTACTCCAGGCTTTGGATGGCTCGCTCGCGGGAGCATCTCATCAGGAGGTCGCCATTGCCTTGTTCGGCAGACGCCGTGTCGAAGAAGATTGGCGTCATCCAGGTGGCCATCTTCGCGATCAGGTACGTCGCGCCATCCAACGTGGCCGCTACCTGATGGGCGGCGGCTACAGACAGTTCCTGAGGTAATTGGGGTGGTTGTGATTGTCTTATTCGAACGCGCAACCTCCATTTTCTCACTGCAATTGTGCGTTGCGCAAAACGTGGCAAGCGCCTAGTTCTTCCCGCGGCGAATCCGGTTTCGGCGAAGCACTGAGACCCAACCTTCGTCGATAAGTGCCTTCATGCCCTGAGAATCCCGATGACCGTTAGGAACCCCGACAAAGCCGGCGCTGCAAGCCTTGAGACAATCGCGCGAAACGGCAGCATGCTGCGTCGCATAGCCGTACGCATTCCGACCTACCTGTCGGATATTCGCGAGAACCCGGCGTGGCTGCCCATGTTCATGTTGGCGCGCACCATGCCGGCACGGAGAATGCACTGGCGTGGTGCAAAGCCGGTCCGAAGGTCAAAGAGCCCAGGACACAATGTTTGCCGGTGTCAATTGCCACGACGTCGTCGACGCGCTGCAGATGGATGGGCTTTTTCCCGGCCTAGTCCTGCCAACAATGGTGGCTGAAAATGTAGCCGCATTCGCCAGGTGCACACCTTGTTTCGGCAATTTCGACCGCCGACTCGAATTCATGCCGGCGGAGCATGTGGAGGCTGAGGCGCGGTTTGGCCGTCCGTTGCTCAGCGGCCATTATTTCGAGCGCATTCTGGGCTGTAACTCGGCCGTTGCCATCCAAAACGATCCGCTGCTCGTGGATATCGGGGCGCACTATCTCGGCGGCCAGGCGACGCTGATCACAACGCGCGTCTGGTGGAGCTTCCCGACCGGCCAGGCGTCGGACGCCGACAAGAACCTGGCTTCGCTCGGCAAATACCACTTCGACCTGGATGATTGGCGGATGCTGAAGTTCTTTTTCTATCTGGTGCCTGTCGACGAGGGGACCGGTCCGCATGTCTATGTCCGCGGCAGCCATAATCGTCGTCGGCCATCCCGCGCAAGAGATTCTGGGCGTCTACGGCAAGCAGAGCCCGGTCACGCTGACCGGCGAGGCCGGTTTCGGTTTCGTCGAGGATCCGTTCGGGTTCCATATGGGCACCGTGCCGGCGCACAGGCCACGGCTAATGATGGAAGTTGGCTTCGGGGTTTCTCCTCCATCACGCCGCCGCTTCCATGGCGAGCCTGTGATCCGCTGATTTCGAAAAGTCCCGAAACAGCCTTCCCGGACCACAAGTCTTGTGAGGCAAGATAAGGCTATGCCGCCAATCGATCTGTTCGGCGCCCAAAGCGGTTGTCCGCACATGCCTTGAACTGGGCTGGTGCAACGAGTCTCGCCATTGCTCCAACCAGCGCATGAATGCCTGCTTAATCGAAGTTAGATGGCAGTGCGCCCCAAGATCCTCCTCGATATCGCCTCAGATGCTCTTCGAAAACCTCCTCTACGGACCGAGTCATCTCCGGTCCCCTTTGCAGTGGCCGGAAGGTGGTGCACAGCCGTATCGTGCTTCGGAATCCTGAATGGATGCGAGGGGCGGTTTTCCTCGGGCGGCGCATGCAACGGTGCCGGCATGACAGCTTCGTCTTGGATCTGATGCTCGGCAACGTCGGCGGTGAAGGCTCTGTTTAGGCGGCTTACCCGGACATGGCCTCAATGCAGGAGATCGGCCATCTCCCTGTTCGAGCACATTCATTGGGGATCGGGCGCCTGCGGCCAAGGCAGTTGGCTGATTAGCCGAGCGTATTCGGCTTCAGCCCTGCCATACGACCCGTCAGCCAGCGCAATCAGACGCGTGCGATCAAGGATAACGACCTCTCCTCGCATCGATCGTATCAGACCTTGCCCCTCTAACATTTGCAGCGCTATGGTGACGCCGGGCCGCCTGACACCGAGCATGACTGATAAGAACTCGTGCGTAATCGCCAAGCGGTTTCCGTCGACGCGATCATCACACATCACCAGCCATCTTGAGAGCCTATCGACGATGTTCATCCGGGCATTGCTGAGCGCGGTGAAGCTTGCCTGGAGGTGAAAGTAGTGAACGTAGCGGAGCAGAAAAGTTCGCAGGGTTGGGCTTGTCAAAAGCGCCTTGGTGAAGAGGCCCGCGTCGATAACAAAGGCGCGGGCTTCTAATTGCACGTAACAATCGTGCGTTGATCGGTCATCGCCCATGATAAGCGCTGAGCCGGTCATGCCCTCACAACCAATGATTCCGATCTCAGCTTCAATACCAGGCCGCAGTTCGCCCACCACTGACCCGAGACCGCTCTCGAAGAAGTACACGGTTCTGATTGGTGACCCCGCCACTTCGAGATGCGTCTTCAGTCCAAGGGAGACGCTTTCCAAGTGAGGTTGCAGCAATGCCAAATCTGCCGAGCACATTCGAAGCAGCAGCGAATTGCGATAGATGGAATTTTGGCGGGTGTCGCGTTGCGCGGCAGTGTGAGTTTGTGAACTGGAGTCTGTCATAGCTCCCTCTCCCTATTGGGGCGGAAGCATGTTGATCGCTCACAGCCGACGGACGCCCTTAGAGTTGCCGTCGATGGCACACTGTATGCCTGCGAACCCCGGATGTCCCATTTTTTTGATTAACTGCGTTGATCGGCGCGAGCCAAGGTTTGGCGCGCCCGCGCTAACACGGCATTCAGATACTCCAGGAATTCGTCATCGCTTTTCGTTGACAAGCCGACTTGTCGACTTGTCGAGCGCGAGTCACAATGCGCTCCTGGAGTGAACCGCTGCCTCATAGTGGTCCACGACCAGCTGATATGAAGCGCCTACTGATCCGATACCATTCTTTGGACCGCCGGAAGGTGGAGTTTTCCGGCTGTTTCACGATGGCGGTGACGACCCGCTGGCGTGTGCCGGCGTATTGCGGGAGAGCGTCCTTTCCGAAGATCATTCCCTCTACAAGCCGCCGCGATAGCCGCAGAGGTTCGCTGTTCTCCGGGAACATGTAGTGACGACTGGACACCCGGCTTCGCTCCTTCGATCGCCGAAACGCGATGGCACATTCATGGTAGGCGGCTGTCTAAAGATTGCAGTATCAAAACTCATTGGCAGCATTTGATCAACTATCGCTCACGCTGCTGGATACGAGCAGCTGTCGCACTTCGCCGGAGACAAATAAGTCAACCGCGAATTGACTGTGAGAGGGATGAGTCCCAATTGGGTGATGCCTGACACTGGTGGAAGGCGAAACTGCGGGCGACTGGAAGCTCAGCAATGCCCATGAAATTGGGCAGCTGGTGCTGGTCCGGCGCTATGACGTCAGACGATGGTATCTGCCGAATGACCTGGGGAATCTTCGGGGACGTCGAGGCCGACGTGGTCGGAAGCAAAATGAGTTACAGGCGGTGCGGCAGGAACGAGTATATGCAAGCTGAGAGGCCTGGTGAGCGATACGGGTGCGCCTGAGTGTCAATGGCGCATTTAGCAAAGGCCCTGGCACATGATTCACCGCCGTGCGAGCTGATCGAAACTGGTTTGCTGGATTGCATCGTAATAGCGCCGCCCACCAGGTTTCTATCGTTTGCGGTTAGGGCCGCATGGCGCGCTTGTCGGACGCAACAAGCCAGCTTGGGCAATAGGCAGCAGGCAGTCCACACTGTACTCCCTACTGCAATCCCTAGCCCCGAACGAGACCGCCATGCCGTCACCTCCCGATTTCACCGACGATTTTCGCGCCGGGCTGATCACGCTGCTGCGCTGGCGCAGGAATGTGCGGCGCTTCGAGCCGACGGCTCTGCCGGAGGGCAAGCTGGAACGGCTGCTCGAGCTCGCCAGCATTGCGCCCTCCGTTGGCCTCAGCCAGCCCTAGCGCTTCGTAGTGGTCGACAACCTCGAGCGGCGCACCGCCGGTGAGAGACTGCTTCGAACGCTGCAATGCCGAGGCGCTCACGTGCTTTTCGGGAGAGCGCGCTGCACTCTATGCCCGGCTGAAGCTTGCGGTCTCAACGAGGCGCCCTGTCAGTTCGCGGTTTTCGCCGACCGCACGACCGGACAAGGCCTTGGGCTCGGTCGCATAACAATGCCGGCGACCATCGACTATCGGCCGTCATGGCGGTGCACACACTGTGGCTAGCGGCGCGGGCGGAAGGCATCGGCATGGGCAGGGTGTCGATCCTCGATGCGACCGAGATGGCCGAGATTCTCGACACGCCGCCCGAGTGGACGCCGATCGGTTATTTCTGCCTCGGCTAGCCTGCGAGGAGCACGACATGCCCACCTTGGAACGCGAAGGCTGGGAACATCGGCGGCCGCCGGTGGTGATCAGGCGGTAGGGCGGGTGCCCATCACTTCGTCTCTTCCCCGGCGATGAGCTTGACGCAGATCGGGTCGCCCTTCGCCATCGGGGTACATTGCCATTCCGGACCGAAGCCGAAGTTCGTGTTCTTGCCAAGGCCAGGAAAGAGCACTGACAAACCGGACCGCAGCGAAGATGGCGCTGGCGGCAACCGGGCTGAAGCCGGGCATGGAGGTGGTCGACCTCTGCTGCGGCGACGGCTGTGCCGATCGCCACGGTCGCCCGCCATGTCGTCGCCATAGACATCGACGCCGACCAGCTGGAGGCCACGCAGCGCCGCTACCGGCGCCGGCGTGACCAATTGCGAATTCGTCGCCGGCGACGCCTATGAACTCGCTACTCTGGTGTCACGCCCAGTCGACCTCGTCTTCATGGCCAACGCTTTCCATGGCGTCCTGGACCGACCGCGGCTGGCACGTGCCGTGCGCGAGGCGCTCGCCCCCGGCGGGCATTATGCCATCGTCAACTGACACCGGCGCCGCGCGAGACGACGACGGTCCTGGGCGAGCCGCGCGGCCCGCGAAGCAAACTCAGGCTGTCGCCGAGACAGACCATCGCCGATGCCGAAGTCGGCGGCACAATGCTTCTACATGCCGGACTGCCTGACTAGGGCTCGCAGGCCGGTCGTCCGTCCACTGTCCAAGGCCTGCTGGCCTTTCTGAGGCCATGATCCTGCCGCGGGTGAGTCTGCGATTCTCATAAGAGCGTCAGGCGCGAATAGAACTTTAGGTCCCCACAGCAGCCGACCTATCCATGGGGTGGATGGTAGTGATCACTACAATCAATTGTACCAATATCATGGAATACTACTACAAGGCCGCCACTTAAAGCGGCCGGATGGGTATCCGTCTCGTGTGGGCTGATGCTGCCCGCAAAAATGCGGAGACGAACATGTGCGGGATTGTTGGCATCGTTGGGCAACAGCCGGTGTCGGATCGGTTGATCGGCGCGTTGAAGGGTTTGGAATATCGCGGCTATGATTCCGCCGGCGTTGCGACGATCATCGACGGTGCCTTGCACCGCCGGCGCGCCGAGGGCAAGCTCGTCAATCTCGAGAGGCGACTGAAGGAAGAGCCGCTGAGCGGCAAAGTCGGCATCGGCCACACGCGTTGGGCAACCCACGGGGCCTCGACGGAACGCAATGCGCACCCGCACTTTGCCGACGGTGTCGCCGTCGTCCATAACGGCATCATCGAGAATTTCACCGAGCTGAAGGACGAATTGGCGGCGGATGGCGCCGAGTTCCAGACCGACACCGACACCGAGGTCGTTGGGCATCTCTTGGCAAGATACCGCCGCGAGGGCATGAGGCCGCAAGAGGCCACGCGTGCCATGCTGAAACGCGTCAGGGGCGCCTATGCGCTTGCCATCCTCTTCGAAGATGAACCGTCGACCATCACGGCGGCGCGCAACGGACCACCGCTGGCGATCGGTCACGGCGACGGCGAGATGTTCCTGGGCTCCGACGCGATCGCTCTTGCGCCCTTCACCAATGAAATTACCTATCTCATGGACGGCGACTGGGCCATTGTCGGCAATTCGGGCGCCCATATCTTCGATATCGACGGCCATCCCGTCGAGCGTCCGCGCCATATCTCCACGGCCGCGGCCGATCTGGCCAACAAGGGCAGCCATCGCCACTTCATGGAGAAGGAAATATACGAGCAGCCCGAGGTCATCGCCCATGCTCTTCGTCATTACATCAACATCATAGAGGGTCGCGACATGGTTCCTGGCATCGATTTCGCCAAGGTTCCGAGCTTGGCGATCTCTGCCTGCGGGACCGCCTATCTCGCCGGACTGATCGGAAAATACTGGTTCGAGCGCTATGCGCGCCTGACGGTTGAAATCGACGTTGCGTCTGAATTCCGTTACCGCGAGATCCCTTTGCCGCCGCAGTCCGCGGCTCTTTTCATTTCGCAGTCCGGCGAAACCGCCGATACGCTTGCATCGTTGAGGTACTGCAAGGAGCGTGGGCTGAAAATTGGCGCTATCGTCAATGCCTGCGAATCGACCATCGCTCGGGAGGCCGATACGGTCTTCCCGATCCTTGCCGGACCGGAGATCGGCGTCGCCTCTACCAAGGCTTTTACCTGCCAGCTTGCCGTTCTAGCCGCACTCGCCATCAGCGCCGCCAGAGCCCGCGGGACCGTCCCCGAAGGCGAGCTGCAGGCACTCGTCAGGAGCCTCGCCGAATTGCCGCGCGTCATGGGCCAGGTACTCAACAGCATCCAGCCGGAGATCGAGTTCTTGTCGCGCGAACTGTCAAAGTGTCGTGACGTCCTGTATCTCGGCCGTGGCACCAGTTTCCCGCTAGCGATGGAAGGAGCGCTGAAGCTCAAGGAGATTTCCTACATCCATGCCGAAGGCTATGCAGCGGGTGAATTGAAGCACGGGCCAATCGCATTGATAGACGAGAACATGCCGGTGATCGTCATCGCGCCCCATGACCGCTTTTTCGACAAGACCGTCTCCAACATGCAGGAAGTGGCTGCCCGTGGAGGGCGGATTATCCTCATCACCGATAGAAATGGGGCAGCCGCATCGAAACTCGACACCATGCACACGCTCGTGCTGCCGGTAGTCGACGAGATTATCGCGCCAATGATCTTCTCGCTGCCGATACAGCTTCTTGCCTACCACACGGCGCTCTTCATGGGGACAGATGTAGACCAGCCGCGCAATCTCGCAAAATCGGTCACGGTCGAATGATTGTGAACCTGTACAGATGGCGAAGCTCTCGATGGAAAGCTACCCTTTGTCCGGATCCGGATGAAAACCAGATGACCAGTGTTTGCTGGAATTTGGAATCCCTTTTTTCGGCCGGTCGATCGGGGCACAGGGCGATCGAGCTTCCTAGAGCCGACGTCAGCACGCAGCCGGGGGCTTTCAAGAGTGGGTCTTTCGCTCCCCCGCCGGTGGAGATTGGCCGAAGGAAGCAGTGTCCGTACCGGGAGTTCGAGTTGGTGTTCAGAGTTCCAGGGCCCCCTCCTGAGATGGCCTGATCGGCTGTAGCGCATCGGACCTGCGATCCTTCGCGAATAATTCTCGCCGTTGGCTTTCTTGATTAGAAGGAGGTGAGCCGCCATATTCCGACCCAGCTCCTAATTCAGGCGGCCCATTCCATGGATGAGGCCGGTCCGACTGAATGGACGTCCATTTTTTGATTTGCTTGGTCTGCGCCGCCGGGGGGTATCTCCCGAGGGAGCTCCCATGTTCTTGGAGATGTTTATGAACGATTCGCGCATTCCCGAACCAGTCTTGACGGCTATGTCGCAGGGGACCCACATCGTCCGCGCTTATCGTGAGCACCTTGGGTATTCGATCGAGGACCTGACGGTCGCGAGCGGGCTTGCCGCTGAGGAAATTCAAAACATCGAGCGAGGTCTGAGGTACAACAAGGGATATCGGGATCGGATTGCGAGATCGCTTTCCATACCTGTGGGAATCCTTGAGGCAGAGTCGCACATTTCGGACGCCGCCTGATCAGTCGGATGATCCGCAATGGGTGGACTACCGCTCTTGTGATGTGAAGCTTGCGGCTGATTGTAGACGCTGATTCCGTTGGGATGCCTCTGGCGCAGTACCGCCAAGAGAATCTCGTCAACTTTCCGATGCAGGAACCCTTCACATGGGCTCGCGAACAACAAGGCGATATAGCCGCCCGGAGTGCTACGAAACGTGCACGAGGGCATCGGCTCGCGACGAAGGATTGTAACGGCGAACTCTTGGTAGTTCGGCGAGGCGATGCTGGCGCTTGAGCATCAACTCGGCCTACGAGAGTGGCTACTCCTAGGCTGAATCGGCCAACATGGCCGGCATCGCGCCGCTCTGAAAATAACATGGCGGGCATCCTGACGTTTCCGGGTTGACTATGGGTGTTCGAACCACGAAAAGGGGCCGCTCTTCGTGAGTGGCGTGCGCCGGCAGTCTAACCCCAAGCCCCCCGCCCAGGCTGCCGGCGCGCTTCTAGAAAGATCGAGGTAGGCACTCGCTGCGCTCTGCCCGCCGACACCTTGTGCTTCCTCCAGCGAGTCCAGCGGACCACCATGGGTGGTGCCAGTTCTGGTGCTTACCCACGTCCATTTGCGATCTCGGGTCATTGAGAGTACCGCAAGCACCCTCTCTGCTGGATGGCAACGCGGCTCGCGCCGCCCGTATGCAGCGCAAGCTCCATGCATGAGGTCGTCCCTTCAAAATACTTGATGCAGTTGCGCTTGCGTAGCTCCTTGCATGCGCTCGATGCCAGGAGGAGACCTCTGTCTAAACGCTCGCATCGATGCAACGCCGTTGATCACCATCATCGCGGCGACCGCTTCGCGGGGGCCGCAGCCGTTTTGGAGCATGACGATCATGCCGGCGCCATCGCAGTGACGCACATGCAAAATTCACAGTTGCATTCTCGCCCAATGCTAGGTGCCCAGCATATGTCCGGCATCCCGCAACGCGGCTACGAAGAGACGGGCATTGCCGTTGGCATCCATCTTGGCCTGCATTGACAGGGGCGTCCTGTGCCAGCTCTCCAAGGACGCAATGTAATGTGAGAACATACCGTTAACGATGCAATAGTGGGTAACTAGGCCGTGTACATCCAACGCCAGCACGCCGAATTGGCCGCCGTGATATCGGATGGCTGCGACCCGCTGGACCTGCGCGTCACCGTCGATCCGCACGTCGAAAAGCAGGATGCCGCGGCTCCTGGTGGCTATCTCGGCGGCTTTTTCAGCGAAGCTCAACGAGAGCGAGCGGACGCTTTCGACTGCCATCTGTAAAACCATCAAGTTCAGTTCATCCACTGACATAAGGTACCTGTGCGCAAGACATGGGTGATTGCAATCGACCACACCGCTTGTTCACAGATGTCGGCTCATCACCGGTTATTCAGGGTTTGCCGGTCATCTTTGCGGCAAGCCATCCGGGCTCCTTGTACCCTGCAACCGTTGCAGTGGCGTCCCTCGGCGCTCGGAACCGCCAGGCTCTGCTCGTCGAGAACTTTGTCCGCGAGCAGCGTTCGCTTGAGCATTCCGCTGAAGCGTGACGTCTCACCAGTCCGTGTCCTTCCAGCTCACCGCGAGGGCGTTTTGCGCACCGCACGCAAGCGCACGAAACTGGTCTCCGTTCACTTCACAAAATGGTTTTCCTGAAGTACTGGAGCGCAGAGAAATCTCCGGTCGCAGCCTACCCGGTTAAAACAAGGACCCAACGATGAAGACTCTCGTCGTCTGCTCCGGCGGATTGGATTCCGTTACTCTTGCTCACAAGGTGGCAGCGGAGCACCAGCTTACCGGCCTGCTATCGTTCGATTACGGCCAACGGCATAGGAAGGAATTGGGCTTCGCCACCCTTTGCGCGGAGCGCCTGGGCGTCCCGCAGCGAATCATCGATATCCACGAGATCGGCGGCGGCCTTTCCGGCTCCGCGCTGACCGACAATGTGGACGTGCCCGACGGGCACTATGCCGAAGATACGATGAAGGTAACGGTGGTGCCCAACCGGAACGCCATCATGTTGGCCATTGCCTTCGGCCTCGCCGCAGCGCAAGACGCTGACGCGGTGGCGACGGCCGTGCATGGTGGGGATCATATTGTCTATCCCGATTGCCGTCCGGCCTTCATCGATGCTTTCCAGATGATGCAGGACCACGCGCTCGACGGCTACGCGCAGATTCGCCTTTATGCACCCTATGTGAACCTGACGAAGGCGGACATTGTTAGGGATGGAGCCACATACGGCACGCCGTTTGCGCAGACCTGGTCCTGTTACAGGGGCGCCGAGCGTCATTGCGGGAGGTGCGGGACCTGCGTCGAGCGGCGTGAGGCGTTTCACATCGCCGGGCACCCGGACCCAACCGAGTACGAGGACTCCGACTTCTGGCTCGGAGCGCTGCGAAGGACCACCGCGTAATGTTCCGCATCACCAAGGAATTCCACTTCTCAGCCTCGCATCAGCTCACCTCATTGCCACCCGATCACCAATGCGCGCGCCTGCACGGACATAACTACATCGTCGAAGTGGAGCTTTCAGCGGATGGACTGGACGATCACGGCTTCGTGCGCGACTACCACGATTTGGCGCCATTCAAACGCTACATCGACGAGAGCTTCGACCACCGACATCTCAACGACGTGCTGGGACACGAGCAAGTCACGGCGGAATATCTGGCCAGACATTTCTACGACTGGTGCAAGGCACGCCTGAGCGAAACCGCGGCCGTGCGGGTGAGCGAAACGCCGAAAACCTGGGCGGAATACCGGCCATGACCAATACTCATCCCGCAATCCGCGTTAGCGAGATTTTCGGGCCGACGATCCAGGGCGAGGGCGTGCTCATAGGTTTGCCGACGATCTTCGTCAGAACCGGCGGGTGTGACTTTCGCTGTTCCTGGTGCGACAGCCTGCATGCTGTGGACAATCAATTCCGCCATGAATGGGAGATGATGTCCGTCGGCGCGGTGTGGAAAAATGTGCTTGCGCTTTCCGGTGGCCGCCCGCTTATGGTGTCGCTGTCAGGCGGCAATCCGGCCATCCAGCCGCTCGGCGCGCTCATCGACCGAGGCCATGGTGACGGTTACCGTTTTGCGCTCGAAACCCAAGGTTCGCTTGCCAGGGACTGGTTTGCGCACCTTGACGTGCTGATCCTCAGCCCAAAGCCGCCGTCAAGCCAAATGACGACAGATTGGGCCGCTGTCGAGGCGTGCCTCCAGGCGGCACAAGGCAAGCCCCAAATCGTGCTCAAGCTCATTGTTTTCGACGAAAGGGACTACGCCTACGCGAAAGACGCCGCTGCGCAATTTCCGCAACTTCCGATCTATCTGCAACCCGGCAATCACACGCCGCCACACCCGGCAAATGATGACGCGCCCGTCGACCTTGACGGAATATTGAAGCGCATGGAGTGGCTGGTTGACAGCGTGACCCGCGACAAATGGTTCGAAGCCCGCGTGCTACCGCAGCTGCACGTTATGCTCTGGGGTAACAAGAGAGCCGTCTAGGGCCTGTTGAGATTCAGGATTCCACTTTGAGCCTGATTATGATTCAAGCTTTGAATGGCGCGATTTGTACTGACGGACGCCCAGTGGGCGAAGATGGAACCGCATTGTCTGGGCAAGCCGACGGACCCCGGACGAAGCGGAAGCGACAACCGCCGCTTCATCGAGGCGGTGCTTTGGATCGTGCGGACAGGAAGCCCTTGGCGTGATCTTCCGGCCTTTTTCGGCAACTGGAACACCGTCTTCAAGCGATACCGCGACTGGGTCAAAGCCGATGTTTTCATTCGGCTTTTCGAAGCCTGCTCGGACCATCCGGATATGGAATACGCCATGGTCGACGCCACCATCGTCAAGGTCCACCGCCACGGACAGGGCGCAAAAGGGGGACTCAAAGCCAGGCCATAGGCCGCTCCAAGGGAGGTATGACGACCAAGATTCTTGCTCTCACCGACGCGCTCGGCAATCTCGTGCGCTTCGTCCTGCTGCCCGGCCAGAGGTTCGACACGGTGGGCGTCGCCCCGCTTATCGACGGTCTCTCTTTCGATGCGCTGCTCGCCGATAAGGCCTTCGACAGCAACGCTATCATCGCTGACCTCAACGAGCGCGGCACCAAGATCGTTATCTCCCAGCATCCCCGTC
The DNA here is from genome assembly GCF_040323235.1 of Mesorhizobium sp. M0051. Taxonomy (NCBI): domain Bacteria; kingdom Pseudomonadati; phylum Pseudomonadota; class Alphaproteobacteria; order Hyphomicrobiales; family Phyllobacteriaceae; genus Mesorhizobium; species Mesorhizobium sp. M0051. The sequence goes on from NZ_JAMYUT010000041.1 coordinate 21,464, forward strand.
GCACCGTTCCCCTTCTGGTCGACGAAGAGATGTACAAATGGCGTCATCTGATCGAAAACTTCTTCTGCAAACTCAAAGAGTTCAAACGTATCGCCATGCGCGCCGACAAAACCGACCAGAGCTTCAACGCCATCATCCATCTCGCCGCCGCCGTGATAAACTCCAGATGAATCTCAACAGACCCTAGGCCAGGCCCTTTCCACCTGAACTGCACCGGCATATTCGGGTGAACGGGTGGTTCAACGTTGACCGCGCTGCCGGGGTGCTTGCGGACTTCTGCCACGGGCCCGAGTGTTGTCAGCCGCTTGCACGACACCTTGCATTCTCCTTGCAAGGTCGAAGGGAGCTGTCGCCGACAACCATGATCTGACAGGCAGGGCATGAGCGGGCGAGATCGTCGCTATGCCAAGACGCGTCTGGTCCGCTCCGAACCGTCTCGGCAGGACGGTCGCCGGTCGACAGTGGAAAACGATCGCAATCGGTTCACGATCGAGTGAGAGCCATGACCGTTCCTCTGCGGTGCTCACACTGCCGCCGAGTGCCTGGCCGTTCCAGTTTCGAAATATTTGTCGAACCTGGCCGCGATGCTTCGGACGAAAGGGCGACTTTCAGCCGGCACAACGAATCTGTCGCCATCAAGTTCAAGCAATCGAACCGGATCGTGTAGGGCCATGGAACTCGACTGAAGGAGGAGCCTCTGGCCGGCTTCGCCGAAGCGTTCCACCAGATCGATGGCCGAGAAGGCGAAGTCGCACATCAGCCGCTCGATGATCCAGCCGCGAACGCGGTCGTCGTCGGAAAGTGCGATACCGCGGACGGCGGCCAGCCCGCCATCATCAACCATGCGTCGATATTCGCTGGTCGAAGGCATGTTCTGCGCATAGCCCCGCCGAAACTGACTGATGGATGACGGACCGAGACCGATCAATGTCTCGCAGCGATCCTCTGTATAGCCCTGGAAATTGCGATGCAAAGCCCCCGCGCGAGCCGCTACTGCCAACGCATCGCCCGGTTTGGCGAAATGATCGAGCCCGATTGCTTCGTATCCTCGGTCAAGAATAGCGTGGGCTGCCAGTTGTGATTGGGCAAACCGCTCCTCCGGCCCTGGCAACCAGGCCTCATCAATCATGGTCTGATGTTTCTTGAACCACGGCACATGGGCGTAGCCAAAAAGCGCTATCCTGTCGGGTTCCAAGGTCAGCGCCTGCGCGACGGTGGAGGAGACGCTCTCCCTCGTCTGGTGCGGCAAGCCGTAGAGCAGGTCTAGATTGACCGATTCGACGCCGCGCGAACGAACACCGTCGACTACCGCTTTGGTCTGCAAAAAGCTCTGCTCGCGGTTGATTGCCTTCTGCACCTTCGGATCGAAATCCTGGACGCCGAGGCTCGCGCGGGTCATGCCGATTTCGGCAAGCGCGTCGAGGCGGGCATCGTCCATATCGTTGGGTTCGATTTCCACGCTGATTTTGGCGTCGGGAAGAAATTCGAAGCTGTTGCGCAGGACGCTTCCCAGCGCCACTATATCCTCAGGTTCCAGCATCGTCGGGGAACCGCCGCCGAAATGAACCGTGCGAACTCGGCCCTTGCCGGTAACAAGGCCGCCAACCGTGGCGATCTCCGCATACAGCGAGCGCAGATAAGCGGCCACCGGCTCGTAGTGGCGCGTCTGTTTGGTATGGCACGCGCAGAACCAGCAGAGCCTGTCGCAATAGGGAATATGCAGGTAAAGCGATATCTCGTCACCACCTTCGAGCGCCTCCAACCAGCCTCGGTAAACGACGGCATCGACGCCCGCATGGAAATGGGGCGCAGTCGGATAACTGGTATAGCGCGGGACGTTCTCGCCAAGTCTGGCAGCTAGGTTTTGTCGCATGTCGTGGTCCACCGTGTTTGCGTCGCCCGAACTGTGGATGCTTGGATGAGCCTAAGCCCTGATTTCGATCAACCTTCAGCACGGACAAACTGCCGCAAGGATTTTTCTACCGTGGATTGCTATCCTGCCCGCACTGGACCGGTAGAGCGATCGAATGACATTACGGCAGGATATTCACAGTTCCGGCATTCCCGTTCTTTGCCTGCCTTGCGAGGCACGGCGCCGCGGTGTCTGTGGCGCGCTCGAGCCAGACGATTTGGCTCAGCTCGCCAAGACGTCGTCGCGGCACAATATCGAGCCGGGGGTCGAACTGATCGGCGACGCCGAGGCGGTCGACTGTTATTCAAACGTGCTTTCAGGCGTGGTGAAGCTCACGAAGAGCCTTTCGGACGGCCGCCAGCAGATCGTCGGTCTCCAGTTCGCGCCGGATTTTCTGGGACGGCCCTTCAAGATGAAAAGTGCGATCAATGCGGAAGCGGCAACAGCTGTCTCGCTATGCTCGTTTCCGAGAGCGGCCATCGAACGGATGATGAAGCAGTCACCCGAATTTGTGCATCGCCTGCTCAAGCAGGCGCTGAACGAACTTGACGAGGCCCGCGAATGGATGGTGACTCTGGGGCGCAAGACCGCACCAGAGAAGGTGGCGAGCTTTCTCCTCATGATTGCCCGGAACATCGACTCCAATGTTGACCCGGCGGCTAGGTCGGCGTGCTTCGAGCTGCCGATGACGCGTGCCGACATCTCTGATTTCCTTGGAATCACAAACGAGACCGTGAGCCGTCAGCTGACCAGCCTGAGAATGGACGGCGTGATTCGGATCGAGAACAACCGCCGCGTCACCGTGGACAGCATGAGCCGGCTGGAACGGCGCTGCGGCGGCCGAGGCGCAATAGCCGTTTGAATGACACGAAGCTGCATGGCCCACGCCACTTACTTCATTCGGGGCAGGGCATGCTCGCGTTGGGGTCAGAAGACATCGCGTAGCGACAGCCCGTTCTAATTCCGATCGTATACGCCAGTTGCGTTTGGGCTCGTCGGCGAAGCATCCACACTTGGCCGAAGTCAATATGCCTCATACGCAGGCGAAAATCGCCGTCCAAACCATAAATGTAACGAAGGCAGCGCAACGCTGGCGCTGGCTGTTCCAAGGCATTGAAACGATCGACGTTCGGTAAGGCATCGGCCTGCTTACCAGCGTCACAGAAGGTGCGCTTGCCCACACGCCCGCGATCGCCTCCATACCCGGGCCCCAACTGGGGACGCCGGGCCTGTCCATAAACCGGCGGCCGCTGCTGCACTTCCACATTCGACACAGTCTGATCGCACCGAACTCGATGCTGCTCGAAGCAAAATGGTGCGGCTCTGACATGGATCAGGGCGAGCGGGCGACGGCTGCGCAATAAGGCACCGCGGTTTGGCATCCGCCGGAATTGGAAATCGGGGCTTGCGATGAAATTCGGCAAAGAAATCGTGCTTCTAAGCCTGTTCGCATTCGCGGCTTTGGTGGCCGCTGGCGCTGGGGTGGATGAACCCTTTCGCCAGCATATGTGGGTCTTGTTCTTCGCCTTGGCTGGCTTCACTGCGATCCTGTTGCGCAACACTGAGTTCAAGCCTGCCGCGCCGATCGACCCGTCCGCTTACATGGACGGGCCAATCCGCTATGGCGCCATCGCCACCATGTTCTGGGGTGTCATCGGCATGCTTGTCGGCGTGGTCATCGCGCTGCAGCTTGCCTATCCCGATCTCAACATCCAGCCCTGGTTCAACTTTGGCCGTTTACGGCCACTGCATACGTCGGGAGTCGTCTTCGCCTTCGGCGGCAACGCGCTGCTTTGCACGTCTCTCTATGTCGTGCAACGCACCTGCCGCGCCCGGCTGTTCGGTGGCGATCTCGCCTGGTTCGTGTTCTGGGGTTACCAGCTCTTCATCGTGATGGCAGCGACAGGCTATCTGCTCGGCATCACCGAGAGCCGCGAATATGCGGAACCCGAATGGTATGTGGACATTTGGCTGACCATCGTCTGGGTCGCCTATCTCATCCTGTTCCTCGGCACGATCCTGAAGCGCAAGGAACCCCACATCTACGTCGCCAACTGGTTCTACCTGTCCTTCATCGTCACCATCGCGATGCTGCATGTGGTCAACAACCTCTCCATGCCCGCCTCCTTCCTGGGCTCGAAGAGCTATTCGGCTTTCTCCGGGGTCCAGGACGCTCTGACGCAATGGTGGTATGGCCACAACGCCGTGGGCTTCTTTCTGACCGCCGGCTTTCTCGGCATGATGTATTATTTCGTACCCAAGCAGGCGAACCGGCCGGTCTATTCCTACCGGCTGTCGATCGTCCATTTCTGGGCAATCATCTTTCTCTACATCTGGGCTGGACCCCATCACCTGCACTACACCGCCTTGCCCGATTGGGCGCAGACGCTCGGCATGGTGTTCTCGATCATGCTGTGGATGCCGTCATGGGGCGGCATGATCAATGGCCTGATGACGCTGTCGGGCGCCTGGGACAAGCTCCGCACCGATCCGATCATCCGCATGATGGTGATGGCCATTGCCTTCTACGGCATGTCCACCTTCGAGGGTCCGATGATGTCGATCAAGACGGTCAACTCGCTGTCGCACTATACCGACTGGACCATAGGACACGTCCATTCGGGCGCACTCGGCTGGGTCGGCATGATCTCGTTCGGCGCGATCTACTTTATGGTGCCGAAGCTGTGGAACCGTGAACGACTCTATTCGCTGCGCCTCGTTACCTGGCACTTCTGGCTGGCGACGCTTGGCATCGTTGTCTACGCCGCGGTCATGTGGGTGTCCGGCATCATGCAGGGCTTGATGTGGCGCGAATACGACGAGCAGGGCTTCCTGGTCTATTCCTTCGCCGAAACCGTGGCCGCCATGCACCCCTACTATGTGATGCGCGCCATCGGTGGGGCCATGTACCTCTCCGGCGCCCTGATCATGGCCTGGAACATCGCCATGACCATCCTGGGCTACCGGCGCGAGGAGGATCCGATGCCGCGCTCGACCCCCGCCCTCCAGCTTGCGCGATGATGAGACAGAAAATGAGGTTGATGAACAGACACGCGGTCATCGAGAAGAACGCTACACTTCTTCTCCTCGGGTCGCTGCTGGTCGTGACAATCGGCGGCATCGTCGAGATCGCGCCGCTCTTCTACCTCGACAACACGATCGAGAAAGTCGAAGGCATGCGCCCCTACTCGCCGCTCGAACTTGCCGGGCGCAACATCTATGTGCGCGAGGGCTGCTATCTCTGCCACAGCCAGATGATCCGCCCGTTCCGTGACGAGGTTGAGCGCTACGGCCATTACAGCCTGGCGGCCGAGTCGATGTATGACCACCCCTTCCAGTGGGGATCGAAGCGCACCGGACCGGACCTCGCCCGGGTGGGCGACCGCTATTCGAATCTGTGGCAGGTCGAACACCTGACGGATCCACGGAACGTGGTGCCGGAATCGATCATGCCGAGCTATGGCTTTCTGAAGGACACGCCGATCGCGGTGAAGGACTTCTCGACGCATCTGGTCGCAAACAGGCGTGTCGGTGTCCCTTACACCGATGACATGATCGCTAACGCCAATGCCGATCTGATGGCGCAGGCCGATCCCAACGCTGACACGTCCGGCCTCGAGGCCCGCTACCCCAAGGCCAGGATAGGCGATTTCGACGGTGATCCGCAGCAAGTCACCGAAATGGACGCCCTGGTTTCTTATCTCCAGATGCTCGGCACGCTTGTCGATTTCAAGAACTACGATGAGACCGCCGGCTACCGCTGAGGACAATGGCGATGACGTACAATTTCATGCGGGAGTTTGCCGACAGCTGGGGCCTGCTTGCCATGGCTCTTTTCTTCATCGGATCCGTTGCCTTTGCACTTCGCCCCGGCAGCCGCAGGCAAGCCGGCGAAGCAGCTCAAATTCCTCTGAAGGAGGACTGATCATGAGCAGCGATCACATTGACGAGGTTTCCGGCATCTCGACGACCGGCCATGAATGGGATGGTATCCGCGAGCTGAACAATCCGCTCCCGCGCTGGTGGGTCATCACCTTCTACATCACCATTGTCTGGGCGATCGGTTACACAATTGCCTACCCGGCATGGCCGCTGTTGCACTCCGCGACAAAGGGCGTACTTGGCTATTCCAGCCGCAACGAAGTCAAGAACGAGTTGTCCGCGGCCGAAGCGGCAAAGGGCAAATATGTCGCCGCAATAGAGTCGAAAAGTGTTTCGGAGATTGCTGCGGATAACACGCTGCGCGAATTCGCCGTCGCTGCCGGCGCCGCCGCGTTCAAGGTCAATTGCGTGCAGTGCCACGGTTCCGGCGCCCAGGGGTCCAAGGGCTTCCCCAACCTCAACGATGACGACTGGCTGTGGGGCGGCGAGGTGGACCAGATCCAGCAGACAATCACGCATGGCATCCGCTTCGCCTCCGACCCGGCTACGCGCCTGTCGGAAATGCCGGCCTTTGGCGACATCATCACCGCCGATCAGATCAAACAGGTCAGCACCTACGTTGCCAGCCTGTCCGGCACTGTCGGCGATCAATCGTTGGTCGCGCCCGGCGCCAAGGTCTTCGCCGAAAATTGCGTGGCCTGTCACGGCGACAATGCAAAAGGCAACAAGGAACTCGGCGCTCCAGATCTGACCGACGCCATCTGGCTCTACGGGTCAGGCGAAGCGGCCATCGCCGCCCAGGTCACCGCGCCGAAACAGGGCGTGATGCCGGCCTGGGGCGCGCGCCTCGGCGAGACCAAGGTCAAGGAACTGGCGGTCTACATCCATTCGCTTGGCGGCGGAGAATAGGAGCAGAAGCCTATTCTCGTCCTCCCCCTCCCGCCAAGCGACGAGGCCCGGCGCAAGCCGGGCCTCGGCATCATCCAGAACCGATGAGTCGGCTTCCGGCGAAATCGTCGCTGGTGACTGGAGCTTCTCGTGCTCGATAACACGCAAATAGAAAGGATCGAACCCACGCCGGTCAACTCCGCCAAGGTGCGTCAGCCAATGTACGCCGCGCGCAAGAAGATCTTCCCGAAGCGGGCCTCGGGCAGCTTTCGCCAGTTCAAATGGCTGGTGATGGCGGTCACGCTCGGCATCTACTATCTGACGCCGTGGCTGCGCTGGGATCGGGGCTCGTTTAGCCCGGACCAGGCCGTGCTGCTCGATGTCGCCAACCGGCGTTTCTATTTCTTCTTCATCGAGATATGGCCGCAGGAATTCTACTATGTCGCCGGCCTTCTGGTCATGGCCGGCGTCGGTCTTTTCCTGATCACGTCGACTGTCGGCCGTGCCTGGTGTGGCTACACATGCCCGCAGACCGTATGGGTCGATCTGTTCCTGGTCGTCGAGCGCGCGATCGAGGGTGACCGCAATGCGCGCATAAAGCTCGACGCCGGTCCCTGGACCAGCCGCAAGCTCGTGCTGCGGGCATCGAAACACGTCATCTGGCTGGTCATAGGGGTGCTGACCGGCGGCGCCTGGATCTTCTATTTCGCCGATGCACCGACGCTGCTCGGCGAACTCTTCACCGGCACGGCAGCGCCTGTCGCCTACATCACCGTCGCGGTTCTGACGGCGACGACCTACACGTTTGGCGGGCTGATGCGCGAACAGGTCTGCACCTATATGTGCCCATGGCCGCGCATCCAGGCAGCCATGCTCGATGAAAGTTCGCTCACCGTCACCTACAATGACTGGCGCGGCGAACCGCGCACGCGTCACGCCAAGAAGGTTCTTGCCGCAGGGCATCCCGTCGGCGATTGCGTCGACTGCAATGCCTGTGTCGCTGTCTGTCCGATGGGGATCGACATTCGCGATGGCCAGCAGCTCGAATGCATAACCTGCGCGCTCTGCATCGACGCCTGCGACGGCGTCATGGATAAGCTCGGCAAAGAGCGCGGGTTGATCTCCTACGCGACACTCTCGGACTACAACGCCAACATGATGCTGGCGACCGCGGGCGGCGCCGGCTCGGTCAATCCGGCGCTGGTCAGGACGGATGACGGCCTGTTTTCGGACAGAGTGGCGCATTTCCACATCCGCAAGATCTTTCGGCCACGCACCTATGTCTACATGGCTATGTGGTCGCTGATCGGCCTGGGCCTCCTCTACTCGCTGCTGACGCGCGACCGGCTCGAAATCAATGTCCTGCACGACCGCAATCCACAATTCGTCACGCTCTCCGACGGCTCGATCCGCAACGGCTACACCGTCAAGCTGCTGAACATGATCCCCGAACCAAGAACCGTTATCGTCACACTTGGGGGGTTGCCGGGCGCAGAGATGAGGATTGTCGGGGTCGACCTCCCCGCCGGTCGCTCTTTTGCGGTCCAGGTCGAACCAGACCGGCTCAAGGTGTTGAAGGTTTTTGTGCGCCTGCCTGCCGAGCAGATCCATGGCGAAGCGCAGACCTTCACCTTTCAGGTCGAGGACAAAGTGAGTTTCGAGTCGAACGAATACACCGCCACCTTCAACGCGCCGGAGATCGCCAGATGAACGCCACCACGCGAAAATCCCGCGAATTCACCGGCAGGCACGTGTTGGCGATTATCCTTGCCTTCTTCGGGGTGGTCATCGCGGTCAATCTGACGATGGCGACGCTTGCCAACACGAGCTGGACCGGCCTGGTCGTCGAAAACACCTATGTGGCGAGTCAGGAATTCAACAGGAAGGCCGAGCAAGGACGCGTGCAGGCAGCCCTCGGCTGGACCGGCAAGCTGACCATGGCATCGGGTGAAGTCCGCTACGGCCTCATCGACGCCGCCGGCACGCCGGTTCCCTTGCACGGCGTCAAGGTGCTGTTTCGCCATCCGGCTTACGAGAAAGAGGATGAGTCCATCCAGCTCGCCCTCGCCTCGGGTCAGGAATTCGCCGCCCAGCATATGCCGAAGGACGGTGTCTGGATCGTCGAAATCGACGCCGATGCCGGCCTGAAGGAACCTTTTCGCGACGTGCGCAGGATCATGATTTCCCATGGAGCGCTGAAATGAGCTGCTGCGCGCCGGGCGCCGAAATGGCGCTGGATCTGGTCGGCGCCACCTCGGTCCTGCCATCCAGCCAGGAAATCAGGCTGGCGAGCCGATCGCTTGGCGATGATCTTCGTCAGACCGACCTTTCCGTACCGACTGTTCACTGCGGCGCCTGCATCCAGACCATAGAGACGGCGTTGGGGAAACTCGATCACGTCGAGGCCGCTCGCGTCAACCTGTCGACGAAGCGCGTGTCGATCCGGTGGCGCGGGGACGAGGTTCCACCGTTCGTCACCGTGCTGGAGCGGCTAGGTTATCAGGCTCATCTGTTCGAAGCCGAGATCGATGCAAAGGACAAGACGCTCTCGGAGCTCATCCGGGCCGTCGCTGTTGCGGGCTTTGCGGCGGGTAACATCATGCTGCTTTCGGTCTCGGTCTGGTCCGGTGCCGAAGGCGCGACACGCGACCTGTTCCACTGGGTCTCAGCGCTGATTGCCATCCCCGCGCTCGCGTTTGCCGGCGGCATCTTCTTCCGGTCGGCCTGGAATGCGTTGCGCCATGGCCGCATGAACATGGACGTGCCGATCGCGGTCGGCGTCTCGCTCGCTTACGCAATGAGCCTCTACGAGACGATCACCCATGGCGACCACGCCTATTTCGACGCGTCGGTGTCGCTGCTGTTCTTCCTGTTGATCGGCCGGACGCTGGATCACGTCATGCGGGAGCGCGCCCGCACCGCCGTGAAGGGCCTGTCGCAGCTGGCCGCGCGTGGGGCCATGGTGCTGCGCGCCGACGGCGCGCGCGACTACCTGCCGGTTGGCGAGATCGAACCGGAAATGCTCCTGCTGATCGCGGCAGGCGATAGGATACCCGTCGACGGCGAGATCATCCAAGGGGCGTCGGATCTCGACTGCTCGCTGGTTTCCGGCGAGAGCACGCCCCGAAGCGTAGCGCCAGGCGAACCCGTGCAGGCTGGCGTACTCAACCTTACCGGCTCGCTGACGATCAGGGCGACAGCCGCCGCGAAGGATTCGTTCCTGGCGGAAATGGTTCGGCTGATGGAAGCTGCCGAGGGCGGCCGGGCACATTATCGCCGGATCGCCGATCGCGTTTCAGCGCTTTATGCCCCGGTGGTTCATCTTACCGCCTTCGTGACGTTCCTCGGCTGGATGGCGGCGACTGGCGACTGGCATCGGGCGATGACCATCGCCATTGCCGTTCTCATCATCACATGCCCATGCGCGCTCGGCCTCGCCGTGCCGATCGTTCAAGTGGTCGCCGCGCGACGCCTGTTCGAGCACGGCATCATGGTCAAGGACGGTTCGGCCATGGAGCGCCTGGCGACGATCGATGCCGCGGTCTTCGACAAGACCGGAACGCTCACGCTCGGACAGCCTCGGCTGGTCAATGCGCCCTCGATCGATCCGGCCGTGCTGGCAATCGCTGCAGACATGGCCGTGCATTCCCGCCATCCGTTTTCAAAGGCCATAGCCGGCTTTGCCGCGCCTGGCGGGCAGCATAAATTCGATGCGGTAACCGAGCAGCCGGGATTCGGCATCGAAGCCGCTGCCGCCGGTAGCACCTGGCGGCTGGGTCGACGCGGAGGATGGAAAGCCCGCACCGGCCGCGAAGGCAGACATGGCTATGGCGGGACGGTTCTGACGAAAGACGGGATCATTGTCGCGACCTTCGATTTCGAGGATGCGCTGCGCGTCGACGCCAGGGCAGCCATCGATCAACTGCACAACGCTGGTATGTGCGTGGAGATGCTGTCGGGCGACACCGCGAAAGCCTGCGCCGAGGTTGCGGACGGGCTTGGTGTCGATGATTTCGTTCCCTGCCTGCTGCCGTCCGGCAAGGTTGAACGCATCGAGAGGCTGGCGAGGGACGGGCACAAGGTTCTGATGGTTGGCGACGGGCTCAACGATACGCCGGCGCTGAGCGCTGCGCATGTCTCGATCGCACCCGCCACCGCCGCCGACATTGGCCGCAATGCAGCCGACTTCGTTTTCCTGCGCGAAAGCCTCTTGGCGGTCCCGCTGGCTGTTGACGTATCGCGCAAGGCGGGAAGCCTGATCCGACAGAACATAACAATTGCGATCGTTTATAATGCTGTTGCCGTGCCGATCGCCATTCTGGGCCATGTTACACCTCTTATCGCCGCGGTCGCGATGTCAGCCTCGTCATTGCTCGTGGTTGGAAATGCCATGCGTCTGCAAGGCTTCGCAACGGGTGCGTCGTCCGCAATTGCGCGGCAAGACAGGCCCGCGCGGGCCGGCGCCTTGGCTCAATCGTCATGACGACGCTCGTCTACCTCATCCCCGTAGCGCTATTCCTTGGCGCACTCGGCCTGTCCGGCTTCCTTTGGGCGTTGAGAAGCGGCCAGTACGAGGATCTCGATGGCGCGGCGGAGCGCATTCTCATCGACAGCGACGACGGCGCGGAGAATGCCACTCGTTCCAAGTGACTCAGATCAACGCGCCGCGGGTCGGGATGTCCTATCGTCGTCCGAGGAAAAATCAGGAGGGTGAGGATGCAAGCCCAATCCATAATGACAAAGCCAGTCATCACAACGGATGCGAACGCAACAATCGCCGAAGCGGTCGAGCTCATGCTTTCAAACAAAGTCAGCTGCCTGCCGATAACGAACAGCGACGGCACCCTGGTTGGCATTGTAAGCAAAAGCGACTTCTTGCGCCGAGAGGAACTCGGAACCCAGCGTGTGCGTCCGCGCTGGCTGGAGCTTGATCTTGGCCCGGGCACAACCGCCCATGACTATGTGCGCTCGAACGGACGGATCATCCATCAGGTGATGAGCCCACAGGTCATCTCGGCGCCTCCTGGCGCCTCGATTGCAGATGTTGTCGACCTGATGATGCAACACCGCATCAACAATGTCCCGATTGTCGATCGGGAAAGGGTCGTCGGCATCATCACGCGAACTGATTTGCTGCTTGTCCTGATCCGCGCCATGTCAAAACAGGGCACTACGCCACCCAATGACGACCTGATCCGCAAGGCTATCCTTGCCGAGCTGCAGGGACAAACCTGGAGCGGTGGTGACTTGATCGATGTGAGGGTCAGCGACGGCGTTGTCGAACTGAAGGGGACGATTGTCGACGAGCGTCAACGGAAGGCAGCGATCGTTGCGGCTGAGAAGGTTGCCGGCGTCGGGCAAGTCAAGGACGGCCTCCTCCTCAGTACGGATCCGTTCTCGGTGATGGTTTCATAGCTGCGAAAAAAGCGGGGACGCCAAGCAGAGTCCCTTTGGTTCTGCTCCCTTCCCACATCACTTGGACATGAGGCCGTCGGCGAGTTCCTTCGGCGTCTAGCGCGTTATGGTCGGAGAGCACGCTGTCGGCAGCAAGACGCCCGTCCTGCCGGAAATGCGATGGCCGCTGCCTGTTTTGGTGGGGCTTGGACCGGGGCTTCCTGTGGATCTTGAAGAGCGGCCAATACAAAGATCTCGACGGCTCCGCTGAGCGGGTCCTTATCGATCGGGAAGAGCCGCGAGGCTGAACCGGTTGGCGGCGCCAACGACTGTGCGGATGCTGGTCGTCAGTCGACCGAATCTTTGCTGGCGATTGCCCGCGTCATGACGATATCGGCGCGCGTGCGAAGAACTGATCAGCCACAATACGTTGCCGAACCTTTGGCCAGGAGGGGCACGCGATTGGGAAGCCGACCATTCAGAATGCCCAGACATGCAGACGTTTTCACGGCAATCGACCACTCGACCGTGAACCCGCCGCTGCCGGGTTTGTCGAGCCTGGTTGATCCAGATCAGCGTTATCTCTTCATCGGCATGGTTTCATTGACCAGGCTTCCAACGGAGAACGCATGTCTATCGAGTTGGGGAGATGAGCGGCAAACCGTGGGTGATTGCAATGCTTCAAGAGCGCTTCGTATCGAAGATAGCCGCTATGGCGGCACGCTGATGGCCGGCTATGTCGACACATTCGACATCATTGTCGTCGGAGCTGGGCCGGTCGGACTTGCCTTCGCAGCATCGCTCGCCTGGAGCCGACTCAAGGTGGCAGTGGTTGAACGGCAGTCGCTCGACAGCCTGGCGAATCCGGCTTTCGACGGTCGCGAGATCGCGCTGACCCACGCATCAGTGAGAATCCTTCGCGAGCTCGGCGCCTGGGATGCCATCCCCGCATCGGACAAATCACCGCTTCATGGCGCGCGCGTGCTCAACGGATCCAGCCCTTTCGCCCTGAGCTTCGATGCTCCCAGCGGATCTGGGGAACCACTCGGATTTCTGGTCCCAAATTGTCGGATCCGCGATGCCCTGTTCAAAATTGTCCACTTCCAGGATCATGCCCGGCTGCTGTGCGGCAACTCGGTCGTCAATGCAACAAATAGCGAAGACGAGGCGGTCATAACGCTTTCTGATGGCAGGCAATTGGCCGCTCGGCTGCTCGTAGCAGCGGATTCGCGTTTGTCCGCGATGCGCGACCTGCTCGGCATTGGCGCCAACATCCATCCGCTTGGCCACTCCATGCTGATTTGCCGAGTGAGGCACGAGCGCGTCCATCACCAGATCGCGGTCGAATGGTTCGACCACCATCAGACCATAGCGATGTTGCCGCTCATGGAAGGCGTGTCGTCGCTGCTTCTGACTTTGCGCTCAAGCGAGGCCGACAGACTGTCTGCTCTCGATGACGAATTGTTCCTCATGGAATTGATGAACAGGTATCGAGGACGCCTCGGGCAGATGACCCTGGCAAGCACCCGCCATGCCTATCCGCTGGTCACGACCTGGGCGCACAAGTTCTCGGCTCCGAGTGCGGCACTGATCGGCGATGCTGCCATCGGCATGCACCCGGTGACCGCGCATGGCTTCAACATCGGCCTCAGCGGCCAGAAGCAACTCGCTCATAAAATACTGACAGCATGTCGCGCCCGCCGCGACATTGCCGATCCCGACATGCTCGGCAGATACGAAAGCCGGCTGCGGCTGTCGGCGGGGCCGCTCTATCATGCCACCAACATGCTTGTCGGTCTCTACTCAAGCGAGCACCCGGCGGCACGGCTTGCAAGACATGCTGCGCTCCGCTTTGCCCAACATCTTCCCTTTGTCCGCCATGGCATTTCGGCCATGCTCAGGCGGTGAATCGCACAGAGCGCTGCCGCTCTGGAACGCTGTCTCGGCGAGGCTTCCTTGTCTTGCTGGCGCGCGTCGTCGCGGGCACGGCTGCTTCCTGGTGACGTTGCCGATCATGGCATGATTCGGATCAAGGCACGCGCGCGGGCGAAGCCTTGATGATTCGGCAATGCTAAGCCAAAGGTGTGACCCGAAGCATGGTGAGCGCACTGGTTACCCTCGCTGGGTAGTTAACCCGTCCTTCAGTGGGCTTGCATAGGTTTGGTCCTCGCGAACAACGACGCAAGCAAGCTGGTCCATTCATGGCACCCCTAAAGGAAGAAGAATCGCTGGAGGCCAAAATCCGTCAGGATCAGCTTGCTGACCTGAGGGCCGGGCTCTTCGTGTCGATGCCGATAAGCGCGATCCTGTCAGGCCTGATTTGCGCGGTGCAGGCCCTTTCTGGCGGCGGCTTTGCCGCTGCAAGCTGGTTCCTGGTCGTCAATGCGCTAAATGCCGCCCGGCTTGCACTCGCCCGTTTTCAGCTAAAGGAAACGGGGCGCCATCAGGATTTGCTTGGCGTTTTGCCGCGCCTTCGCATGTTTGGCGTCCTTGCCCTTCTGGCAGGGTTTGCCTGGTCCTTCCCGGCCGTCCTGACTGTTGGATACACAACACCACAAGCACCGATGCATCTGGTCATACTGGCGGGCATTTCAGCTGGTGCGGTTACATATGGCAGTTCGTATGCCGCGGCGGCGACCAGCTTCATCACACCTCCACTCCTCATCACGGTGGCGTGCCTTTTGGCGAAAGGCAATTTTGAACGCTACATTCTGGCTTTCACCGTTCTGCTCTTCATGGGCGGCTTGGTCCGAGCTTCGTTTGTTGGGCAGGCGCGCTTCCGCGAAGCAAGCCGCCTGAGACATGAGGCAGAGCGATTTGCGTCGGAAATGGAGCGCAACTCCAGGGAGGACCATCTGACCGCCCTTCTCAACAGGCGGGGCCTTGAACACGCCATCGGTCGGTTCAAGACCGCGGATGGGCCCTTCGTGGCAATGCTGATTGATCTGGACGGCTTTAAATCTGTCAACGACACCTACGGTCACAGGACCGGTGATGAACTGCTTGTCATGATCGCCCGCCGCATAGAGCAGGAAGCACCCGAAGGCTCAACGCTCGCTCGTATCGGCGGCGATGAATTCGTGCTGGTTTTTCCATCAACGAGAGCTTCGCTTTCTGCCAGTGATCTCGCCTCCAATATCATAGCCAAAATTGCTCGCCCCTATATCGAGGTCGCGTCCGTGCGGGTCGGGGCATCGATAGGGATATACTTGGCGCAGACGCCGAGCCTGACTGAAATGTTGTTGCGGGCGGATATCGCCCTATATACGGCCAAGCGCCATGGCAGGAACGAATTTTGCCTGTTCGATGCCGAACTCGACAGGGAACTGCAACGTCGCCAGTCCATCGAACGGGATCTTCATTCGGCGATAAAGACGGGAAGATTGCAACCTTGGTTCCAGCCGATCGTGAAACTCGAAACCGAGACCGTGGTCGGTTTTGAAGCCTTGCTGAGATGGTCCCATCCGACGCATGGTGCCATCTCTCCACCCGAAATCATCACGGCCGCACGCGAAACCGGAATGCTTCAGCTGCTGACGCAAACCGTATTCGCCGACTGTTGTGCTTTTATCGACGGCTTGGTGAAAGCTGACTGTCGTAACATTCGTGTGGCGATGAATGTTTCCCCTCGCGAACTGGAAGCCGGCGATATCGACGACATGGTTCTGGAGGGTCTGGCGGCAAGAGGCCTGCCTGCGACGATGTTCGAAATCGAGATTACCGAAGAATCGCCGGTGGACCCGGACAGAGTGGATGAAAAGCTCGGACGGCTTTCACATGCCGGTATTTCCATCGCGCTCGATGACTTCGGCACCGGCTTTTCTACCTTGGCATCTCTCAAGGACCGTCGGATACGTAAGGTGAAAATAGACCAGGGCTTCATTCGCGGCCTGGCCAAGTCCCGAGAGGACCGACTGCTTGTCAAATCGGTCATCGAACTCGGTGACATGCTCGGGATCGAGGTCATGGCCGAGGGCGTCGAAACAGAGGCGGATCGGCAAACCCTGCACAAGCTTGGCTGCCGAACCGCTCAGGGCTTCCTCTTCTCCAAGGCTGTGCCTTTGATGCAAGCACTGGAAATGGCAGTCAAACAGCCCGCGAACCAGTTGTGACCGCTCCCGCCGCGCCGGCTGTCGCGGCCGTGCGCTGCCGAATTTGGCTACAGAGACTTGCCTGCTCGAAACACGTGGCAGTGGGCGTTGTGCATCAGCCGGCGAACAGTTCCTTGTAGCCGGTCGTCACCATCCAGTTCGCACGGTCGATATGGCTGCGAAGAGCTTTGCGGGCGCGGACCGGGTCAATGGACGGGTCGATGCCGAGAATGCGCTCGGCCATCTCCTTTTCGCTGGCATTGTCGGCGCAGGCATCCAGGATCCGCAGGTAGATCGTGAAATGCTCCCTGTCGTAGCTCGTGAGGTTCTCCGACCAGGGGACTTCATCGCTCAAAGTTGAGCTTCGAGTCTCATCTGTTCCCATTGGTCCATTCATGCCTGCGAACCTCGCCTGTGAGCGCACGCAGTATATCCCAAAATGGGATAATCCGAAACCGGGATTAGTCGCTGATCCGGTCTTTACCCGACCGGTTCGCCTCCATGCCCAAATCCCTTCGATCGCCCCGCCACCAGCGGTTTCTGGCCCAGCTGGTTTCGCTGCGCAAGGCCAAAGGCCTGACCCAGGAGCAGCTGGCTGACAAGCTTGGTCGTCCCCAATCCTTCGTGGCCAAGTACGAGGGCGCAGAGCGGCGTCTCGACGTCATCGAGTTTCTCGACATAACTGCGGCCATTGACGCTGATCCGTGCGAGATTCTGTCCAGCCTCCGGTCCTAGCGGGCGCGCCGCATCTATCATGATCCGGACAGGAATATTGTCTAGGACAATGCCTCAATTTGTTGAAAGGCGAGCGCTGGTTTTCGGAGGAAGCCGCGCGCACGGCGGCGGCGCCTTTGGGTTCTCGACGGCCGCCTGACCATGTGCGAAAAAACTTGGCGCGCGCCCGCGCACCAGGTGCTCGTGAACCGAGCCCGCTTTTCTTCGGCAAGCTCAGGCGGTCTCGGCCATTCGGCTTCGCCCCTTGGCGTGGGCAGCCCTTCGGGCTGTGACGGCCGCCGCCCTTGCGGGCGGCGCGGTTTGTCTGTTGGCCTTTCCCGGTGGCGCGGCGCGGGCGGCACTCCCTTCTAGACCCGCCGCGGCAGCCCGCAACCCTTCGCGTGCCGCTCAGGGTCCTCCTCTTCGTTCCGGTCCTTCGGATGCGGTCCGCCTACCACGGCGGGCCTTTCCGGTCGCGACTCGCCGCCCACCCCGCTTCCGGGGAAAGGCGCGGCGATTGGTGAGCGGAGGATAACACATGCGTGCAAACAGCAAGCGTACCACCAGCGGAGAGGCTGGCGCAGGCAAGGGCAGGCGCCCGGGCGCCAGCCTCTATCAGGAGATCACCGACCGCATCATTGCCGAGCTGGAGCGCGGTACCGTGCCATGGGTCAAGCCATGGGGCAGCGCAAAAGCAGGCCTCGGCCTGCCGAGGAATGCGTCCACGGGGCGCAGCTATTCCGGCATCAATATCCTCATCCTGTGGGGCGCCGTCATCGAGCGCAGCTATCCCAGCCAGAATTGGCTGACCTTCCGGCAGGCGCTTGCCCTGGGCGGCAATGTCAGGAAAGGCGAGCGCGGCGCTACCATCGTGCATGCCGACCGCTTTGTCCCCAAGGACGAGAAGGAGCGCGCACGCCACGAGGGCGATGCACCACAGGCCGTGCCTTTTCTGAAGCGCTTTACCGTCTTCAATGTCGCGCAGTGCGACAATCTTCCGGAACACCTCCATGCCTCCGCCGAGCCGCTCCCTCAGTGCGAGATCGTGCCGCAGGCCGAAACGCTGATTCGCGCCAGTGGTGCGGATTTCAGGGTCGGCGGCGATCGCGCTTTCTACATGCCGGGCAGCGACCACATTCAGGTGCCGCCGCAGCCGGCGTTCCATCAGCAGATCGACTATTACCGGACCTGCTTTCACGAGCTTGGCCACTGGACCGGCCACCCGACGCGGCTTGCTCGCGACCTCTCCGGCTCCTTCGGCTCCAAGGCTTACGCGCGTGAAGAATTGGTCGCCGAAATCACTGCCGCCTTCGTCTGCAGCAATCTCGGCATCGAGCCGACCGTGCGTCACGCCGATTACATCGGCTCATGGCTGAAGGTGCTGCGCGAGGACAACCGCGCCATTTTCCGTGCCGCCAGCCTCGCTTCGAAGGCCGCCGATTTCCTGCTTGGCCTTCAGGCCGATGCGGAAGGCGAGGCGCAAGAAGGGACTGCGGCATGACGATGCCCGATGCTCAAGTGGCCACGACCGAGCCGACGCCGGATAGCGAGGAGATGCCCATTCCCGACGGCGCCCGGGACTCACCCGCCCCGATGCAGAACTATGCCGATCTGCATCGCCAAGGTGCGCCCCGGGTCGCAGCGCGCAGCCAACGAGACGGTGACTGCCATCCTTGCCGGCTGCAAGGCTGACGCCGCATTCGGCAAATGCGGCACAAGCTGTTGGCCCTGCTCGGATCACCGGACCGAGAATAGCGTGGTGGCCGGCGGCAATCGCGACCCCTTGCTGCCGCCGGCATGTTCGCGCGCAAGGTGGGCGCTCGGCGACGATAATCTCGTGCGCGTCGTGGGCATATGGTGGCAACCGGACGATGCCTTTTCGATCGCTTGCGCGACAAGGAAATCGCCGATTCGATGCTCACCGAGATCGGCTTCAAGCATGTCGCCGACAGCAATTTCGCCTGGAAGGTCGAGTCCCAAACCGAGACTACCCTGGCGTCGAGAATGGCCGCTTCAGGTTGAGGCCTGGCTGCCGCGCTGGATCAAATTCCCGGCCGAAAGCTGCCCAGCCGCGAGGCCTTCCTATTCGCCGATCTGTGCGCAAGGAAGCAGTCGCTGTTCGTGCGCGAATAGTCGATCAGGGCCCGAGCGGCGTTTTCTCGAGTACTGCCGCTAAGGACGCGCGCGCCGCTCCGGGCCGCGCCGGCTCCGATTGATCGTCTTGCCGAGCCAGTGCCGCGTGCGATAAATTCCAACGCCAATTCGCCCCCATTTCGGCAGCCCCGCACCGCCCCGGATTGCTTGCTGAGGCGCCAGGCGCATGGGGCCAATTGTACATCCGGTTGCCGAGAGAGCCCGCGCCGCCGGCCCCCCGCATATTGCCGCCTGCTCGTTGTGCCCCCGATCGCGCAACCTGTCTCCATTGTGTCTCAGGGACCATTCCCCTGCGCCTGGCTTGACGACCTATGGGCGGATCCGGCCCGCTCGAAACCCTCGCCGGCAGCTTTTTTCCCCGCCGCCTGCGGCGGCTTCCTCGCGCCGCTTCGCTTCAAAAAAACTCCCCGCTCGGGTCCTCCGCTATCGCTGCGGCCGTGCCGGTTCCGGCGGTCCGGACGCGCCCATCACGGTCCGCCATCGCAGGGGAATGGTCCCCTGCGAGCACCAAGAGGAGACTGAAAATGACCGCAATCGGATACGTCACCAAACAGGAAAACGGCGGCTACAAGGGCCAGCTCAAGACGCTCAGCGTCCGCGCCGACATCGACATCGTGCCCAATCAGGCAAAGAGCGCCGACACCCATCCGGACTACCGGGTGCTGACGCAAGGGGTCGAAGTGGGTGCGGCCTGGATCCGCACCGGCGAGACCTCCGGCAAGGACTATGTGAGCCTGTCGATTGCGGCCCCCGAGTTTGGTCCGCGCAAGCTCTACGCCAATCTGGGCCGCGCCGCCGGCCAGGATGACGACGACACTTACGCCATCATCTGGAACCCGGTCGACTGACCGGCCGACCCGCAAAGCCCTGCGCCGCCCACCGGCGCAGGGCCTCTCTCAGGACCCGTGAGGCCGCCGAAGGGGCGGCGAAAACTCGCCCCCCACTCTTCGCCCGTCCCCAAAACGATCTCGCTCGCCGATCCTCGCCTCGCTTGCCCGTAACGAACCGAGGATCATCATGGACGACGAAAACGAACGCGCAGCCCGCGCCAAGAAGGGCAGTCCGTTTCTCAACACCGCGCAGGCGGCCTTCTATATCGGGCTGTCCCAGCGCACGCTGGAGAAGATGCGCCTCAAAGGCGGTGGCCCACAATTCCGCAAGCACGGCCGCTATGTCCGCTATCACATCGACGAACTCGACGACTGGTCGAAAGGGCACGCGCAGGAGACCGCGCCCGAGGATGGCGCGCACGAATCCGGCTCGGCCGGTGAGGGAGGCCGCTCATGAGCCGGCGTCCCACCATCCGTCTGATCGGCAGCCATCTGCGGCGCATTCGAGCCCGCAAGACGATCGTCGTTGCCACAATCGGCCTTGGCCTGATCGGCTTCGCCGCCTTCGGCAAACCATCGCCCTGGCTGGTCTGGAACGCCTCGGCGAGTGCGCCGGTCGGCCTCTATCGCGCCGCATCCGGATCGCCCGCTCGTGGTGATCTCGTACTCGTCCACCCGCCAAGACCGGTCGCCGATCTCGCCGCCGAACGCTTCTATCTGCCCAGCAACGTGCCGCTGGTCAAGCGCCTTGCGGCGCTGCCCGGCGAGCATGTCTGCACCTTCGGCGACGCCATCATCATCGGCGGCGAGATAGCCGCGCGCCGGCTTGCAACCGACACGCAGCACCGTCCGCTGCCTTGGTGGAATGCATGCCGAAAACTCGCCGCCGACGAGGTTTTCCTGCTCGGCAGCGATAAAGATCGCTCGTTCGACAGCCGCTATTTCGGGCCGGTGCCGACCGAAAACATCATCGGGAGGCTCGTGCCGCTATGGACCGAGTGACCCTCCTTATGCTGAGCATGGCGTGTCTCGCACCATGCTCCTGTTCCGCCGCGACCAACACGAAGCCGGTCGTCATCTCCCATAGTCCGCAGCTTGCAAGATGGCAGCCCTTCGTAGCCGAAGCAAGCCGGCGTTTCAGCATTCCACAGACCTGGATTTATGCCGTCATGGATGCCGAAAGCCGGGGGCAGACGACGCTCAATGGGCGGCCGGTCACGTCGAGCGCCGGCGCCATTGGCCTCATGCAGGTGATGCCAGGCACCTACGAGGAGTTGCGCGCAGAGCTCGGCCTCGGAGCCGCCCCGCACGACCCTCGCGA
This sequence comes from Mesorhizobium sp. M0051, assembly GCF_040323235.1. Lineage (NCBI taxonomy): Bacteria > Pseudomonadati > Pseudomonadota > Alphaproteobacteria > Hyphomicrobiales > Phyllobacteriaceae > Mesorhizobium > Mesorhizobium sp. M0051. The sequence continues at coordinate 42,650 of NZ_JAMYUT010000041.1, forward strand.
CAACATTCTGGCAGGCACTGCCTATCTGCGCGCCATGTATGACCGCTTCGGATTTCCAGGCCTGTTTGCAGCCTATAACGCCGGGCCGGAGCGCTACGAGCAGCATTTGCAGCGCGGGCGACCGCTGCCCAGCGAGACGGTTTCGTATCTGGAAGAGATCAAGGCGGCGGGCATTTCGGCCGCCGATATGGACGCGCTCACCGGCAAATCCCATTCCAAAAGCGCGCCGGGAATCCCGTCCGGGCAGTCGCTGTTTTTTCTCCGAAACGGTGTTTCCGTGACCGGCCCGAATGGCCAACTCCTGGTGCCGCTCGGATCGGAGCGAGCAAGATCAGGCCGGCCGGATCGCAGGTGAGGGCAGCGGCTAGCGTGGTTCGGGCGGGGGCCAGGGGGGCATGTGCGCGGAAGGCAAGATAAAGGCAGCGCCTCCTGGAGGCGGCCAAGTCTTTGTCTGCACATCGTTTTCCCAGGAGGTTGCCTCCGGGTCCAGGAGGGTCTGGCGCGCAAGCCTCTGAAATTGCTGCTCGTTCATCGGAGGCCGCATGCAGGATGACGAATTCACGCCGAAGCTCGGCAAAATTGGCTGGCGCGGCTCGAAGGCGGGCAAACGCTACGCTGGCCAGGTGCAGGCCGCGGTCAACCGAGCAGGCGGCAGGAGCGGACGCGGCAGCCGCTTCATCGGAAGCCGGGTGGGGCGCGGCGGGGCCGCTGCCGCCGTTCTTAGAGCGCGCGACCGCCACGCGGCGTTTCGGCAGCGGCGCGCAGTCGTCAAGGCACGCATCGTCAAGCTGGCCGGCAAGGGAGTCGACGGGGCTCGTGCGCACCTCCGCTACCTCCAGCGCGACTGCGTCACCCGGGAAGGCGAGCGTGGCGAGCTCTACGCTGCCGACAATGACCGCGCGGACGGCAGGGCCTTTCTCGATCGCGCGAACGGTGACCGTCATCAGTTCCGCTTCATCGTCGCCCCTGAAGACGGTATCGAGTATGATGACCTGAAGCCGCTCACCCGGCGCCTCATGGCGCAAATGGAAGAAGACCTCGGCACCAGGCTAGACTGGGTGGCCGTCGACCATTTCAACACCGGCCATCCTCACACCCACATCATCGTGCGCGGCAGGGACAACCACGGCGAAAACCTCGTCATAGCGCGGGACTACATCTCCTCTGGCTTGCGCGAGCGCGCAGCCGAACTGGTTAGCCTCGACCTTGGCCGGCGCACCGACCGCGCGATCGAGCAGCGCTTGCGCCAGGAGATGGAGCAGGAACGCTTCACCAGCATCGACCGGCAGCTGATGCGCATGCGCGACGATGAGGGGTGTGTCTCACTGGCCAGCCGAGACACCTTTCGCCAGACGCTGCACCAGGGCCGCCTGCGCAAGCTCGAGCGGATGGGCCTCGCCGAGGAGATGCCTGCGGGTCGCTGGCGCCTGGAGGATGAGCTCGAAGCCACGCTACGCCGCATCGGCGCGCGCGGCGACATCGTCAAGACCATCCATCGCGAGCTGACGGGCAAGGGGCTCGTCCGCAGTGCCGCCGACCATCTTATCCACGATCGATGCGACGGGTCAGCTCAAACCGTGGTCGGACGTGTCGTCGGGCGCGGGCTGGCCGACGAAATCACTGACCGCCATTACCTCGTCGTCGACGGCGTGGACGGCAAAAGCCACTATTTTGATATCGGCAAAGGCGAGGCCACCCAACCGACACCAGAGGGCTGCATAGTGCGGGTCAGGCCGAGGGACACCGGGCCAAGAAAAGTGGACCGCACAATTGCCGGCATCGCCACGGTCAACGACGGGCGCTACAGCATCGATATCCATCTCAAGCATGACCCCTCGGCCACTGAACGCTTTGCCGAAACGCACGTGCGGCGACTGGAGGCGATCCGCCGTGCGACCGGTGGCGTCGAGCGCGAGCCGGACGGCACATGGACAGTCGCGCCCGACCATCTCAACCGCGTCGCGGATTACGAGCGTCAGCGAGCGAGGGCCCAGCCTGTTGTCGTCGACAAGCTCTCATCAATGCCGCTGGAGAGCCAAGTAGGCTTCGACGGCGCCACCTGGATCGACCAGGAGCTGGTATCAGCCCACCCTGAGTCCTTGCGCGACTCTGGCTTCGGTCGCGAAGTACGTCAGGTCCAGGCCCGCCGACAGCAGTGGCTGATCGCGCAAGGTCTTGCCCATGATGCGCAGGATCGGGTCATCTATCGCGCCAACATGGTTTCGATGCTGCGCCAACGAGAGCTGAACCGTGTTGCCAGTCAGCTCTCGGACGAACTCGGGCTCTCGTATTCTGAAGCGCGGCATGGCAATCGAATAGACGGTACGCTGCGCTGCTGCGTCGAGCTCGCCGGCGGAAAATACGGTGTCATCGAGAAATCGCGCGAGTTCACGCTGGTGCCTTGGCGGCCGGTGCTTGAGCATCATATCGGCAAGGAGGTGTCTGGCGTGGTGCGCGCCGAGGGGATTTCCTGGACGATCGGACGCCAGAGGAGCGGGCCCGGCGTTTCGTGAACTGGCTATAATTTATTTGTCCGCGTTGAAACACATACTCAGCCCAGACGGAGTTCCTCCGCCTGCTGCTTGCTCGCAGCATTCATTTGGCGGAGAGCCAGTGTTCTGCATTTTGTAGTTCGCTCTGTCAAAAAGCGCTGGGAATATGCATCATGTTCTGCGTTGACACGGAAGGCGCGCCGACAGGTGCTGCGGATCGGCTCCCGATGGGCTGCCAGCTAGAAAGGTGGGCTGACTCGTGACAGCGCAAGGGGCTCTGGCGGCCGCGATACGGCGACGCGAGTTCGGCATCGAGGATGAAGCCGCACTTCCCGATCTTATTCTACTCGCAGGACCGGCAGACGCGGCGGTCGCCCGTGCGAGCATGCTGTTGGCCCTGGCGTGAACTGGCAGTCCGTCCCGGGGGAACTTTGTAACGGAGAAAACTAGACGGAAAGAGGCGCGCGGCCCGTCTCCCCAGCAACCCGCCTTGCGGATTCCTCCTCTGCCCGCTTCGCAGACGGGGATACCCTCCGCCCCCTTGCTATTCGTTGCCCGCCGCTATGCAAAGGACAGGCGACCTGCATCCGTGCTCAAGCCGATCTGGCGGCAGAGAGGGGGGTGTCGGGCTGAACATGGGCGTGATGGACATAATTGCCACGCGAATCCTCATGCTCGCCTAACCGGCCGGAACGATTTGCAATCCGGCAGGCTCAACAAATCAAGGAGTAGCTCGTTCCGTGTCCAAGCCCAGACAAGTCTTGGTTTTCTCACGGGCGCGATACAAAAGGCACAGGCTGGACTTGGCTGCCGGGGGCGGGGCTTGTCGACCGCTCGATTGAAAGTGAGATGCGAGGCGGAGAATCACCCATGTGCAGAGCGGCAAGGCGCTCGCCTATGTCCCTGTCATTCACCGTTAGTCGATGGTTTAGACGAAGATAGTCCGTCCATGTCGGCGTGCGGAATGTCTCGGTCCAAAGCGTCGACTTCTGAAGGTCGCGCTGGAGGGTCCAGTCCCGCGCACCGGCGCGGGGGACTGTCAGGAATTTTGTGCATGAGGCCATGATGATGGAAAGGAGAATCATCGCATGGCTATTGAGAAGGAACTTTTGGAC
>NZ_JAMYUT010000042.1:0-45488 GCF_040323235.1 Mesorhizobium sp. M0051
AGTTGGCCAGAGCATGAGCTGTGAAAGTCGGGGACTGTCGCATCTCTAAATTGCTCAAGTGTCGCATCTCTATATAGCTGCTACAACAGAAAGTCGCATAAGATAGATTATGGAACTTTCGCGTTGAGGTAAGGCTGGAAGAAATAATAGCCCGATGTTTTTCATACGCTGACGGACAGCCGCTTTTCGCCGTCGAAGCCGATCCAAGCCGACAAGATGATCTACCAGCCTTCGCCGCATACATTGCTGTCTGCACGGCATCGGTGTGAAGAGCCGTTCCTATTGCGCTGAGTCGTAAGGGATTTCGATCACCATTCCATCATAGGCCGGCTCGACATTGGCTGGGGTCTCAGCCATGACCGCGGCGTAGTCGAGCGGCACATGCATATGCGTCAGCACGGCGTTTTTTGGTGCCAGCCGCTCGACCCATTCAAGCGCCTCGCCAAGTGAGAAATGGCTTGGGTGCGTCCGGTACTGCAGCGCGTCGATGATCAGCACGTCGAGGTCGCTCAGCCGTTCGGCTGTGGCCTCCGGAAAGCCGCTGATATCAGGGCAATAAGCGAGCGCGCCGACGCGAAAGCCGAGCGATATGATGTCGCCATGGATCTGCGGCAACGGCTCGAGGGTGAGGGCACCCCCCTCTCCTTCGATGACCAATGCCCTGGCGTGATCGATGAGATGCGGCTTGACGATCGGCGGATAGGAACTGCCCTGCGGCGTCTCGAAACAGTAGCTAAACGCCTCCCGCAGCCGAAGCATTGTTGCGCTGTCGGCGTGGATATCGATCAACTGGCGCTGATCGAGCACGAAACCACGCAGGTCGTCGATACCGTGAATATGGTCGGCATGTGGGTGCGTATAGACGACCGCATCGATGCGCCTGACGCCGGCCAGCAGCATCTGCTGGCGGAAATCCGGCCCGGTGTCGATAACGACGGTTGTGCGGCTGCCATTGGCCGCGATCCGCTCGACCAGTGCGGCGGTGCGCATGCGGCGGTTCTTCGGATTGTCCGGATCGCAATTGCCCCAGTCGCCGGTGATGCGCGGCGTGCCTGGCGACGAGCCGCAGCCGAGAATGGTGAGGCGCAGCCGGTCGGTCATCGTTCAGGTGCTTTGCTCGGCCAAGCGGGAGGTCGCGGCATCTTGCCGAACAGGCGGAAGAAATTGTTCGTTGTCAGCGCGGCGATTTCAGCCTCGCTGACGCCGATCGTTTCGGCCAGCACCTTGGCGGTATGGGCGACATAGGCCGGCTCGTTGCGCTTGCCGCGAAACGGCACGGGCGCCAGATAGGGCGCGTCGGTTTCGACCAGCAGTCGGTCATGCGGCACATCGGCGGCAATGGCGCGCAACTCAGCCGAATTCTTGAAGGTCAGGATGCCTGAGAACGACACGTAACCACCGAGCGCAACACCGATTTCAGCAAGCCGGCGCCCTGAGGAAAAGCAATGCAGGATGAACGGGAAGGCGCCCTTCCCTGTTTCGTCTTCGAGGATGGCTGCCATGTCTTCATCGGCATCGCGCGAATGGATGACCAGCGGCAATCCTGTCTCACGCGCCGCGGCGATGTGATTGCGAAAGCCCCGTGCCTGCACATCGCGCGGCGCCTTGTCGTAGAAATAGTCGAGCCCGGCCTCGCCGATCGCCACCACTTTTGGATGAGCGGCCAGCCGTACGAGCTCGACCGACGTCACGTCCAATTCTTCCGCGACATTGTGCGGATGGGTGCCGACCGAACAGTAGACATCATCGAAAGTTTCGGCGATTTCAATGACTTGCTGGAATCGCTTCACACGGGTCGAGATCGTCACCATTCGGCCGATCCCGGCCGCCTTGGCGCGCGCGACAATGGCCTCCCGCTCCTCGGCGAAATCCGGAAAATCCAGATGGCAATGGCTGTCGACGAGCATCAGATGTTCGCGTCCGGCTGTTCGACATAACGCGGAAACACGCCTTCCGGCGGGGGCAATGCGGTGCCAGGCACCAGCGCATGATCCGCGTGGACATGTGCGAAATCGCGGCGCTCCGCCGGCACTGCCAGCAGGTCGAGCAGCTTGTTGGCCGATCCCGGGACGAAGGGCTGACACAGCAGCGCCACGCGACGCACGACCTCTGCGGTCGTCCACAGCACGGTTTCCATGCGCGCCGGATTGGTTTTCTTCAACGCCCATGGTGCCTCGCCGGCGAAGTATCGGTCGGCCTCCGCCACCACGCCGAAGATTGTCGCCAGCGCCAGATGGATAACCTGCTCGGCCATCGCCTTGCGCGCACTGTCCAGGGCAGCGACGGTCCGATCCAGGATCCCGCTATCGGCATCCGTAAGGTCGCCGCGCTGCGGCACCACGCCGTCGCAGTTCTTGGCGATCATCGACAGCGAGCGCTGCGCCAGATTACCGAGGCCGTTGGCAAGGTCGGCGTTTGTGCGATTGACGATCGCGTCATGGCTGTAGCTGCCATCCTGGCCGAACGGCACCTCGCGCAGGAAGAAGTAGCGCACCTGGTCGAGACCATAGTGCTCGACCATTGCGAATGGATCGACGACGTTGCCAACCGATTTCGACATTTTCTCGCCGCGGTTGAACAGGAAGCCATGCGCGAAAACGCGGCTTGGCAACTCGATGCCGGCCGACATCAGAAAGGCCGGCCAGTAGACCGCATGGAAGCGGACAATGTCCTTGCCGATGATATGCGTGGCCGGCCAATACTGCCATTTCCCGGCCTTTGTGTCGGGATAGCCGGCGGCGGTGATGTAATTGGTCAAGGCGTCCACCCAGACATACATCACATGCTTGTCGTCGCCTGGCACTGGCACGCCCCATTTGAAGGTCGTACGGGAGATCGACAGATCCTTCAGCCCGGACTTGACGAAGCTCAGCACCTCGTTGCGGCGTTCGGTCGGCCCGACGAAATCAGGCTGGCTGTCATAAAGGGCCAGCAATTTGTCCTGATAGGCAGAAAGCCGGAAGAAGTAGCTCTCTTCTTCATTCCATTCGACGGGCGAGCCAAGCGGTTCGCGCCGCACGCCATCCTCGCCGAGCGTCGTCTCACCTTCGTCGAAATAGGCTTCCTGGCGAACCGAATACCAGCCGCTATAGCGGTCGAGATAGATGTCGCCATTGGCGGCCATCGCTTTCCAGATTGCCTGGCACGATTCATAGTGTCGCGGTTCTGTCGTGCGAATGTACTCGTCATTCGAGCCGCCCATCGCCTCGGTCATCTCGCGGAAAATCGCCGAATTGCGATCGGCGAGCGCCAGAGGCGTAATGCCTTCCTTCTCGGCCGTTTGCTGCATCTTGAGGCCATGTTCGTCGGTGCCGGTCAGGAAAAAGACGTCCCTGCCGTCCAGGCGCTGGAAGCGAGCCAGTGCGTCGGTTGCAATGACCGTATAGGCATGACCGATATGCGGCTTGCCGTTCGGATAAAAGATCGGGGTGGTGATGTAGAATTTGTCGCGTGACATGAATGAACCGTCATGAATGTCTGAAAGGAAAGGCGTGGCGGTGGATATCGCATCGGGGGGGCGATTGCCATCCCGCTGCCATGCATGCCGTCCAAAAGTGGCCCCGCTTCCAGGGGCAACGGCATGCATCAAAAAGGCCGTCACATTCGCATTGCAGAATTCAGGCGGTCGATCATGGTCAAGGCGTGTTGCTTCTTGTCGAGATTGTAGGTGTCGGTCTCAGATATAGCGTCCAGCGCCTCATGCCAAGTGTCCGACAGGGTTTTGGCCCGCGCGAGGTCGCCCGCCAGCGCCGCCTGGCTTGCCGCGTCCGACAAAAGGTCAAGCGCCCGGCGGTTGAAGATATCGAACTGGATCGCCTGGTCGCGGCCGGCGACGGCTTCGGCAAGGCGGAAGGCGCCGCCGACATCGCTCTTTCTTCCGGTAACGAGAGCGTCGAGCGTGGAAGCGATCTCCAGCCCGCCATACTGCGTCAACAGGATGGCATTGCGCGCGCTACCCCCTGCCCGGCCGACCAAAGCCGCCCGCGCAGCCGGATCGTCAGGCGGCAATGGCTCAGTCGTTTCCAGCACCGCCATCAGGTCGTCGGCGTCGAGTGGCGTCAATCGCACCACCTGACAGCGCGACCGGATCGTCGGCAGCAGGCTGCCCGGAGCATGGACGATCAGGATGAACAGCGTTCGTGCCGGCGGCTCTTCAAGGTTTTTCAGCAAGGCATTGGCGGCATTGGTGTTCATGTCATCGGCCGGATCGACGATGACGACCCTGTAGCTGCCGTCATGCGAGGTCAGCGACAGGAAGCGGCTCACCTTGCGGATTTCATCGACGGTGACGACTGTCTTGAAACTCTTGGTCTTGTCGTTAAGCGGCCGGGTCAGATGCAGGACGGAAGGATGCGCCCCGGTGGCGATCTGGCGAAACAGCGACGACGCCGGATCGGGCGTGGCAAGGCTTTCCGGCGCCAGCGCGAAATCAGGGTGCTTCAGGAGATGGTGTGCAAGATGGAAGGCAAGCGTCGCCTTGCCGATGCCGATCGGTCCGGAGAAGATCAGCGCATGCGGCAGCTTTCCCGCGCGATAGGCGGCGGTGAGCATATCGGCGGCCTGCCGGTGTCCGACCAGGCGTGGCGTTTCGGATGGTTCGGGCACGCCGTCCAGTGTGTCGTGCTGCTCCGGCGCGATACGTTCGAAGATCATGCTGGCGTCGCCCGCATGTTGCGCGCCGGCGTTCTTGACGCCAGCGCCGCGAACACGGCAGCGGTGACGACATTCTCGACCGCATCCGGCTCGGCGGCCGCGTCGATCACGATACAGCGCTCTGGCTCGGCCGCGGCGATCGCCAGGAACGCTTCGCGGCGGGCCTGATGAATCGCCAGCGTCTCTTTTTCGAAGCGGTCGGCGTCTGCGTCGGCGCCGCGTCGCAGTGTTGCGCGTCTCAGGCCTTCGGCCGGATCGATGTCGAAGATCAGCGTCAGGTCGGGCATCATGCCATTGATGGCGACCTGCTCCAGCGCATTCATGAACGCTGGATCGATGCCACCGGTGACGCCCTGGTAGACGCGGGAGGAATCCAGGAAGCGGTCGCAAAGCACGATGGAGCCACGCTCGACCGCCGGTCGGATGACCTGTTCGACATGGTCGGACCGCGCCGCCGCAAAAAGCAGCGCTTCCATCTTCGGCCCAAACGGTTCGGCGGCCCCCGAAAGCAGCACGTGCCTGACCGCTTCGGCACCCGGCGAGCCGCCTGGCTCACGGGTAAGGAGGACATCGTATTTCTTGGCGCGCATCTTCCTGGCCAGCCGCTCGATCTGCGTCGACTTGCCTGCCCCTTCGCCGCCTTCGAAGGTGATGAAAAATCCGCGTGCCAACCGAGAGGCCTTCTTGTCCATGCTTGAATGGGCTTGTAGCGCTCTAGATAGTCCGCGTTCGACGAAACGTCCATGCCGTCGATTTTTTGCTTTTATGCATGTCGCTGCCCCAAAACCGGGGCGACTTTTGAGCGACATGCATTTAGCGCAGCCAGCCGACCGCCAGCTCCTTGACAGCATCGAGCGCGCGCTGCGGCAGCGTGCCGACGCCGATCGATTCGGCTGCGAAAAGCGGCGTCTCCTGACTGAGCGTATCGCCGATCCAGACCCGCAACGCCCCCACCGGCTGCCCCTCTTCCACGGGTGCGGCGACCGGGCCGTTGTAGACGATCCTGGCCGTCAGCTTGTCGCGGTTGGTGATCGGCAGGAAGATGTCGATCGGGCCCTTGGCCTTCAGCATCACCCCCGATTTGGCGCCGCCGAAAACCTGGGCTTCTCCAACGATCTCATCCTTTGCGAAGATTTCGGTCTTCTCGAAGGAGCGAACGCCCCAGTCGAGCAACTTTCGCGCCTCCTCGGCCCGCTCCTTGTCGCTGGCGAGCCCGCTCATCGCAGCGATCACCCGAGTGCCGTTATGGCTGACTGAACCGACGATGCCGAAGCCTGACGTCTCGCTGGCGCCGACCGCCAGGCCGTCGGCGCCGATATCCATCGCCAGCAGTGGATTGCGGTTCCTCTGTGAGATCTTGTTCCAGGTGAAATCCTTCTGGCCATAGTAGCGATAGAAATCCGGATAATCGCGCCACAGGTGCACGGCCAGCTGCGCCAGTTCACGCACAGTCGTCTGCTGGCCATCCGCCGGCAGGCCGGTCGAGTTGATGAAAGTCGATGTCTTGAGGCCGATCTGGCGGGCGCGCTCGGTCATCTGCGCGGCAAAACTGTCCTCGGACCCGGACATGCCTTCGGCGATGACGATGCAGCCATCATTGGCCGCCTGCACGACCACGCCCTGAATCAGGTCCTCGAGCCGGACCGCCGACTTGAGCTTGGCGAACATCGTCGATGTTCCCGAAGGCGCGCCACCCTTGCGCCAGGCGTTTTCGCTGACCACGAACGTATCGTCGAGCTTCAGGCGGCCCGACTTGATGGCGTTGAACACCACTTCCATGGTCATCAGCTTGGCCATCGAGGCCGGTGGTATCGGCTTGTCGGCATCCTTCGAAAACAGCACCGTCCCGGTCTCGGCATCGATCATGAAGACCTGCGTGGCCTTGGTCTCGAACAGCTGCGCACGCACTGGAGCCTGCGAAAACAGCAGCAGGCCAAAAACCAGAAGCCCGGCCAGAGGCTGGAGCAAGCGCAATTGCATGATATTCGACCCATTGGCCGGCCCGTCCGGCAAGCCCGCAAAAAGTATCAGGCCTTTTGCGGGCCGGATCAACCGCACAGCGGAAATCCGGCCTGGCCTCCGCTCAGTTGCGCACAGCCAGCGCATCCGGCGCGCCATGCGACCATGCTGCCTGCAGCAAATCATCCAGATTGCTGTGGCCGTCGGGATAGAGATTGACCGAATACCAATCCTCGCCATCGAGTTCCGAACGCTGGATCTCGATCTTGCCGAATGCGGCAAGCTGAGCGGCAATGCGCTTGGCCTCCGCTATACCCTCGAACGAACCGGCAGCGACGTAGTCGGTAGCCGAACCCTGCGGCTGTCGCTTCCATGATTGAAGGACATCGGCCGGCGACATACCATCGCCACCCAGTGCGGCGAACGCATTGGAGGCGCGTTCGACCCGCTCGTCCGCATAGGACAGCGAGGCCACGGCAAACGGAGATTGCCGCGGCAAATTGATTTCCGGGCGCTCCGGCACGATCGGGCCGAATTCGGGCAGCGTCAGATCGACGTAATCCGGCGCCTGCGCCGACATGTCCGGCTGGGCGACACCGGAATCGGTCAACTGACCCGGAAACGGCATGGCGGCAGCGCCGGCAGGCAGGCTTGGCGACGGTCCGTTCATGGCCACCATGACGCCGGTCGGCAATCCATCCGACGGATCCGGCGCCCTGTTGCCGGGGTGGTAGGAGGCCATCAGATACTGGTCGTCATCACCGTCGAGCGGTGCACGGCCGACATATTCGACCTTCACTTGAGCGGTGCCGGTGTTGGCGTAGTCAAGCATCTGGGCGGCGCGCTCCGACACATCGATGATGCGGCCTTCGTGATACGGGCCGCGATCGTTGACGCGAACGATGACCGAACTGCCGGTCGCGAGATTGGTGACGCGCGCATAGCTTGGCAGCGGCATGGTCGGATGCGCCGCCGTCAGGTGGGTCATGTCGTAGACTTCGCCGTTGGCGGTAAGCCGGCCGTGGAAGGCGTCGCCATACCAGGAAGCCAGGCCGACCTTGGCGTAGCGCTTGTCTTCCCGGGGGTAATACCACTTGCCGCGAACCTGATAGGGTTTGCCAAGCTGGTCACGGCCGCCGCCGCGTTGCATGCGCCCGTTCTTGGAGAACACGCGCGGGCTTGCCTTCACGCCATATTCGGATTCGGAAAAATATTCTTTGGAGCGGGTCTTCTTGTAGAGCATCGCTTTCGGCTCATGCTGCGACGCGCACGCCGCCAGCAAGGCGGCCGAAACGGCAAACAACGCAACTGTGGTAGCGCGACGAAGGCGCGGGTGCGTCGCAGCCTGCATTTTCCTGATGTCCCCTTCAGTCTCGACCTAGGACGCCGCGTTCAAGCATCAGAGGATGCCAAAACACTTACTCGACGAATATAAAAGACGCCTTGAACCCCGATCCCTTGTGCGCAGGAATTGTTTATCACGATATTAACCGATTGTGGCCAGAACCGGGCAAGATTGTGACGCTGCCGCCATGCCGACCACCCCGAAAAGTCACGGCTTTGCGTCGCTGCCTACGCGGCCCACATTGTCGACGCAATGAATGGCGAAGGCGCCGGCCTCATGGTTCGGACGTGGCCCAAAGTGACCACCTCCTTGCCCGACGGCGAGGCCGGCGTCATCGACAACAACAAGATGTAGCCGGGGCGGAGTTATATCGTTTTACACAACCCCTAATTGCTAGCTCGCGGGACACACCGGCTGTTAATTTAGCCTCAGGGCGAGGAGGGAAAGGTAGCGAACCGGGAGGATATAGCGCATGAATTACGATTTCGGCATCCATCGTTCTGAAGAGGATCAGCCTTACGAAGTTACCTCTTTCGCCAAAAAACATGGCTTGACGTTACGCGCTGCGGACGCCGTTCTTTTCGCCAAGGGCCCATCACGAACGGCCTGCGATGCGGCAGCATTGGCTTTCCTCTGTGCAGTCGCCGCACAAGCCAAGAAACAATCGACGCGCTAGCCTTCCGCGACCACGACTCGGCTCGATTTGTTTGGCCGGCGCCATCTCCAACCTGACTAGGTTGCCGGCCATTATCGTCTTGCTGAAGTCGCAAGCCGCTCCCTTTCCAGAAAGTGGCTTGTGGCTAACTGCGGCACGCGACCCTCGCGGCCGTAACAAGTCCAGGCCGCATCGACAGACCGCTTAATCGAAGGCCCGCCGCCTCATTTGCGAGGCGACGGGCCCTTCCCCACCCACAATCGCCTCGACGCAATTGCGGTGCCAAATTGATTGACCCATTATGGGTCACTAACCGCACCAGTGCTCGCCTCCCTTCCGCGATCACACCATAGGCTAACGCGATCTCGCAGTTCACAATACGACTACAAGCGGTCGATTCCTTAGGGATGTAGCCACTCCAAAAGCCCGCCGCAGGTCGCTCCCGTGGCGGGCTTTTCATCGATTAGGGGTTCGGGCCGGATTGCGGGCTTCCCATTGGATCGCCTATTGGGGCGGCCCCCTTAGCGCTTCTTCGGCTTCGGCGTAATTTCTTGAACTCGCACCTTGTCGCCGATCTCCTTGGCCATCGCCAGGGCTTTGGCCTTGTCCTTGGTGGTCAGCACGGTCCGCCAATGCGGTTTCTCGAACACGCTGACAACGTAGGTTGTTACCGGCGTGTCTTTCATCTTATGCCCTCCCCGGAACCCGCGCCATTTGCGGAGCCGATCGGACCTTGCGCATCCCGATCTTCAGCAGTGATGGGCTGAGCATCGCCTGCCGCAAGCACAACCGTTAGAGATCGCTAATGTTCCGTTAAGCCGTTTTGGCTCGCTCGAATGTTGGCTTCCAGTCCTGATTGCGCACCCTCTGTTGGCCTTCAGGAATGCATGTGAAGAACACCGGCCGGCCCGCGGCCTTACACGCCAAGCAGCCGAAGAGCCCGACCACGCAATCCGTCGGTACGCTGAATATTTATGCGCCCATGATGCCGGGCAGTTGGAAGGCACCGCAGCGGTGGTTGACGCAGCCCTCAATGCCGCACTACAGGAATGAAGCACGAACCAGTCGGCAACGCCTTCGGTGCCAATCCGGTGCCAACAGGTCAAAACCGGCCGGACGAGCAAGCCTAAGTGATGAAAAATCACGATGGAGGAATGGCCGAGCGGTTTAAGGCACCGGTCTTGAAAACCGGCGTGGGTGCAAGCTCACCGTGGGTTCGAATCCCACTTCCTCCGCCAGTCAACTTGTCCAGCCCGGAGACATGGGTAACAGTCTGTACCTAAGTGTGAGCTTTCAGAGGGTTGTCCATTCGGACCCTCCGGTGAGTGCTGCAGCTTGGTAACTCCAGTCTCCTCGGTCCGGTCCGAATGGACAACCCTTGAAAGCTCACAACTAGAGCGGCGGACTTTCATGTGAGTCCATACCCTGCGGCTGCGAAGTAATTTCTGCATTCTGTTGGAGAGAAGAGATTGCAGATATCGCCAATGGCCTGCCACAGGGCGTCGATGGTTCTGATGGCCTTTGCGCGCAGGTGCGCCTTGAGCTTGGCGAATGCCATTTCGATGGGATTGAGATCTGGGCTGTAGGGCGGCAGGAAGAGCAGCCATGCGCCTCTGGCCCGGATCGCTGCCTCGGCGGCCGGGCTCTTGTGGGCAGCGAGATTGTCGAGGATGACGACATCGCCCTTTGCCAGCGTCGGAGCGAGCTGCGTTTCGACATAGGTTTCGAAGATGCGCCGGTTCATCGGCATGTCGATACCAAAAGGGGCCGTGAGCCCATGACAGCGCAACCCGGCGATGAAGGTCTGCGTCTTCCAATGCCCGAACGGTGCCTTTGAGCGCAGCCGATGGCCCTTTAGGCAGCGGCCGCGCAGACGTGTCATCTTCGTAGTGGTCCCGGTTTCGTCGATGAACACCAGCCGATGTGGCTTAAGCCGCATCCGCGGCTGACGCCTGGTCTGCCACTCCTGCCGCGCCTTGCTGACGTCGGGACGATCTTGCTCGCTGGCCAGCAGCGTTTTTTTTTAAGCGATAGCCATTCCTGATGAGCCAGCGCGAGATCGAGGCAGGAGCGACCTGGACGTCTGTAGCAGCGGCCAGTTCGGCGGCAAGCTCCGGCATGGTGATGTCATCCTTCTCGGCCACAGGGCCAAGCAGGAACGCTCGATGCGGGTCGAGCTTGGAATGGCGGCGGCCACCGCTGGCCTTGGGCGCAAGGCTCTCGGTCTTTCGATAGTTCCTCATCAGGATCACGACAAACGAAACCGACACCCCAAAATGTGCCGCCGCCGCAGGCCGCGAGTGGCCAGCCTCGACAAACCGCACAACACGTTCACGCAAATCGAGCGAATAGGGCTTGGGCATGGCAAATCACCTCCTACAGGAAGTGAATCATGAACCACGCCTCACTGGAATCCCTCGCGATTCAAACTGAACGTCCGACGCTCTAGCTCAGATAAGATCATTTAAAGACAAATGCTTACGCGGATACTCCATGCGACGGCTTCCGCACCGTTTCGGTTCCTCCCCATGCCAGTTTCGTCGACCAGATAAGCCCAACTCGCAAATCCTGCCCGGAATAGATCTATCCCTGACCGGTCAAGAGAGACTGACGTCTGCCCTGCGGCCGTTTTTCAAAGACGACAATGCTGTCATAGACACAGATCGCGTCTGTTGTGTGGGTGAAAGCACTCGCCGCGAGGACGCCGCGTGCGTGATGTGCGTTGATCTCGTCGAGCTTTCCCTTGGCGAATTCCATGAACGAACCTACCTTGCGCAGTCCGCCACCGTAATCATCCCAATAGCTTGTGTGTGTGTCCTCGACGAAATAGACCCCGTTCGGCTGTACGTGATGGTAGAGATGCTCGAATGTCGCGATGACATGATCCATCATGTGGCTTCCGTCATCGATGACGATGTCGATAGGGCCATACTTTTCAACGATCCGATCGAGAAGTTGCGGATCATCTTGACTCCCAATGAAGACCTCTATTCCATCGGATTCGTGTACCTTGCATGTAGGATCGATATCGATGCCAACAATTCGCGCACCCTCGCCGAAATATGCGCGCCACATCTCAAGAGAACCTCCCTTATAGACGCCGATTTCAACAACGATTGGCCGTTGGTTCCGGAACCGTTCGAAATGACGTTCATAAACGTCGAAATAGTGCAGCCATTTGTACATCTCCTTGCCACTGTTGTTCAAAAAGTACTTGTGCAAGAACCCGCTCACCGCAGTCTTCTCCTCAGCCTCGCAACTTGCCGCCGCCAGCTGCTTTGATTGTGACTGTCACGCCCTTTGCCGACGAGGTTGGCTCTGAGCCGCGCAAACACGGGCTCCCATTCATTTGCGACCATGCAAAGGGATTCGTCGAGGCTTGGCTGGATCTCAACAAATTCCATATTTGCGAAGCGTTTGACCGCATCGACGATCCATGAACGATCGTATTTGTCCTTACCAAAGCCGGATATGACGCTGAGGCCGGTCCAGGGCGCGGCAATGGTGAACACGTCGAGATCCGGGCGAAGCGTCTTGAGCGCTGGAACCAATTTCCACACATCGCCGGTGTGGAATTGCGTTGTTGGCGGCACCCTTTGCGTCGCGTCGTCTAGCGGCGCTGTGTCATGTACGAGCAGAACCGAACTGGCGTCGCAGTAGCGTTCAAGGTTCGCAAAATCGCGCAGCACCTGGACGAAGGTGTGTAGCCCGTCGATGAACCCGACACCAACCCGGCGGCTGCCAAGCAGGAGGTCTGCAGCGCCACGATCAAAGAAGGCGTCGCTCGTCTCAGGAAAAATGTGCGTCTCCGCGCCGAGCGCCACTGTGGCACGTGGATTTGGATCGATGCCTATTGCAAGGGACGGAGCCTTGATCTTGGAAAGCGATACGCCGTCATAGACCCCTATCTCAACCACGACAGCGGGCTTCAGTTCTGCGTAGAGACGCTCCAGCCAATCGTAGTAAGAGGGTCCCGACATCCGTATGCTGGCCAACCCGATATGGGCGTCCACGCTATCAGCGGCAAGCGCTAGCGCGTTGCGGTATTGAACTTCAGCCGTCTCGTTCGCACCGATGGCGCGGTGTGCATCGCCGATCGCCATAAAGTAGGTGGCATCTCGTGCGTGGCTGCTCCGTGAAAGAACGCCGGCGGACAAAAGAAGTCGCGACGCTGCAAGATCGGCGGGTGCATGGCTGCTTGCCAGGCGAACGATGTCTGCCGCCGCCTTGTAGTTTCCGCGCTCGAATTGGACATTGGCCAACGTGACGAGTGCCGCCGAAGTCCGGTTCGTTGGAGCGGGCTCGTCCGATGGCTTTAATTGCGCCCTGAAGCCGGCGGCCGTGGCCGGTGCGACGCCGTGCGGAGACGCAATCATGGCACGGGCAAAGTGCGGAAGCAGCGACGCAGGCAAGGTTCCCACGAACGCCGAGGGGATGTGTAGGAGAAGATCCCCTGGCCCTCTCAATGCATCCCGTTCGGCTTTCCAGAGGGGCCAGTTTTTTGGTTGCATCTCGACGCTTGCATTGGTGGAGACACCGCCGTGCAATTGGTGAAATGTTGCCTCTCCCAGCGTGAGGATGAGCCTTGCCTGCGGCAGCTTCATTGCACGTTCCAGAGTGTCGAGGTTGACGAGGCCACCTCCCGGATAGCTGAAGCGTTCGTCCACGCCATGGATGGCATGCCAGCTCTCCCGGTGCATGAAAAGGGCATTCGCTTCGGCTATAGGCGAAAACCACGGATCCACCGACGATTCATCCATCGTCCCGATCTCGAACAGCCGATATCCATCATCCGGCCATCGGATTGATTGCAAAAGCGAATCCTCGATGGCCCTTGTATAACCGTTCCCAGGCGCATTCACCTGGACATCACTTCCAAGATACCAGCCGGGCGCTGCCACGACCGCCGTTGGGGCCATATCCACGCCGATGCGTGCGAAATGCACCAAACCGGGCGTCACGATGCGCGCGCCGTCAATCATCATGCCGATTTTGTCACCCCTGGCCGCCTTGATTCCGCGGTTGACGGCGGCCGCTGGCGAAGGTGATGCATCATCGATGCGCAGCAGGCGAAAGTTCGGCCCATATTCCGCGACCAGGCTCTCGCTGATGGCCGGTGACGATCCGTTGTCGACGACAATGACCTCGTAGTCATCCGATGTCACGCCTTGCTGGTAGGGCGACGCAAGCGAAAGTAAAGTTCGGGGCAGTTCTCGGGGAATGTTGTACGCGACAACAACGACGGACACGTGGTTCTGTTTCATCGCGCTTCCGTGCTTAATTGCCGGTGACTGGCTTTTGCCACCAACCGCCGGTCCAGTCTATCTCGTGTACCTCGGCTTCGATGGCGTTGCATGCGCGATAGTCATCGACCGCCTGCCGGCATGGTGGATGCGCAAGGTCGTCGATGATCGCGAACCCGCCGGGCGACAACCTCGGATAAAGCGCCTCAAGGCTATCCATTGTCGACTCGTACATGTCGCCGTCCAGACGGATGAGAGCTAATGGACCCGCCACCCGCTCAGGCAAGGTGTCACCAAACAGGCCTTTGACGAAGACCACCTGGTCATCCAAAAGGTCGTAGGCGGCAAAGTTGGATTCAACCTGCGCCTGATCGATCGCCAATTGGCGGTATTCGTGTAGCCGGTCACCACTGTCGGCTGGAAAATTCCCGGCATCCGGCGGTGGCAAACCGTCGAACGAGTCGGCAACATAGATCTTCCTGTTCTTGACCTCATTGGCAGCCAACACTCCCCTCATGAGGATACAGCAGCCACCTCGCCAGACGCCGGTTTCGATGAGATCTCCTGGCACATTCTCATCGATGACTCGCTGGACAAGGTCACGCACATTCGTCAAGCGTTTTATGCCCGCCATGGAATGGGCAACCGCCGGCCAATCGCGGCCCAGGAGACGATCTTCGCGATTGAAGGGGGTCGTCTCTCCCATTTTCGAGGGATCGATCACCTGCGAAGCGGAGCCGTAAATCGTATTGGCAATGACCTTGATAAGAAGATCTGTATAGAGGCGGTTCATAGTCGACCCTTCAAGGCGTCACGTTTTTCGAATTGAATATGCTGTTGCGGACTTCGAGCCAAAGTGCAACTGAGCTACAGTCATTTTTTGCGACGGTCTAACCAATTGCCCGTGCAAGCGAGCTGCAACCCAGTAATCCAGGGAGCTACCCAATGCCAACCGCAGATCAAGCGATAGGCATGATCGAGACGCTCGACATTGCTATTTTCCAAGTCAAAACCGAGAGCACCCTCTGTGACCGAACGAGTTTCCTGCGCGTGCAGAACTTTGCTCGTTCGGTGCTCGGCCATTATGTCTACCTTGAGGTTGGTTCACATATCGGCGGTAGCCTGTTCCCACACCTGCTCGATCCAGCCTGCGAGGCTGCGATATCGGTCGACCCGCGACCCGCGACGCAGCCTGACGAGCGTGCACAGGTCTTTCACTATCCTGAAAACTCGGCGGCTCGGATGATCGCCGTGCTTTCGGATTGGGTTCCCCCCACCGAAATGGCTAAACTTATCACAGTTGACCTAGATGTCTCCGATGTGCGGCCCGAGGTGATCGAGCCCAGGGCCACGCTCGCGCTGATCGACGGAGAACACACGAACACGGCCTGTTTTTCGGACTTTGTCGGTGTTTTACCGCTTATGAAATCGGAGTGCATTATTTCCTTCCACGACGCCAACCTGATCGCGGACGCTATTGTCAATGCGGAACGCTTCCTCGATCATCTAGGTATCACCCATGAGACGGTGTTCCTGCCGGACACGGTGGCCGTTATGGGTCTCGGGAAGCTCGCATCTGCAGTCCAGAATCAGCTTCAGCCTCACGCATTGGATCGGCAGAGTTACTTGGACCGATCACAACGGCAGCTATGGTCTCATATAGCCAGCGTGCACTCGCCCAAAATCCATGCTGAACTTGAGCGCCTGCGTTCTGAGAATTCGCAGCAGGCCGAGGAAATTGAACGTGCGCAAAAGGCGAGCCTGGACGCACAGACCCGCCTGGACGCCTTGATATCTAGCACGACCTGGCGCGCATCCGCCCCGGCAAGGGCGCTGGTCGATTGCATCAAGCGCGGCTTTGCGCCCTGACATGATGGTCACATAAATACAAATAAAATCAATAATTTAATAATGATTTCATGCTCACGGTTTGCGTTTGCGTTTTGCCTCTGCGCGAACACAGAACCTTTAGCCTTTGGAAAGGGGAGATGTGGTTCTTCTCAGAGGCGCAGGCGGCGCGCTGGGGCGAATGAATGGATATCTTTGGCATCAAGGCACTGTTGATCTGCGCGCTGATCTTCATTCCGTTCGAGAACCTGTTTGCCGAGCGGCCGCAGAAGGTTTTCCGCAAGGGCCTGATCGTCGATCTGATCTACATGCTGTTCAACGGCTTCTTCATAAAGATGGCCATGGCCATGATGGCGGCCGGTGTCCTCGGCTTCGCTGCGATCCTTGTCCCGCAATCGATAACCCAAGCCGTCAGTGGCCAGCGCGTCTGGCTGCAGGTTGCGGAAATCATCCTGATCACCGATATCGGCGTCTATTGGGCACATAGGGCTTTCCATAAAATCCCCGCGCTTTGGAAATTCCACGCAGTTCACCACGGCATCGAGGAACTGGACTGGCTTGGGGCTTTCCACAATCACCCGGTCGACATCATTGTCACCAAGGCGATATCGCTGACGCCGGTCTATTTCCTTGGGTTTTCCGATGCCTCGATCGCCGTTTTTTCGATGATCTACTTCGGCCACACAATGCTTGTTCATTCAAACGTGCGGATTCCTTTCGGCCCCTTGAAGTGGCTGATCGCCAGCCCGCAGTTCCATCGCTGGCACCATGCCAACCAGCGCGAAGCCTATGACAAGAATTTCGCCGGGCAGCTGCCTTTCCTCGACGTCATGTTCGGCACCTATAATGCCACCGGGGACAAAGTGCCGGAGAAGTACGGCGTCGACGATCCAATCCCCTCGACCTATATCGGTCAGACCGGCTATCCGTTCCTTCCCCGCAGGAAGCTGTCGAACCGACAAGCGCCGCGCACCGAAGCCTGACATCGATGGGTTGTCACGTCAGGGCGCTTGTCAACTCGGGAAGCACAGGTAAAACTCGCGAGAGCGCAATGCCGCGCCAGCGGTTATTGCGGGTTTTTCCCGTTTGCCTTGAGACCTTTCAGCATGGAATACCACGACGGCGACCTTCAGAAATTCGAAGCGTATGGCGCTGCCCCTCTTCCGGCCGCAAGTAACGAAGGCCAGGTGGAGCACGAAGGTGCGGAAATCTGGTACGCGACTTATGGGACAGGCTCTCCCGTGATTTTGTTGCATGGCGGCCTCGGCCACAGCGGCAATTGGGGATTCCAGGTTCCGGCATTGGTCGGGGCCGGCCACCGCGTCGTGGTGATCGACAGCCGGGGCCACGGGCGCAGCACGCGCGATGAGCGGCCGTACAAATACGAACTGATGGCCTCCGACGTTCTGGCCGTGATGGACCGTCTGGAGCTGAAGAAGGCGGCTGTGGTGGGCTGGAGCGACGGCGCATGCGTCGCTTTGATCCTAGGCATGATGGCCGCGGATCGCATCGCGGGTGTATTCTTCTTCGGCTGCAACATGGATCCCAGCGGCACGAAGGAAATCGAGCCAAGCCCGGTTCTCGACCGGTGTTTCGGCCGGCACGTCAAGGACTATGCCGCATTGTCGGCTACGCCGGACCGGTTCGCTGCATTTGTTGATGCCGTAGGCCTGATGATGAAGACCGAACCCAACTATTCCGCGGCCGACCTGGCACAAATACGCGTGCCTGTGGCGATCGTTCAAAGCGAGCATGACGAGTTCATCAAACACGAGCACGCCGATTATCTCGCCCGCTGCATCCCGGCGTCCGAGCTGATCATCCTGTCCGGCGTAAGCCATTTTGCCCCGTTGCAGCGGCCTGAGCAATTCAACAGCGTTCTGCTGGCTTTCCTCGAAAAAGTTCATTCTTGAGGACGCAGGACGCTGCATTTCCAGCCCGGGTGCTGGCGACGTGGCGTTGGACGATCGCACCGCGGGAGGCTTTTCGCGTCGAATCGGCTAGACCTTCGCGGCATGAACGAGACGTCACTCTATGCGCCGGTGAAGCTGTTCCTCGAAAGCCTCGACTTTGTCGTCAAAGGCGAGATCGGCGGCTGCGACATCGTCGCACTGCGCGAGGGTGAGCCGCCCGTCGTCGTCATCTGCGAACTGAAGCTGCAGTTCAATCTCGAGCTGGTGCTGCAAGGTGTCGATCGTGCTGCGGCCTGCGACGAGGTCTGGCTGGCCGCGCGCATGTCGGCCCGGGGCAAGGGCCGCGAAAGCGATGCACGGTTTCGCAATCTCTGCCGCCGCCTTGGCTTCGGCCTGCTTGGCGTGACCGCGACCGACCGCGTTGAAGTGCTTCTCAGTCCGATCGCGCAGGCGCCGCGCAAGAATGCGCGCCGGCGCTCCCGCCTGGTCGACGAGCACCAGCGCCGTCGCGGCGATCCCGTTGCGGGAGGGGGATCGCGCAATCCGATCATGACGGCCTACCGGCAAAGCGCCCTCGCCTGCGCTGCCGCCATGGTGGACGGACCCAAGCGGCCGCGCGACCTGAAGGCGCTGACGCCGATCGCGCCGAAAATCCTGCAGCACAATGTCTACGGCTGGTTCGCGCGCGTCGACCGCGGCCTCTACGATCTCACGGATGCCGGCCGTGCTTCGCTGGTCCGTTGGCCACAGGGCGCACGATGAATCCCGACACGCAATTTTGAACGCATCGAGCATTTGATTGATCATGCCTGCGGGGTCCAAGGTGGTCCCTTGGTTGATTCCTCCGACAAAATATGGTGCTTGTCCCGCCCATGAAGAAGCTCTGCATGATCGCCTTGGCGTCTGTGACATTGAGTTTTCCGGCCAGCGCAATGGACAGTGCATTGCGCGCAGGCCTGTTGAAACTCGATCTCCAGACCCGTCTTGAACAGCGTTGTGACGCCGAAGTGCTCGACCGGATCACCCACGATGACCGCAAGTTCAAAGCCGATCGCGTCGTCGCCTACGCCTTCGCGACACCCGAGATGGACGCTGATGCAATCAAAAGCCCGGGCGCTGCGTTTCGGAGCAACGGGCAATGGTACCGGCTGAAATTCAAGTGCGAGACGGCGCCCGACCATATGGAAGTTTTGCAACTGCGCTACCGGATCGGCGACGAGATACCGGAAGCCGATTGGGCCAAATATAATCTCTACGATTGATTTGTGATCGGCCATGGTTTTGCCCAGCTATCGACGAGTGCCGCGGAGCCTCTGATCCAGATTTGACGTAACGATGCTTCGGTGATGTCGCCACGAGCGATCCCTTGACGCCAAGGGACCGCCAAGTTAGGCCCTCGGGATAATCGAGGATCACTCGGCAAATCAGCAAGGGCTTCCGGTCGATGGACATTTTCAGCGCTGCCAGCCTGACGGCCCTGCTGCAGGTCATAGCCATCGACCTTGTGCTTGCCGGCGACAATGCGATCGTCATCGGCCTCGCCGCAGCCGGCCTGCCGGCCGAACAACGCAAGAATGCGATCCTCATCGGTGTGCTGGCGGCAACCGTGCTGCGCATCGGTTTTGCCGCGGTTACCGTCAAACTGCTGGCGATCGTAGGCCTGCTGCTGGCCGGCGGTATCCTGCTGCTGTGGGTCTGCTGGAAGATGTACCGCGAGCTGCGCACATCCCAAGCCGATGAGCTGGAAGCGACCGAGGCGCTGTCGAACCTCGATCTCAACAGCGACAAGGCGGTGGCCGGAAAGGCGAAGCGCAAGACGCTCGGCCAGGCAGCCTTGCAGATTGTCGTCGCCGACGTGTCGATGTCGCTCGACAATGTGCTGGCGGTCGCGGGTGCTGCGCGCGACCATTTCCCTGTGCTGGTCATAGGTCTCGTGCTGTCGATCGCGCTGATGGGCCTCGCCGCGACTTTCATTGCCAAGCTGCTGCATCGCCACCGCTGGATCGCCTATGTCGGCCTGTTGATCATCCTCTATGTGGCGGTGGACATGGTCTATCGCGGGGCGGTGGAAGTCTGGCCGCATATAAACGGCGCGGTCAGCTGAGGCGGCTGTCCGCCGCGTCTTCGACCGAAAGCTCCGCAGTGCAAACGCCGTGCGTTTTGCCGCATCGCAGGCGTGCCCATACCATTGCCGTAATAAGTGTGGTACTGCGCCGGCAATCCTGAAAGCCCGGAAAACCTATATGTCCGCTCCCCGCGTGAGTTTTGTCAGTCTTGGATGCCCGAAGGCGCTGGTGGATTCGGAGCGTATCATCACGCGCTTGCGCGCCGAAGGCTACGAGATCGCACGCAAGCATGACGGTGCCGACCTTGTCGTCGTCAACACTTGCGGGTTTCTCGATTCCGCCCGCGACGAGTCGCTCAATGCCATCGGCTCAGCGCTTTCGGAAAACGGCAGGGTCATCGTCACCGGCTGCCTCGGTGCCGAGCCCGACGTCATTCGCGAGAAGCACCCCAATGTGCTGGCGATAACCGGACCGCAGGCCTATGAGAGCGTCATGGCCGCCGTGCATGAGGCCTCGCCGCCTTCGCACGACCCCTACATCGATCTCTTGCCGCCGCAAGGCGTCAAGCTGACGCCGCGCCACTACGCCTATCTCAAGATTTCCGAAGGCTGCAACAACCGCTGCACCTTCTGCATCATTCCCGCGTTGCGTGGCGACCTCGTCTCGCGGCCGGCGGCCGATGTGCTGCGCGAAGCCGAGAAACTGGCCAAGGCCGGCGTCAAGGAACTCCTGGTCATCTCGCAGGACACCAGCGCCTACGGCATCGACATCAAGTACCAGGCCAGCATGTTCGGCGACCGCGAAGTGCGCGCTAAGTTCCTCGACCTTTCCGAGGAACTGGGCAAGCTCGGCATCTGGGTGCGCATGCACTATGTCTACCCCTACCCGCATGTCGCCGACGTCATCCCGCTGATGGCCGATGGCAAGATCCTCCCCTATCTCGATATTCCGTTCCAGCACGCTTCGCCGCAGGTGCTGAAGAACATGCGCCGGCCGGCACATGGCGAAAAGACGCTGGAGCGCATCCGCGGCTGGCGCGAGATCTGCCCGGATCTCGCCATCCGCTCGACCTTCATCGTCGGCTTTCCCGGCGAGACCGACGACGATTTCCAGATGCTGCTTGACTGGCTCGACGAGGCCAAGATCGATCGCGCCGGCTGCTTCAAATACGAGCCGGTCCGGGGCGCCCGCTCCAACGAGCTCGGCCTCGAACAGGTCCCGCAGGAAATCAAGGAGGCGCGCTGGCACCGCTTCATGCAGCGCCAGCAGAAGATTTCAGCGGCGCAGCTAGCCAAAAAGGTCGGCAAGCGCTTGCCGGTGCTGATCGACGAGGCGCACGGCACATCGGCAAAGGGCCGCACCAAATACGACGCGCCCGAGATCGACGGCTCCGTGCACATCCAGTCGCGCCGTCCGCTGCGTCAAGGTGACATCGTCACCGTCAAGATCGACCGCGCCGATGCTTATGACCTCTATGGTTCGGCGGTTTGACGGGCGCTATTTACTACATCCGGCGATAGTTGGGGCCCTTAACCCGTCCAACCGCGATCCGCAGTAGAGTTTCCGTACTATAAATACGGAACGCGGATGGACGCCAAACCTTCGGGGCAGGATTATATCGCGACGCTGGACCTGCTCAGGCTGGCGGCAGCACTTGCTGTCGTGCTCTTTCACTATTTCTTTCGCGGCGCGGCCGCCGAAGGCTTTCTTGCCGAGGGTTATCCGCTTGCAGCGCCGTTCGCCCTCTACGGCTATCTCGGCGTCAATCTGTTCTTTCTGATCAGCGGTTTCGTCATTGCCTGGTCGGCGGAAAACCGCAGATGGGGCGAGTTTGCGGTCGCACGTTTCGTTCGCCTTTATCCTGGCTTCCTGCTCTGCATGACGCTCACCTTCACGATGGTCATCCTTGCCGGCACACCACTGATTCCAGCCTCTTTCAGTCAGTATGCCGCCAATCTGTCGATGTTCGCACCGGCCCTCGGCCAACCCTTCATGGACGGCGTGTATTGGTCGATTGTGCTTGAGCTGGTTTTCTACGGTTGGGTGACGCTGGCGCTTTTCACCGGGCTCTTCCAGAAACGCAAGCTAGAGCTGATTTTCGTCTGGCTGGCGGTGTCGGCGTTGAACGAGTTTTTCGTAGGCAGCGGCGCGGCAAGGCTGCTGTTCATCACCGAGTTCGGACCGTTCTTCGCCGCTGGCGTGGTGTTTCATCACATCCACGCACACGGCCGTTCACTACCGGCTTTGCTGCTGCTTGTCGCATCATTCCTGATGTCCTGCGGCACACTGTCGGTGACGCAGCGCTGGATGCAGGGCCACTACGGCATCGCAGTTACATCGGCCAATCTCGTCCTCGCCAATGTCGTCATGCACGCGGCCTTGATCGGCGCGGTGCTGTTGCGCAACCGTGTCAGGCCGTCGGCGCTCACCCTGGCGCTGGGCGGCCTGACCTACCCACTCTATCTGCTGCATCAGAAGATCGGTTATCTCGCGATCAATGCCGCTGCACCCCTGATCGGCAAATGGTTTGCCGCCCTCGGCTGCATCGCGCTCATGCTGGTTGTTTCATGGCTGATCTGGCGAACGTGCGAACGACCGGCTCAGCGGCTGCTCAGGATCTGGCTCGGCCTCGCGGTCGATCGGTTACGACGTGGCCGCGATATTCAAAGAGACGGGCTCCGGGACGAAGCTAGATCGTGTTGAGCGCAAAAAACTTCATGGCTCTTGCACAAGCCAGACAGTCGGCAAATTCGATAAAGGAGTTACTCAATGATTTCGTTAAGGCCAATGCTAGACAGCGAGTTTTTAGCTTATCTCGACTATTTTATTCCTGACTACGCATCCGAGATCGCCTCGAACTACCGGCTTTCCGATAATGAGTCTCTTGCACAAGCGAAACAGGAAATCGCATCTGACTTACCTGACGGCGTCGATACGACCGGGCACGTCTTGCTGTGCCTGGTCGATCCGACCGGAACCCCTGAAAGGCTTATTGGGTACCTATGGTACAAACAGGATCCGACGATGCGCGCGGCATTCATCAGTGATTTTCACATCTTTCCTGCCTATCAGGGTCAAGGCCTCGGTAAGCGGGCCTTAGAAGTTCTTGAAAACGACCTGAAACGCAAAGGTTTTCAACAAATAAAGCTCCGAGTGGCTGATGATAACAAACGCGCCAGGCATGTTTATGAAGCCACGGGCTTTCGGGTAACCGGAATCAACATGAGCAAACCGCTCGTGTCGAAGTGAACCCCATTTCGCCCCCTACCGGAACCGACCCCTTCTATGTCGGGCTCGCGAGATTTCGTCACACATAAGCCGGGGCACAACCTGCCGAATGAAAAAGGGCGCCTCGCGGCGCCCTCCTCATTTGTATCGCTCGCTGCTCACTGCGGCAGCTTGTCGTCGACACCCTTCACATAGAAGTTCATGCCGAGCAGCGTGCCGTCATCGGCGACTTCGCCATCCTTCAGCCACGGCGTGCCGTCCTGCTTGGCGATCGGTCCGGTGAAGGGATTCCAGCCGCCGGCGATCTTCTTTTCGGTGGCTTCCGCCATCGCCTTCACGTCGTCGGGCATGTTGGTGAAAGGCGCGAGCTTGACCGCGCCATCCTTGATGCCGAGCCAGACATTGTCGGGCTTCCAGGTGCCGTCGAGGGCTGCCTGGACCCGGCTGATATAGTACGGACCCCATTCGTCGGTCAGCGCGGTCAGCTGCGCGTTCGGCGCGAACTTGATCATGTCGGAGGATTGGCCGAACCCGTGCAGCTTGCGCTCCTCGGCCACCTGCAGGGCAGCGGTCGAATCGGTGTGTTGGACGATGATGTCGGCGCCTTGGTCGAACAGCGCCTTGGCGGCATCGGCTTCCTTGCCCGGATCGAACCACGAGTTCACCCAGACGATCTTGGCCTTGAAGTTCGGGTTGATCGACTGTGCGCCGAGCATGAAGGAGTTGATGCCCATCACCACTTCGGGGATCGGGAACGAAACGATGTAACCGGCGACGCCGGACTTGGATTCCTTGGCGGCAATCTGGCCAAGCACATAGCGGCCTTCGTAGAACCGCGCATTGTAAATGCCGAGATTGTCGCCGGTCTTGTAGCCGGTCGCGTGCTCGAACATCACCTTGGGGAATTTCTTGGCAACCTTCACTTCGGCGTCCATGAAGCCGAACGATGTGCCGAAGATCAGCTTGCAGCCTTCGCGCGCCAGACGCTCGAAAGCACGGTCGGCATCGGGGCCTTCGGAGACGTTTTCAAGATAAGCGGTCTCGACCTTGTCGCCCAGCGCCTTCTCCACCTCGAGACGGCCCTGATCATGCTGGTAGGAATAGCCGAAGTCGCCGATAGGACCGGTATAGACCCAGCACGCCTTCAGCTTGTCCGCAGCCTCGGCGGTTGCCGCCAGCGATAGGGCGGCGGTTGTTGTCATCAGGGCAATAAGCAGTTTTTTCATTGTGTTACCTCTCTGAGTTAAGCCTTGGAGCTTCCCGTTTGTTTTTGTTGTCAACGATCCGGAACGAATGGCTGCCCCAAGGAAGCCGGCGTGTTCATCATCGTCAGACGCTTGTTGCGCGAGATTAGAACGAGAACCACGACGGTTGCCAGATAGGGCAGAGAAGAAAGCAGTTGAGACGGAAATGATTTTAGGAAAGCGATGACCTTGTAGATCACCCAGGGAGCATCGACGAAGTCTTGGAGGTTGATTGCCTGCACGTGAAGCTGGCCAACCCAAATGGCGCCGAAGATATAGGCGCCGGCCAGCACCCGCCATGGCCGCCACGAGGCAAACACGACCAGTGCCAGCGCGATCCAGCCGCGGCCGGCAGTCATATTCTCAACCCATTGCGGCGTGTAGACCAACGACAGATGGCCGCCGGCAAGACCGGCGCAGGCGCCACCGAAGATGACGGAGAGATAGCGGTAGCGAATGACCTTGATGCCAAGCGCATGCGCCGACGTATGGCTGTCGCCGATGGAGCGCAGTGTCAGCCCGGTCCGGGTCTTGAACAAGAACCACGTGACGGCAGCTGTGAGCGCAATCGAAATGTAAAAGATCGGGTCCTGGCCGAACAGCAATCGGCCGATCACCGGGATCGAGGTCAGGCCGGGAATGTCGAGGTTGGGCAGCCGTTCGCCGGGCTGACCGACGAAGCTCGTCCCCATCATGCCGGAGAGGCCGAGCCCGAGCAGCGTCAGCGACAGGCCGGTCGCCACCTGGTTGGTGGCCAGGGACAGCGTCATGACGGCAAACAGCAGCGAGAACACGGCGCCCATGGCAATTGCCGCCAGCAGCCCGATCCAGGGTGATCCCGTGAGATAACTGACGCCAAACCCGCCAACGGCGCCCATGATCATCATGCCTTCGACGCCCAGGTTGAGCACGCCGGAGCGCTCGACCACCAGTTCACCGATCGCTGCGATCAGCAGCGGCGTTGCTGCCGTGGCGATGGTCAGAAGGATGTTTACGGTGATGTCCATCAACGGGCTTCCTTCAGCTTGGGCTCCGGATCGAGTTTCGCGGCACCCTCCGGTTTTGTCAGCGCCAGGCCGACCAGCCGGATGCGGTAGTGGATGAGCGTGTCGCAGCCGAGCACGAAGAACAAAAGCATGCCCTGGAAGACCCGCGCCACCTTGTCTGAGATGCCGAGTGCGCTCTGCACCGCTTCACCGCCGAGATAGGTCAGCGCCAGCACCAGGCCG
Organism: Mesorhizobium sp. M0051; assembly: GCF_040323235.1. Classification (NCBI taxonomy): domain Bacteria; kingdom Pseudomonadati; phylum Pseudomonadota; class Alphaproteobacteria; order Hyphomicrobiales; family Phyllobacteriaceae; genus Mesorhizobium; species Mesorhizobium sp. M0051. The sequence goes on from NZ_JAMYUT010000042.1 coordinate 25,384, forward strand.
GCGGCGACGATGCCGAGCGGGTTGAGGCGGCCGAGGAACGCCACGATGATGGCGGTGAAGCCGTAGCCGGGCGAAATGACAGGCTGCAGCTGGCCGATAGCGCCCGAGACTTCCGAGATGCCGGCAAGCCCTGCCAACGCGCCCGACAGCAGGAAGGCGAAGAACACCATGCGTTTGAGGCCGAAGCCGGCGAAACGCCCTGCCCGCGGGCTTGAGCCCAGCACGCGCACCTCGAAGCCCTTCAGCATGCGGCTCATCAGGATCCAGATCAGCACCGCAGCGACCAACGCGAAGACAAATCCCCAATTCGCCCGACCGGCGTCCGGCAGCAGTTCCGGCAATACGGCCGAGTCGCCGAACTGGATCGTCTGCGGGAAACCATGGCCTTGCGGATCGCGCCAAGGACCGCGCACCAGCCAGTCGAGGAAAAGCTGGGCGACATAGACCAGCATCAGGCTGGTCAGGATCTCGTTGGTATTGAACCGGGTCTTCAGGAAGGCGGGGATCGCCGCATAGACCGCACCGCCGACCATGCCGAGCAAAAGCATCAACGGCAGCACCAGCGGCCCTTCGAATTGCGGAAACAGCACCGGAATGATTGAGCCGAAGATGGCGCCGAAGATGAACTGTCCTTCGGCACCAATGTTCCAGACATTGGCCTTGTAGCAGACCGACAGGCCGACAGCGATCAGGATGAGCGGAGCTGCCTTGATCGCCAGCTCGTGCAATTGCCAGACCTGGCTGATCGGCTCGATGAAATAGATATTGAACGCGGTCAGCGGGTTGACGCCGAGCAGTGCGAACATGATGGCGCCGGCGATGATCGTCAGCGCGAAGGCGATGAACGGCGACAGGGCTGAAAACAGCGCCGAGCGTTGCGGGCGTTTGACGAGTTCGAGGCGCATCATGCCGTCTCCATCGTGTGTTCGGCGTGACCGGGTTCGGCGCCGCCCATCAGCAAGCCGACTTTCTCGAAGGTCGCTTCGGCGATCGGCATCGGCTCGGACAGCGCGCCATTGTGCATGACCGCGATCGCATCCGATATCTCGAACAGCTCGTCGAGATCCTGGCTGATCACCAGCACCGCCGATCCGCTGCGCGACAACTCGATCAAGGCTTGGCGGATGTGGGCGGCGGCACCTGCGTCGACGCCCCAGGTCGGCTGGTTCACGACCATGACGCTTGGCCGGCGGTCGAGTTCGCGGCCGACGATGAACTTCTGCAGATTGCCGCCCGAAAGTGCCGCCGCCTCCGGATCCGGCGCGCTCTTGCGCACGTCCATCGCCTCGATGATGCGTTGAGCGGCGGCGTAGATGGCCGCGCTGTCGACCATTCCGCCGCCGCCGACGAAGGCCTTGCCGTCGGTGGCATGGCGCGACAGCAGCAGGTTTTCCGAAAGCTTCATGCGCGGCGCGGCGCCATGGCCGAGGCGTTCTTCCGGGACGAAAGCGGCGCCCAGCAGGCGCCGTCCGGTGATGGAGAGATTGCCTGCATTCTTGCCGCGGATCCGCACCGAGCCGGCATCCTGCTGCAACACCTCGCCGGAGACGGATTCAAAGAACTCGCCCTGGCCGTTGCCGGCGACACCCGCGATGCCGATCACCTCGCCGGCCCGAACATTCAGGTCGATGCTCTTGAGCGGGATCGAGAACGGCGTCGCCGGCTTGCGGCTGAGGTTGCGGATTTCGAGAAGTGGCTGTGCCGTGGCGATGCCCTCGACGGGTGCGCGCACCACCGCCTGCACTTCGTTGCCGACCATCATGCGCGCCAGGGATGAGGCGGTTTCCGCACGTGGGTTGCAGTGGCCGACGACCTTGCCATGCCGCAGCACGGTGGCCCGGTCGCAGATGCGTTTGACCTCTTCGAGCCGGTGCGAAATGTAGAGGATGGATTTGCCTTCCGAACGCAGACGATCCAGCGTCTCGAACAGTTTGTCGGCTTCCTGCGGCGTCAGCACCGAAGTCGGCTCGTCAAGGATGATGAGCTGCGGCGTTTGCAGCAGGCAGCGGATGATCTCGATACGCTGGCGCTCGCCCACCGACAGGTCGCCGACCAGCGATTCAGGATCGAGCGGCAGGCCATAGCTGAAGGAAAGCGCCCTCGCCTTCGCCGCAATGCTGCTGATCGGCGAACCGTCGTCCAGCGATAGCGCAATGTTCTCGGCCGCAGTCAGCGCCTCGAACAGCGAAAAATGCTGGAACACCATGCCGATGCCGAGTTTTTTGGCCACGCCGGGGCTGGAAATCCTGACCGCCTGGCCGTTCCAGAAGATCTCGCCGGAATTGGGCTCCAGCGAACCGAACAGCATCTTGACCAGCGTCGATTTGCCGGCGCCGTTTTCGCCGAGCAAAGCGTGGATTTCACCCCTGGCGATGTCGAGATCGATATGATCGCACGCCGTCAGCGTGCCGAATATCTTGGTGAGGCCACGGACCTCGAGCAGGTTTGTGCCGTCCTGATTTGCACTCACAGTGCCTCCCATCTGGTTAGCCAGACATGTTCTGTGTTCCCGAAAGCATGGTAGGCGCGGCCGGCTCCCATCGGAAAGCGGCACGCGTCTTGAAAGAGCTTCAAGAATTTCAGCGGAAATTCAAGCAATAGCAAGGAAGAACGGACTAAGGGACTGTTTTGGCCGACAGAGTAGAGTTTGTAATCGGTCTCTAGGGAATGAGAATGGTCGTTCCCGTTGTCCTGCGGCCCTCGAGGTCGGAATGCGCCCTGCCCACGTCCTTGAGCGCGTAGCGCTGATTGATCTTGATCTTGACGGCGCCACTGAGCACGACCTCGAACAAGGCTGCGGCGGAGGCTTCGAGGTCCTCGCGCTTTGCATTGTAGACGAACAGCGTCGGCCGGGTTGCGAACAACGAGCCCTTCTGCGCCAGCAACGACATGCTGAATGGCGGGATCGGCCCCGAGGACTGGCCGAAGCTGACGAACATGCCAAGTGGCCTCAAACAGTCGAGCGAAGCCGGAAACGTGTCGTTGCCGACCGAATCGTAGACGACGTCGCACTTCCTGCCGTCGGTGATGGCGGCGACCCCGGCGACGAAATCCTGCTCCTTGTAGTTGATGACATGGTCGAAGCCGTGTTCCTTGGCGAGCTCGATCTTATCGGACGAACTGGCGGTGCCGATGACCGTCGCGCCGAGATATCTTGCCCATTGGCCGAGGATCAGCCCGACGCCGCCTGCAGCGGCATGGAATAGGATCGTGTCGCCCGCCTTCACCTTGAACGTCCGGCGCAGCAGATACTCAGCGGTCATGCCTTTCAGCATCATCGCGGCGGCCTGTTCGTCGCTGATGCCATCCGGCACCTTGACGACGCGGCTGGCGTCGATGACGCGCTCTTGCGCGTAGGCTCCAGTCGTCACGGCGTAGGCGATCCGGTCGCCGGGCTTCAGCCACTCGACGCCTTTGCCGACCCCCAGCACGACGCCGGCGGCTTCGCCGCCAGGAACAAGCGGGAACCCGCCGGGCGGCGGGTAAAGGCCCGAGCGATGATAGACATCGATGAAATTGAGGCCGATCGCCGTGTGCCGGATCAGGATCTGCCCTGCTCCGGGCTGGCCTGGATCGGCGTCCTCATAGGTCAGGACTTCCGGGCCACCATGGGCGTGAATGCGGATCGCTTTGGACATAGGCTGGGCTTCCTCTGGCTGATCAGGCCTTCTTGGCACCGAGATTGGGAAAGAACTGCATGATGCCACCAATGCTGGCGAGGTAAAGCCCCGTGATGGTGATGCCGATCTTGGTGAAGGTGCCGACTTGTTCTCCCAGCACGCCGATCTGATCGTAGAAGGCGGCGAGTGCCGCCTGTGCAAGGGCAAGCGCGCCGAAAGCACACCATAAGAGGGTCATCGCAAGGTTGATACGGCGCAGCCGCACCACCCGCACCGGATGGATGAAGTTGATCGGGACGAAAGTCAGAATGCCGGCCACCACCACCACCGCGAACGAAACCCATTGTCCGGGCTCGATGACGAACAGCGTGAACACCACCATGTTCCAGACCACGGGGAATCCCTTGAAGAAATTCTCCTTCGTCTTCATGCCGGTGTCGGCATAATAGATGGCGCTGGAGACGACGATGATCGCCGCCGACAGGAACGACAGGCCCTCGCCCATGAAGCCTCGCTGATACAGCGCGAAGGCCGGGATCAGGACATAGGTCACGTAGTCGATGATGTTGTCGAGCAGTTCGCCCGACCATGTAGGCAGGATTTCCTTGACCTCGAGCTTGCGCGCGATCGGCCCATCGATGCCGTCGACGAACAGCGCCAGCCCGAGCCACCAGAACATCGCGGTCCAGCGCTCTTCGCTTGCCGCCACCAGCGACAGGAAAGCCAGGAACGAGCCCGACGCGGTCAAGAGATGGACGGAGAACGCCCTCGCCTGCGGCCAGGTGACTTTCTTCTTCGGCCGCGGAATCCGGTCGGTGATCTTTTTGGCGGCTTTCCGGGCCGTTGTGTTCTTGCTCACGGGCCCCGCCAATCCAGCTTGCAGATTTCGGCCGAACGGCCGGCAAAATTCCAGTTGCGGCCGAAGGCCCGCATCTTGCTCTTGTCTGACCTGGCGACGATGATCTCGGGCGCGATCCAGTATTCCGAGTTGCTGATCACCGTATCCTTGTCACGATCCTTGCCGGGGACCGGTGTCACCGCACCGTCGATGATCTTCGGTATCTGGAAGATACGCGTCTTGTCACGCGTCTCATAGGTGATAGGCACTTGCTCGACGCCGAGGAATTTGCCGACGAGGATGGAGAGCAGCGATGTGGTTCCGCCTGCCTTGCCGGTGAAGATCTTCGTCAGCGCCTTGACCGCATAGACTGAGGCACGCTTGTCGATGAACAGGCCGGCGGTCCAGTTGCCGCGGCTCATGTAACCTGGGATTTCCATGACCAGCCCAAGATTGAGGCCGGATAGGTCGACGTCCCCGAAATGGCCGGCATCGATGCGAAACCCCGCCCAGGTCTGACAATAGCCTTCGGTCGGCGGATGATTGCCGAGCGACAATACGCAAGGGCAAAAAACCGTGCAATTACAGGAGAGTACTAGCTCTCCTTTCATCGCCCAGTCCTGATCTGCCATTGATTTTCCCCCACTCAGAGTGAGACTACTAGCAGCGCGGCTGCCCAGACAAGCAGTATCGCACCGGCCAGCCGGGTTGGAACCCTGCTCGCTGTTTGTTTTTCGATCAGGGTGAACAGCCCGATCAACGCCATCCAGAAGACGTTCATGACGCCGACAGCGAACATCACCATCATCAGCGCCCAGCAGCAGCCGAGGCACCAGAGGCCTTGCTTGACCCCAAGCCGGAAGATGCCGACCGGCCTTGCGCTCCAGTTCGCGAAAAGGATCGAGAACGGGTTCTTGCACTTTGTCAGGCAGGCTTCTTTCAAGCCGCTGAACTGGTAGAGGCCGGCAGTCAGAAGCGCCAGCGCACCGGCAATGCCGACGACCGGGTCCAGCATCCCGTCTGGCGAGCCGAATGCGTGGGCGGCCAAGGTCGGTGCGGCAAACGTCACAGAGGCGCCGAGCCAGACACTGAGGTAGCCGGCGACCAGCACCAGCGGATGGACGGCCGGCTCGCCCTTGATGCGTGCCGTATCGGCGATTTCGCAGTAAGTCCGGATCATCGGCGCGGCTGAAGGCAGCATCGTCGCGATCGCCATCAGGAACCACATCGAAACGAGCCCACCGGCCTGCAGGGCGAGGCTTGCATCCAGCGGCGCCGGCGACAGGCAAAGCGCAAAGAACCGTTCCAGGAAATCGGGCAGCGGCGGTTGCGGCAGCTTGCGCAGGATCGTGTCGCCGGGGGCGCTGACGCTTGCAATCCCGGCTTCGGCGCCGCGGATTGCCATCGCGGCAAGCAATAGCCAGGCGAGCAGGATACAAGCGCCGACAGCGACGTTTACCGTGACGCGAGGATTGCGCGCGATGGTGGCCGTTGCGCGGCCGGCGCGATCGAGGTGGCTGAAGTCGTCCTGCTGGCCGGTCATGTCATCCGATTGGGCCGAATCGCCGCGTTGATCAAGCGGCATGATCTGCCCTATATGCTCATCGACGGGCAGGCCGGGTGGCCGCCTCGCATTGCAAGCCGGAAGCCGATCTTGGAGCATGAGCGAACTGCGCGGATACTGGTTGCTGGCACGGGGCCGGCGGGACTGATCGCGGCGCTCGGTTTTGCCGCTGCCGGTTTCCCGGTGACGCTGGTCGGCCCCGAGGCCTCTGCCCCCGATGGTCGCACGACGGCGCTGATGAACCCTGCCGTGAAAATGCTTGAGCGGCTGGGCGTGCTCGAAGGGATCAAGTCCAAGGCGGCGCCCTTGAAGGTGATGCGCATCGTCGACGCGACCAGTCGGTTGATCCGCAGTCCGGTCGTCACCTTCCGCGCCAGCGAGATAGACGAGGACCAGTTCGGGCTAAACCTGCCCAACAGCGTCCTCAATCCGGCGCTCGCCAGTGCCGTCGCCACGGATGCCGGCATCGAATGGCACAGGGTTATGGTGGCGAACTGGCAGCTCGACGCCGCACACGCCCGTGCCGTCCTGGCCGATGGCAGCACGGTGGACGCATCGCTGGGGGTGGCAGCCGACGGCCGCTTGTCGCCGGCCCGCCAGGCTGCCGGCATCTCGACCTCGGCTCGCTCCTATCCGCAGGCAGCCCTTGTCCTCAATTTCGGTCACAGTGGCGACCATGCCTTCACATCGACGGAATTCCACACCGAGACCGGTCCGTTCACACAGGTCCCCCTGCCCGGCAATCGCTCGAGTCTGGTCTGGGTGGTGAAACCCGAGACCGCGGCCGAACTCGCGGCGTTGGACGATGCAACGCTTTCGATGCGGATCGAACAGCAGATGCAGTCGATGCTGGGTCGGGTGACGGTCGAGCCGGGCCGGCAGATCTACCCGCTTTCGGCTGTGACGCCGCTGCGTTTTGCGCGAAACCGGATGGCGTTGATCGGCGAAGCCGCCCACGTGTTTCCCCCGATCGGCGCGCAGGGCCTCAATCTCGGTATCAGGGATGTCGAAGATCTAATTGGAATCGCGTGTGAAAATCGTAGTGACCCGGGAGCTGCCAAGGCCCTGGCGGCATATGATTTCAAGCGTCGGCCCGATATTCTGGCGCGCAGCAGCGCGGTCAATCTGCTCAACATGTCGCTGCTTTCCGGCATGCTGCCGGCACAGATGGCCCGCGTTGCCGGGCTCGGCGCGCTTGGCGGCTTCGCGCCGCTCCGCGCTTTTTTCATGCGCGAGGGCCTTCGTCCCGGCAGCGGCTTCGCGGCGCTGGCCGGCGGTCGGCGAAGGCCGACACGCTGACAGCGATCTTCCCGTTTCCGACAAGCTGCGTCATCGACGATCATCGACATCGGCCGCATGCGGCAAAACCTTTGCGCCTCGTCTTGCGTAGCTTCGGAGCGCGCTGAAGCGCTTCGGGATTGAATTGAGGCCCAGTCTGCGCCAAATAAAGCCAAGGAATTCAGTGGTGAGTACGATGAAAACAGCCAAATTCGCAATCGGACAGGTGGTTCGCCACCGGCTGTTTCCATTCAGGGGCATCATTTTCGACGTCGATCCGCAATTCGCCAACACCGACGAATGGTACGAAGCCATTCCTGCCGACGTGCGGCCGCGCAAGGATCAGCCTTTCTACCATTTGCTCGCCGAGAATTCGGAGACTGAGTACGTCGCCTATGTCTCCGAACAGAATCTGCTCGAGGATCAGTCGGGGGAACCCGTCCGGCATCCACAGATCAAGGAGATGTTCGACAAGAAGCCGGATGGGGGCTACCAGCCGAAACGGCAGTCCAGGCATTAAGCGACGGTCATAAAAAAAGCGGGGCATGACCCCGCTTCTTTGTTTGGCCTGCGATATCGACCGGTCAGTTGGCGGTCTTCGCCTTGTCCTGCTCTTCCTTGAGCTTCTTGGCGAAATCCTGGTTGTTCTTGGCGACAAAATCCTGGAGCTTCTTCTGCCGGTCCTCGATATCCGACTGCTGCAGCGCCGGGCCGTCATAGGCGCCACTGAAGCCCTGCAGGGCGACCTTGATCGGGTTGGGCTGGTTCTGGAAATTGACGGAGGTCAGCGTAATCGCCTGGCCTTTCTTGAACGCGGCGACGAGCTGATCGGTCAGCGGCACTTCCGCCACGCAACGATCAGGAAAGCAGATTACATAGTCGAGCTTCTGCGCCTTGCCGGTATCGATCTGCAGGCCGATGCCGGGAGGCACCAGACGACCGGTCGGGACCGTGACCTGGAACACCTTGCGGTTCACCTTGCCCTTCAGTTCGATCAGGCTGACGCCGGTGACCAACTGGCCGTTGCCGGCGGTGGTGATGTTCTGGACATTGCAGATGTCGACGTCTTCCTGCTTGGTGCAGGCCTTGAACCAGCCTTGCGGAATCTGCTGTTGCTGCTGTGCGGAAGCAGCGGAAAGTCCTGCGCAGAGAAAGCCGACCACGCCAGCGGCCATGACCGACAGGCGGTACGCGTTGCTGTTCAGGCTCGTCATGTCGTGCACTTCCTCTCAAATGATCCCGGAACCGGCTTCTTCGTGCCGTGTGGTCCAGCTACCTGTTGCCGAAATGAGGCAACAGAATGACTTCGGAGGGCGTGTTACACTGCAAGCGGTGTCGAATCCAGCCCGATGTCAGCAATTGTTGAAAGCACGATTGGCCGGCGCGCAGCTGCGTCATGCTAGGGTACGCACCGAATCATCAAGCCGACCCATTAAGGAGACGGTCATGGGCCGCGTTCTTGTTTGGCTGATCACCGCGATATCGTTTCTCGCACTTTCGCACCAGCCGGCCGCATCCGAGCCGAAGCACGCCATCGCCATGCAGGGCGAGCCGGCGCTGCCGCCCGACTACACGCATTTCAACTATGTCAATCCCGATGCGCCCAAAGGTGGCAACATCACCTATTGCGTCGTCGGCAGCTTCGACAATCTCAATCCTTTCATCCTCAAGAGCCTGCGCACGACGGCGCGCGGCATGATGGATACGATCTATGGCAATCTGGTCTTCGAGCCGCTGATGCAGCGCAACTACGACGAGCCGTTTAGCCTTTACGGCCTGCTGGCCGAGACCGCCGACATGGATCCCGAGCGCAAGAGCATCGAGTTCCACCTCAACCCGAAGGCCAAATGGTCCGATGGTGAGCCAGTGACGCCGGAAGATGTGCTGTTCAGCTATGACGTCTTTACGGAGAAAGGCCGCCCGCCTTACAGCGACCGCATGGCCAGGGTCGCCAAGCTCGAAAAGACCGGCGACCACAGCGTACGTTTCACCTTCAATGACAAGGCCGATCGCGAATTCCCGCTGATCATCGCGCTGACGCCGATTGTCCCGAAGCACGCATTCGACAAGGAAACCTTCGACAAGACGACGCTGAAGCCGGTGATCGGCAGTGGTCCCTATACGATCGCGCAGGTGCAGCCCGGCCAGCGCATCGTCTTCAAGCGCAACCCGGATTACTGGGCCAAGGATGTCCCTGCCAAGCGCGGTTTCGACAATTACGACCAGATCACCATAGAGTATTTCCTCAACGCCAACGCCAAGCTCGAAGCGTTCAAGAAAGGGCTTTGCGCCATCGACGACGACGGCGATCCGGTAAAGCGCGAGCGCGATCTCGATTTTCCCGCGTTCCACAAAGGCGACGTGGTTGCCGAAACCTTCGACACCGGCATTCCGCCCGTGGTGACCGGTTTCCTGTTCAACACGAGGCTGCAGAAATTCGCCAACCCGGTCGTGCGGCGCGCGCTCGGCATGCTCTACGACTTCGAATGGGCCAACAAGAACCTGTTCGGCGGCAAATACACGCGCACGATGAGTTACTGGCAGAATTCCGAGCTCTCCGCGCTCGGCCATCCGGCCGACGACAGGGAGAAGTCGCTTCTGGCGCCCTATCCCGGCCGCGTGCCGGCCGATGTGATGGACGGCTCTTACCGGCCGCCGGTGACTGACGGATCCGGCCAGGATCGCCGCGTGTTGAAGGCAGCTTTCGACCTGCTGAAAGGCGCCGGCTACCACGTGCAGAATGGAACGATGCTCGATCCTGACGACAAACCTTTCGGCTTCGAGATCCTGACCGCCTCGCAGGATGAGGAGCGCCTCGCCGGCATCTACCAACGCACGCTGGAGAAGATCGGCGTCAATGTCACCATTCGCGGCCTCGACGGCGATCAGATCCAGTCGCGCAAGCAGCGCTTCGATTTCGAGGTTCTGGTCGGTTCGAGCGGCTTCAACAATTCGCTGTCGCCCGGCATCGAACAGACCGGGCGTTGGAGTTCGGCCGCGGCCAGGACGGAAGGCTCGTTCAATCTTGCCGGCGTCGCCGATCCGGCGGTGGACGCGACAATCGAAGCGATGCTGCGCGCGCGCACGAAGGAGGATTATGTTGCCGCGGTTCGTGTTCTCGACCGGCTGCTGATATCCGGCAACTACATGGTACCGATGCAGCACAACACGCAGCAATGGATTGCCTACTGGAACTATCTGGAACATCCGCGAAAGACGCCCATATTTGGGTATCAACTGCCGACCTGGTGGCGCAAACCGAAGTGAAATTCAGGAGATCGAGATGAGCGAACCGAACGCCGTCACCGTCGATGTGGTGTCCGACGTCGTCTGCCCATGGTGCTTTATCGGTCAGAAGCGGCTGGACAAGGCAATTGCCGCTGTCGGCGATATCGACGTGCATATCCGGTGGCGCCCCTTCCAACTCGATCCGTCCATTCCGCCGCAGGGCAAGAATCGCCACGAATACATGCTGGCCAAGTTCGGCAGCGACACGCGTATCCGCGAGATTCATGACCGCATCGAGCCGCTGGGCGAGGCTGAGGGCATTTCCTTTGCCTTCGACGCCATCAAGGTGGCGGCCAACACGCTCGATGCGCACCGCCTGATCCGCTGGGCCGGTGCTGCCGGCGAAGCCGTGCAGAACAGGCTTGTGCGCCGGCTGTTCCAACTGAATTTCGAGGAAGGCGCCAACATCGGCGACCATGGCGTGTTGACCGAAGCCGCGCGCGAAGCCGGCATGGATGCGTCCGTGGTCGCCACGCTTTTGCCGACGGACGCCGATGTCGAGGCGGTTCGCACCGAGATCGCCACCGCGTCGCGCATGGGCATAACAGGCGTGCCGTGTTTTCTGCTCGAAGACAGGTACGCGGTCATGGGCGCGCAGGATGCCGATACCCTGGCTGATGCCATTCGTCAGGTGGCGGCTGCCAAGGCGCGTGGCGAATTGGAGAAGGTCGGCTGAGGCCGGCCATCCCTCGCCTTCCCGACAAGGCAAGCGTTACTTCACCGTCGCCTTGGCCTTGCTTATAAAAAATCCATGTCCGTTCGTGGCCGTGCAGGTCAGTCCCTTGGTTGACGACTGGCACGAGAACGGCCCCGCACTCCAGCTGTGGCCGTAGCCAAGCTTGTCGACGTCGCTGCAGCAACCCTGCTCGCCCGGGTTCTTGATCAGCGTGGCCGGCCCCTTGGGTCCGAGGATGATGGTGATATAGCTCGGTTCGATGCGCGAGCAGCTCAGCTCCGGGCCGCCGTCCCGCGGCTCATAGGTGCCGGTGCCGCCCTTCGGTGTGTAGATGCAGCCGATGTTGGCGGACGGCGTGTTGAACTCGATCTGGCCTTCGGCGCTTGACGGGATGCCCTGCGAGGCGGCATGCGCCGGAGGTACCCAGGCAAAGAGAGGCAGCCCGGCGAAGAGGGACAGGATTGCGGCCGCGCGTGCAAGCATTGGAAACTTCCTTGTTGGAGAACCGGACATGCATGGGTGTCGACAACGCCAGGCAAGGTTCAATTCCGAACGATGAATTGTCAAACGCAGTTCCCCCTCCTCCTCGACAGGAGGGGACGCACCGCTCAGATGATTCCGGTCACTTCCTCCTCAGGAAAGGATCGTGACGGCGTCCCCCGGCGAGATCACGAACGGAAAATTTTCGGGTGCTCAGGTCAACCCGCAGTGAGAAAATCGGTCGGTTCGTGTGATTTCGAGTTCACAAAACCGTGTGAGGACCTTCCCTTGGGGAAGCTGCCGTGACAGCTGGTCGCTGCAGGTCAATTCCTTGAAATCAATCACTATATCCTGATTTCTGCCGACCGTTGCCGTCGTATTTCAGCGTGCACTCTGTTGCCTCACGGCAACGGCTGCCGGGGTAATCCAGTCGGCCGGGTTTTAAATTAATGGAAAATGATCAATTGGTGTTACCATCCGTAACAAAAGAAAAAAGGTTTGGGCGGGATCGTGATTCGGGTCGGTAGACCATCGCAAGAGTCAGTACCGGAAAAAACACCTCGCGATGCCTCAGGGCGATCGCTTCTGACGCCGGTATCGTCGATGCGCAGCTTCTGGGGCCTGATGCGGGCCTACTGGGTCTCCGACCGCTGGAAGGAAGCCTGGACACTGACGCTGGTGATTGCGCTGCTCACGGCGCTGTCCAGCAAGGCCGGTGTCTGGTTCGCCGAGGCCTCCGGCGAACTGGTCAACTCGATCGCCTTCTTCCATGACGCCGCCAACACCACGCCGCTTCGCTCGCTGCTGGTCAATGCCGGCATCCTCGTGCTGCTGGTCTTGCTCAAGGACGCCGGCTTTACCGGCATCCGCAATCTTGTCTCGGCGACATTGCACCGCAAATGGCGCGGCTGGCTCGACAGTCGCTTCAATGAAGCGTTGCTGGATGGCAATCATACCCATTTCCATGCTCAGCATGCGGCGACCGGCAGCGGCGCACCGGCCCCCGACAACATCGACCAACGCGTCCAGGAATCCATCAAGGACATGACCGGCGGCGCCATCGGCCTCGCCATGGGCGTGCTTGGCGTCGCCACTTCGCTCTATTTCGTCGGCCAGAAGCTGCTCGAAAACTCCGTCGAGGTGAAAGGCCTGGAGTTCCTCGGCAACTATGGCAGCGCCATCCTCGCCTTCCTGGGCGTCGCCACCTACGTGCCGCTGAACACATGGATCGCGGTCAAGCTCGGCAGCCTGCTCGAGCGCCTCAACGTCAGGATGCAGCAGGCGGAAGGCAGCTATCGCGGCGAGCTGACGACGTTCCTGCGCCGCAGCTTCCATGTCGCGGCGTCTCAGGGCGAAGGCGTACAGAGGACTATGCATGGCCGGCTCTATGTCGATATCGACGGCACCTGGACGCGGCTGAACATCGTCAACACGGTCTACATGTCGTTCGAACTGATCTACAATTTCATCGGCGCCCGCATTGTCGCCTACGGACCTGGCCTGGTGCCGTTCATCCACAACGGCCTCGACCTCAAGGGCTACATAACCGGTTCCGAGCTGGTCAATTCGCTGATCGGCCAGTGTTCTTGGTTCATCCATGTCATGCCCGCCATCGCCACGCTGCGCGCCAACAGCCAGCGTGTCACCGAATTGGCCAACGCGATCGAGAATGTCCAGCATCCGCAGGAATTCTACAGCCAGACCGGCCGCTCCGACTTCCAGTATGCCAGCCAGAACGCGGTTTTCGGCCTGACCATCCAGAAATTGGAGCTGGCGCATCAGGGCGAGGATGCCACGCCGTTCCTTAGCGCCGCCAATCTGCGCTTCCGGCGCGGCGAATGGACCTTCCTGAAAGGCGAATCCGGTTGCGGCAAGACCTCGCTGATCAAGGCGATCAATGGCCTGTGGCCCTATGGCCGCGGCACCATCGTCTTCCCGGAAGGCGTCAAGAGTTTCTTTGCCGCCCAGGAGGTCAAGCTGCAGCCGGTGTCGCTGAAACAGCTGGCCTGCCTGCCCGGCTCCGACCACGACCATAGCGACGCGCAGGTCGCGTCGGCGCTGCACAAGGCCGGGCTTGGCGATTTCATCGAGCACATGGCCGACGAAAACCGCGAAGGCAAAAGCTGGGATCAGGTCCTGTCGGGCGGCCAGAAACAGAAGCTGGTGGTGGCCCGCATCGTGCTGCAGCAGCCGGGGCTGCTGTTCCTCGACGAGGCGACCGGAGCGCTCGACCCCGATGGCAAGGTTGCCTTCCACCAGGCCATCAAGGACAACTGCCCCGATGTCACGGTGATCAGCGTCATGCACGAGGCGGTGGCGCCGCGATCGATCACCGGCAGCGAATTCTATCACAGCATCGTCGCCATCGCCGACGGTGTCGCCACCAAGAAGCCGCTGGTTCCGACCTTGCCCGTCGAGCTCACAACCATTCTCGCACAGCCAAGGCCGGTCGAGGACAAGTGGCTACGCTTCTCGCGCCGGCTGAAGCAGAAATAGCGCCCCAGCGGTTTGAGTTGGCCGCAATGCGGCTGCCGACGATCACAGTCGCGCGATCTCGGCCGCTCGCCGGTATTATCCTTCCTCACCGCGATTGACACGGCAAGTTGCGCTCCTATGTTGCGCCCGCTTGCAGACAGTCAAACGCGAACCCGCAAGCAGAAAGGTCACCGCGCCATGCCTGGCGACAGTCACAGTCGAACGCAACCGCCGTCCGCCTGGACGTGACCTCCAATGGTTCATGTCCTGCCGGACGGCAAGGAGTGAGCCATGAACGAATTTACCACGGTGGCGAGCGACGAAGCCGTCGCCATCGCCCGCATCCTCGCCAATGATCACGTCGCCGACATCGTCGAGGCCCTGAACAGGGAGCCGCGGGAAACCGCGACGGAACTGCTTTGTGAAGTGACATTCGAGCGGCTTGTCGAGATCTTCGATCAGCCTGAACTCGACGGCGCGTCCGAACTCATGGAGGCGCTGCCGCGCGCCAAGGCGGGCAGACTTCTTACCGCCATGTCGGTTGACCGCGCCGCCGATATCCTGCGCGAGCTCGACGAGCCGGCCCGTTCCGAGCTGCTCGGCGGGCTTGCGCCGCCTCTGCGTGCCACGCTGCTTGCCATTCTCGGCTATCCTGAAGGCAGCGCCGCATCAATCATGACGACGGAGTTAGTCAGCGTGCCCGCGGACTGGACCGTCGGGCGCACGCTCGACTACATCCGCAAGGTCGAGCGGACGCGCGAGACCGTCTACGCGATCTATATCGTCGATCCGCAAACGCATCTCCTGGTGCGGTCGACCGGCCTGCGCCGGCTGATCACCGGACGATTCGATCATGACCGTGGCGCCGGATCGTGCGCCGGTGACGGTCACCCCGCTCACCGATCGCGAAACCCTGGCGCAGACGATCTCCAAATACGATTTGCTGGCCGTCCCGGTCGTCGACCACGGCAAAATCCTTGGCATCGTCACCATCGACGACATCATCGACACGATGATCGAGGAGACGACCGAGGACGCGCACCGCTTCGGCGGCATGGAAGCGCTCGACGAGCCGTACATGAAGATGAGCTTCCTCGCCATGATCAGGAAGCGCGGCGGCTGGCTGTGCGCGCTGTTCATCAGCGAGATGCTGACCGCCAACGCCATGCAGAGCTATGAGGGCGAGCTGGAGAAGGCGATCGTGCTGACGCTGTTCATCCCGCTGATCATGAGCTCGGGCGGCAATTCCGGCTCGCAGGCGACATCGCTCGTCATCCGGGCGCTGGCATTGCGCGAGATCGGTCTTGGCGACTGGTGGCGGGTGGCGCTGCGCGAGCTGCCCACCGGTCTCGTGCTCGGCGCCATGCTCGGCGTGGTCGGCATCTGCCGCATCGCGCTCTGGCAATATATGGGCTTCTACGATTACGGCCCGCATTGGCCGCTGATCGCGACCACAGTCGGCACGGCCCTGGTCGGCATCGTCACCTTCGGCTCGCTATCGGGATCGATGCTGCCATTCGCCTTGAAACGCATCGGCTTCGATCCGGCCAGCGCATCGGCACCGTTCGTCGCCACGCTGGTCGATGTCACCGGGCTGGTGATCTATTTCTCGCTGGCGCTAGTGATCCTGCGCGGGACATTGCTGTAGCGGCTTCCTGAACTCCGCCGTGACCGTGCCGCGGCGGAGTTCCTCAAGCCCGGGTTTTGCCCGTCAATCCACCCGCTCGCCGCCCTTCACGCGATAGGTCGGCTTGTACATGGTGACCAGTTCTTCCGCGGCTGTCGGATGCACCGCCATCGTGCGGTCGAAATCGTCCTTGGTCAGGCCGGCCTTCAGCGGAATGGCCAGAAGCTGCGCCATCTCGCCGGCGTCCGGCCCCAATATGTGGGCGCCAAGCACTTTCTTCGACGCGCCATCGACCACCAGCTTCATCAGCATCTTCTCGTCACGACCGGACAGCGTGTGCCGCATCGGCCGGAATGTCGCGCGGTAGATTTCGATCTCAGGGAACCGTTTGACCGCATCGTCCTCCGACAGGCCGACGGTGCCGATCTCGGGCTGCGAAAACACGGCCGTGGCGATCGTGTCGTGGTCGGGCGCGGTCGGATTTCCTTTGAAGGCAGTTTCGATGAAGCACATCGCCTCATGGATCGCCACCGGCGTCAGCTGCACGCGGTTGGTGACGTCGCCGATCGCCCAGATGTTGTCGAAATTGGTGCGCGAGTATTGGTCGACGGCGATCGCACCGGTCTTGGTCATCTCCAGGCCGATGCCTTCCAGCCCCATATTCTCGGTGTTGGGAATGCGGCCGATGGCCAGCATCACCTGGTCGACCGTCAGCACCTCGCCGCTGCTGAGAAGTGCGTCGAGCCGGCCGTCCGGCCGCTTGCGCACCCATTCGGACACGGAATGGCAGAGGATCCGTATTCCCTTCTTTTCCATCGTCTCGTGCAGCATGCGCCGCAGGTCCATGTCGAATCGGCTGAGGATCTCCTTGCCGCGATAGACAAGCGTGGTGTCGACGCCGAGACCGTGGAAGATGTTGGCGAACTCGACTGCGATGTAGCCGCCGCCTTCGATCATGATTGCCTTGGGCAGTTCCTTGAAGTCGAAGGCCTCGTTGGAAAAGATGCAATGTTCGTGGCCCGGCAAGGCCGGATGCGCCGCCGGGCGGCCACCAGTCGCGATCAGGATCTGATCGGCGGTGACGGTACGGTCTTCGCCGAGAAGATGCACGACATGCGGGTCGACGATCGTGGCCCGCGAATGGAAGGTCTCGCCGCCGGGGCCCTCGACATTACGCTTGTAGATCGCCTCCAGCCGGCTGATCTCGCGATCCTTGTTGGCGACCAGCGTCTGCCAGTCGAAACTGGCTTGCGGAACCGTCCAGCCATAGCCGGCGGCGTCAGCAAAATGCTCGGGAAATTGCGAGGCATAGACATAGAGTTTTTTCGGCACGCAGCCCCTGATGACACAGGTGCCGCCGAAACGGTATTCCTCGGCAATACCGACCCGCTTGCCGAGTGCCGCCGCCACGCGAGCCGCGCGCACTCCGCCGGAGCCGCCGCCGATGACGAAAAGATCGTAGTCGTAACCGGCCATGACGGCTCCTCGAGCTTCGGAAATTTGAGAGACAGGTAGGCTGCAAAACGCCAAAAGAAAAGCCCGGACAAGCCGGGCTTTGCTGATGGCCGCAAGGCCGTTTGAAATGCGGGGGGTCAGTTGTTGTCCGCGGGCGCCGCACCATCGGCGGGTGCGGCATCATCCGCAGGCGCGGCTCCGTCCGCGGGCGCGGCAGGCGCGGCAGGCGCCTTTGCCTTGGCGGCCGCGGCCAATGTTTCGCCGACCTGCTGGGCGAGGTCGCGGCCGACACCGTTCTGCCAGATGTCGGCTGCCTTAACCAGGTCGCGGGTCACCGTCGGGCCGCTATCGAGGAGCTTCTTGCCCGAATCGGAATTGTAGAAGTTGGCGATGTCGGTCAGTTCCTTTTCGGAGAACACTTTTGCGTAGGCGAGTGCTGCTTCCTTCTCGAGGTCGGCGCGGCGCGAAGCAAGCGCCAGAGCCTTCTCGCTGATCGTCTTGCCGATCAGTTCCTGCATGTCCGGGTTCTTCTGGATGAGCTGCGATTCAAGCGCGGCGGCTGCCTGCGGCAAGATGTTGTCGAACGGGTCGGTCGCGTGGATCGCGGCTACCGCGGCACGGGCGGCCTTCAGGTGCGATTCCGTCACATCCTGCGAAAACGCCGGCGACGAGAAGGCGAAAACGGCTGAGGCCGCCAGAAGGATGGAAAGGCTGCGAACCCGGTTATGCAACATCATGATCGGTAGAACTCCCTGGTTTTCGGGCGGCATGGACAGTTTCGATACCGTCGCCGCCGGCGATGATGGCCACTGACGCCAGCCCGATGAAAAGACCGTGCTCGACCACGCCCGGAATGGCGTGGAGAGCATTCGAAAGCGCTCTTGTATCCGGAATGCGGCCAAAAGATGCATCGAGGATAAAATGGCCGCCGTCTGTAACAAAAGCCTGCTCCCCCGTCATCCTCAATGTGACCGGACCGGAAAGACCGAGCTTTTCAGCCGCGGCGCCGATCGCGATTTCGGTTGCGCGAAGGCCGAACGGATTGACTTCGATCGGCAGGGGAAAACGGCCGAGTGTGGCGACCATCTTCGAGCGGTCGGCGATGACGATCATGCGCTGCGATGCCGCGGCGACGATCTTCTCGCGCAGCAGCGCGCCGCCGCCGCCCTTGATCAAGGTCAGTTCCGGGTCGACCTCGTCGGCGCCGTCGACGGTGAGATCGAGTTCGGGCGTTTCCTCCAGTGTCGACAGCGGCACGCCAAGCTCGCGGCAAAGCACGGCGGTGCGCTCCGAAGTCGGCACGCCGATGACAGTCATGCCGCCGGCGACCTTGTCGGCGAGCAGCCGCACGAACTCTTCGGCCGTGGTTCCGGTGCCGATGCCGAGCCGCATGCCGTCGCTCACATGGGCGAGTGCTGCCCGTGCGGCTTCGACCTTCAATTGCCTTGCATCCATGCCGCTTGCTGCCCCGAAACCCTGACGTTTGGGGCTCGTAGCATCTTTGCCGGTCCGGTCAAAGCCCCGGCCGCTGCGTGCCCCGGAGATGTGCAGCATCGCATCGATGTTGTGCATGCGCGGTCACCGGGCGACGCAGGGGCGACGGATATTAGGAATTATTTCCTTAAACGCGTTGACCGGTGACGGCAGCTGTGCTACATATTTGTCTATGGTGCTGATTTGCGCCAACAACCCGCCGCCATGGCGGGTTTTCCATTTCTGGCGGCTCGCCGCGAAATGCCCCGCCCGATATCTCCCTGAGCAGGCTGGCCCCGTGCGCTTGCCCAGTGAGCTTGCCTTGACGCGCCGCAGCCGCTATCGCCTGCCCATTGCATAAACTTGGCCCAGGACAGACCATGACCCGCCCGATCATCGTGTTCGACCTTGACGGTACGCTGATCGATACGGCGCCGGACCTGCTCGACAGCCTGAACCACAGCCTTGCCGCCAGCCAGATCTCGGCGGTCGACGAGGCCGGCTTCAGACGCTTTGTCGGCCACGGCGGCCGCGTGATGATCGAACGGGCGCACGCCGCCCAGCGGCGATCGCTTGATGTCGAGGAGCACGACCGGCTGCTCAAGCTTTTCCTCGATCACTACACCCTCAACATCCCCGGCAAATCACGCCCCTACCCCGGCGTCGTCGAAGCCATCGCGCGCTTCGAGGAAGCCGGCTATATCCTGGCCATCTGCACCAACAAATACGAAGCCAACTCACTTGCACTGATCGAGGCGCTCGGCATGACCAGGCATTTCGCGGCCATCGCCGGACAGGATACGTTCGCCTTCCGCAAGCCCGACCCGCGCCACCTCACCGAGACCATCAAGCTGGCCGGCGGCGATCCCCACCGCGCACTGATGGTCGGCGATTCGCAGACCGACATCGACACCGCAAAAGCGGCCGGCATTCCGGTGGTTGCGGTCGATTTCGGCTACACCGACCGCCACGTGCGCGAATTCGAACCGTCGGCTGTGATCTCGCATTTCGACGCCCTGACACTCGATCTGGCGCAAAAGCTGATCGCCGCTGCCGGTCAGTGAGGGGGAAGCCGCCAAGGCAATCGCAAAGGGGCAAAGGCGTGCGCCCTACGAATACCCCCACCCCTAACCCCTCCCCACAAGGGGGAGGGAAATTCTCGCAGGCGCGGATACCGGCAAACTACCGAAAGTCGACGCCGAGTATGATGAACAAAAGGCGCGCGGCAGCATTCCCTCCCCCTTGAGGGCAGGGCTATCGCATATGAGTAAAGAGCTGGAAGAGGAAGTCTCTGTTCCATCTGGCTCTTCGCATCTTGCTGGCGATGGGTT
>NZ_JAMYUT010000043.1:0-42160 GCF_040323235.1 Mesorhizobium sp. M0051
TTCTTTCTTCTTGCCGCCCGCCCTCCCCCCCGCGCGCGTGGGGGGGGGGGGGGCGGGGCGGGGGCGCGCGGGCGGGCGGGGTCGCTCTCGCCCCCCCCCCCCGCCCCACCCCAACCATCCGGCCAATTTCGGCCGGCTCTGCTCCAAGGGTTCGGCACTGGCCGAGACCGTCGACCTTGACGGCAGGCTGCTCCATCCGGAGATCCACGGCCGCCGCGCCGGCTGGGACGAGGCGCTCGACCTGGTCGCCTCGACCTTCTCGCAAACCATCGCCGAGCACGGCCCGGATTCGGTTGCCTTCTATGTCTCCGGCCAGCTTCTGACCGAAGACTATTACGTCGCAAACAAGCTGATGAAAGGTTTTATCGGCTCGGCCAACATCGACACCAATTCGCGCCTGTGCATGGCCTCCTCAGTCGCCGGCCATCGCCGTGCCTTCGGCGCCGATACGGTGCCGGGAACCTACGAGGATCTGGAGCTTGCCGACCTCATCGTGCTGGTCGGCTCCAACCTCGCCTGGTGCCATCCCGTGCTCTACCAGCGCATCGCGGCGGCCCGGGAAAAGCGGCCGGAGATGAAGATCGTGCTGGTCGATCCGCGTCGCACGATGACCGCTGACATCGCCGACATGCACCTGGCGATCGCGCCGGACGGCGACGTTGCCCTGTTCACCGGCTTGCTGGCCTATCTCGGCCAGCACAATGCGCTCGACCGCGCCTATATCACGACGCACACGACCGGCTTCGGGCAGGCGCTTTTCGCGGCGTCGGCGCTCGACCTGGCCGGCGTTGCCGCCGCCACGGGCCTGAGCGAGGATGAGCTTGGCCGGTTCTACAGCCTGTTTTCGGCGACCGCGAAAACGGTGACCGTCTACAGCCAGGGGGTGAACCAGTCATCCTCGGGCACCGACAAGGTCAACGCCATCATCAACTGCCATCTTGCCACCGGCCGCATCGGCAAGCCGGGGGCAGGGCCGTTTTCGGTGACCGGCCAACCCAACGCCATGGGCGGCCGCGAGGTCGGCGGCATGGCCAACATGCTGGCCGCCCATATGGAAGTCGAAAACCCGGAACATCGTGACCGCGTGCAGCGCTTCTGGAACGCGCCGACTGTTGCCGAAAAAACCGGCCTGAAGGCGGTCGAGATGTTCGAGGCGGTGGCCGACGGGCGCATCAAGGCGCTGTGGATCATGGCCACCAACCCGGTCGATTCGATGCCGGATGCCGACGCCGTCGAGGCGGCGATCAAGGCGTGCCCGTTCGTCGTGGTGTCGGACGTGTTGGCCCAGACCGACACCGTGCGCCACGCCCATGTGCGGCTGCCCGCCGCCGCCTGGGGTGAGAAGGACGGCACAGTCACCAATTCCGAGCGCCGCATCTCGCGCCAGCGTACTTTTTTGGACCTGCCCGGAGAAGTGCTGCCGGACTGGCGGATTGTTGCCGAGGTGGGCAAGCGGATGGGTTTTGGCGAGGCGTTTTCCCATGCCACGCCGGCGGAGGTGTTTGCCGAGCATTCCGCGCTGTCGGGGTTCGAGAACGATGGCGCGCGGGATTTCGATATTGGCGCTTATGCCGGGGTTGATGCGGAGGGGTATGAGGCGCTTGAGCCGTTCCAGTGGCCGGCGCCGAGGCAAGGCACCCCCCTCTGGCCTGTCGGCCATCTCCCCCTAAAGGGGGGAGATCGGCTGTCATACGGGCTTTCACCAATCTCCAGCGTCGCAGAACTGAGCGAAGCGCCGAAGCTGCCAATCTCTCCCCTTGAGGGGGAGATGGCCGGCAGGCCAGAGGGGGGCGCTCAGGCTGGACTTAAACCAGAAGGCGAACATACCCGCTTCTTCGCCAACGGCAATTTCTACACACCCGACCGCAAGGCGCGCTTCATTGCCATCCGCCCCACTACAGAAATCCGCACCAGCCCGGACTATCCGCTGATCCTCAACACCGGCCGTATCCGCGACCATTGGCACACCATGACGCGGACGGGGAAAAGCCCGCGGCTTTCCCAGCACATCGCCGAGCCCTTCGTCGAAATCCACCCGGCGGATGCCGCGCTTTACGGCATCGGCGACGCCGACATCGCGCGCGTTTCCAGCCCGCGCGGCGACGTGCTGGTGCGCGCGCTTGTGACCGCACGCCAGCGCCAGGGCAGCCTGTTTGCACCGATGCACTGGACCGATCAGTTTGCGGCAAAGGGCCGGCTCGATGCGCTGACCGCGCCGCTGACCGACCCGATTTCCGGCCAGCCGGCGCTGAAACACGTGGCTGCCCGTATCGAGAAATTCGCAGCGAAAGCCTTCGGCTTCGCGGTGACGCGGCGGAGGCCGGAACTCGACATAGCGGCCTACTGGGCCGTGGCCAAATGCAAAGGCGGCTGGCGGGTCGAGCTTGCCTTTGGCGATGACGACATCGACTGGTCCGGCTTCGCCGGCTCCTTGTTCGGCACGTCACCGGGCGCCGAAATCCTCGCCTATCATGACCGCGACGCCGGCCAGCATCGCATCGCTGCCTTCGACGGCGATCAATTGTCCGGGGCCTTGTTCGTCGCGCCCGGTCCGGTTGCCGTTTCGCGTGGTTGGGCGGCGGAACAGTTGAGTGCCGATTATGTCGACCGGCGCGGCAGGCTGGCGATCGTGGCCGGGCGGCCCGGCGGGATCGACGCCGACCGCGGCGCCATCGTCTGCTCTTGTTTCGGCGTCGGCGCCAACCAGATCGCGGAAGCGGTGCGTCAGGGTTGCGGCAGCGTCGCGGCAATCGGCGCGGCGCTGCATGCCGGAACGAATTGCGGCTCCTGCCGCGCCGAAATCAGGGTTATCGTCGACGCACAAATTCTTCAGGCAGCCGAGTGACGAACGCCAGAGCGGGCCGCGAAGAGTGCGCCCGACCGTTGCCGGCCGCTCGAAACCAAAAGGACCTGCGCGACGGCGCCGGTTGGGCTAAGATGGCGCAAGCGTGCAGCACCGGGCACGAATCATCTTCAGTCAGGGTCACCCAATGGCTAATTCCCCGCGCCGACCGACAAATCCGATGACGGCCGCCGAGGCCGCCTTCAAGCCGGTGAAGAAGCCGGCTGCTCCGGTTCGTGAGCCCTCGGCCGCTCCAGGTGTCAGGGAGCTTGTTTCGATCCGGATCGACCGAGCCGTTCTGGATTATTTCCAGGAGGATGGACCCGGCTGGCAGGATCGCATCAACGATGCCTTGCGGCAGGTGATAGAAGGCAAGCCGACTGCGGGCGGTTCGGAAGACGAGTAGAGCCCATTGCTTCGCAAAGGTCACGGCATGGTTGGCGATTTTCTGCGCGGCATGGCAAAACAGGACAACCGTCCTGTATTCGACAAACCGGGCGCGGATGCCGGCGCTTATTGGTCGGCGGCCTGACGCGGCCGGCAGGCATGCGTTGATCTAAGACCGGATCCCCGGAGGAATATCATCGGCGGACGCTTTGGTCTGGCGGTCGAAAACGACTGCCAAGCCCTTCTTGACGGCATGCGAGGCGACCATGTCGTCGAGTTCGCGATCGGGAATGGCGGGTTTGAGGACCTGCCGGATGGCCCGATAGGCGTGTTCGGTCGACACATAGTCGTAGCGCTTTTTGCGCGCTTCCACATACTGCTCGATGAGAATGCCCAATCGGCGGGCGGCGACAGAGTCTGGTTGCTGCTGCAAAGGAGCCTCCTCAAGCGTCAATGGTTTGCAGACGCCAAGGGATGTAAAAACCCACGCCGCGAAAGTTAAGACCTGCGTCCGGTTCGAGGCCAAATAAAATGTGCCGTCGACATTGATGACAAGGGTGCTCATGCGGCGAATGATGCCATCAGCAGCGCAGCTGAAGTACTTTGTATATGCTTGTATATGCAATATGATATGATAGCCTCGAAACCGAAGCCGGCACAGCAAGGAGGATCACATGCGCAATGCTTCTCTCTTCGATCTCTCCGGCAGGAAGGCGCTTGTCACCGGCGCAAGCCGTGGCATCGGGCGCAGCATCGCCGAGGCGCTGAGCGCAGCCGGCGCCGACGTCGCGGTCACGGCCCGCGGCCTGGCTTCGCTTGAGGCGACGACGACAGCCATCCGCGCGGCCGGCGGGGTGGCGCACGCCATCGCGCTTGACGTCACCGATGTCGAGCGGTGCCGGGCAGCAACCGCCGAGGCCGCCGGCCTGCTTGGCGGTCTCGATATTCTCGTCAACAATGCCGGGATGGAGGAGGTGCGGCCCTCGCTCGATGTCGATGAGGCGCTGTGGGACAGGATCGTCGATACAAATCTGAAGGGAGCGTTCTTCTGTGCCCAGGCCGCCGCACGGCAGATGCGGGACGCCGGCCGGTCGGGTGCCATCATCAATTTGTGTTCGCTGACATCGGAAGTCGGAATCCCCACGGCGGTGCCGTACGGCTCGTCCAAGTCGGGCTTGCTCGGCATGACACGGGCGCTTGCAGTGGAGTGGGCGGAGCTTGGCATCCGGGTCAACGCCATTGCGCCGGGCTATTTCAGGACGGCGATGACCGACGTGTTTTACAGCAGCGAAGCATGGCAGCAGTCGATGCTGGCCAAGATTCCGCAGCGCCGTTTCGGCGATCTCCGCGATCTGCACGGCATCGCCGTCTTCCTCGCTTCGGATGCCGCGGCCTACATCACCGGCCAGTCCATCCCGGTCGATGGCGGCTTTCTCGCCTCGATCTGATGGGAGCGGTTTGCCTCGGCAGTTTCGACCGGAAGGACGGTGGAAAAATTGCTGGCGACCATCATACATACATGTATATACTTTTTGTCCGAGCGAAGCCTCGCGATGGTTTTGATCCTCGTCCCGGGTCGACCCGTCGGCCCGCCGAAAGATGGCCGACCAGCCGTCATTGCGTTCGAAAAGTCCCAGGAGAACCAGCTGCCATGTCCGACATCAGCTTCCACGATTTGTCATCCATCGATGCCGACCAGCGCGCCAGTCTGCTGAAGCGCGCCGAGACCGATCTGACGGTCTTCGTCGAGAAGGTCCGGCCGATCATCCGGGCCGTCAAGGACGAAGGCGACGCCGCCTTGATCCGGTTTGCCAGGGAACTCGACAAGGCCAATGTCGCCGAGGGTGAACTGCAGGTGTCGGAGAGTGAGTTCGACGCGGCGTTCGACAAGGTCGAAAAAGATGTCGTGGAGAGCATCCAGTTCGGCATCGACAACATCCGGCATTTCCATGAGGAGCAGAAGCCGGAAACAATGTGGCTCAAGGAAGTCCGGCCGGGCGCCTATGCCGGCGACAGATACACGCCGATCGCTTCCGTTGCGCTTTACGTGCCGCGCGGCAAGGGCGCCTTCCCGTCGGTGACGATGATGACATCGGTACCGGCGGTGATTGCCGGCGTGCCGCAGATCGCCATCGTGACGCCGCCGACATCGGATGGTTCGGTGGACGCTGCAACGCTGGTCGCCGCGCGCCTTGCCGGCGTCGGGACCGTCTACAAATGCGGCGGCGCGCAAGCCGTCGCCGCCGTCGCTTACGGCACCGAGACAGTGAAGCCCGCACTCAAGATCGTCGGTCCCGGCAGCCCGTGGGTGGTGGCGGCCAAGAGCGTGTTGTCCTCCGTCATCAATACGGGTCTTCCAGCCGGCCCGTCGGAAGCGATCATCTTTGCCGATGACAGCGTCGACGGCGGCCTTGCCGCGCTTGATCTTCTCATCGAAGCCGAGCACGGGCCGGATTCCTCGGCCTATCTGGTGACGCACAGCCGCAAGGTCGCCGAAGCAGCACTCGCTGCACTTCCGGATCACTGGTCGCGGATGACTGAACAGCGTGTTGAGTTCTCGCGCGCAGTGCTGACGGGAAAGCGCGGCGGCATCGTGCTGACCGCGTCGCTGGAAGACAGCTACCGCTTCATCAACGACTATGCGCCCGAACATCTCGAGATCCTGTCGAAGGAGCCGTTCGCGCATCTGGGACGCATCACCGAGGCAGCCGAAATTCTCATGGGACCGCACACGCCGGTGACCCTTGCCAACTTCGTCCTCGGACCCAATGCCGTACTGCCGACCAGCCGCTGGGCGCGAACCTATGGGCCACTTTCGGTGACGGATTTCGTCAAGCGCTCGTCGGTCGGCTATGTGACCTCGGCGGCCTATCCTGAACTCGCGCTGCATGCGCGCAGGCTCGCCCGCTACGAGGGCTTCAGCTCGCATGAGAACGCGGTGTCGGAGATCCGCGACCGCTATCTCGCCGGCTGAGCGGAAACGATCGCGATGAAGGCCGCACGACTTTATGGACCCGGCGACCTGCGCGTCGAGGACATCGCCGCGCCGGGCACGCCGGATGCGGGCTGGGTGAAGCTGAGGGTCGATGCCGCCGGCATTTGCGGTTCGGACCTGCACAATTTCCGCACCGGCCAATGGATAAGCCGGTCGCCTTCGACGGCCGGCCATGAGCTGACCGGCACGGTGATCGCCATTGGCGAGGGCGTCGATACGGTCGCCGTCGGCGACAGGGTGATTGCCGATTCCCGCTTCTGGTGCGGAGATTGCGCGCAATGTCGCGCCGGGAGGTGGCATCTCTGCACTGATCTGGGCTTCGTGGGCGAGATCTGCGACGGCGGATTTGCAGAACAGGCGGTGCTGCCCGCACGGCTGCTGCATGTCATCGATGCCGCACTTGACGAGCGGGTAGCGGCGATGGCCGAGCCGCTGGCGGTGGCGCTGCACGCGGTGCGGCGGCTGCCGAAAACGGCAGGTTCCGTGCTGGTCGTCGGCTGTGGACCCATCGGCGGTCTCGCCGCGCTGCTGCTGTCACGCACCTTCGCTGGTACCGTGCTGGTCGCCGACCGCAACCTGGCCCGTTGCGCCCGGGTGGCGCGGGTGACCGGGGCAACGATCGTCGACCTGAACCGGGATGCCGTTGCCATCGCCACCGCCAATGCCCCGTTGCTCGCGGCCGTCGAAGCGACAGGCAGCGTTACGGCACTTAACCAGTTGCTCGGCGTTCTCGATCCCGGCGGCACGGTTGCGATGATCGGCATCTTCCATGGCAGGCTCGACATCGACCCCAACATCCTGGTCGAACGCGAAATCGGGTTGCTGGGATGCCACGCCTTTGCCGACGAGCTGCCCGAGGCCGTCCGGATGCTGGGTGAACTCAGCGAACCGCTGCTGGCCCTGATCGATCAAGAGATCGGCCTGGATGAGATTCCCGCCACCTACGAGCGGCTGTTGGCGGGGCGCAGCGACGGCTTGAAAACAATCATTCGCATGCGGCAACCTGTCGAGCCGTTGTGATTTCCGATCAATCGCCGGAAAGGACTTTGAAATGATCACTTTGCCCGATACGGCCAGCCCTCTCTACGAGAAGGTGAAGGACTATATTCTGACGAATATCGGAACCGGCAAGTGGAGCAAGGATCGCAAGCTGCCGTCCGAGAATGAGTTGGTGGCGTCGCTCGGCGTATCGCGGATGACGGTGCACCGCGCCTTGCGCGAACTGACCGCGGCGGGATTTCTGACCCGGCTGCAAGGTGTGGGAACTTTCATTGCGCCACCGCGGCCGCAATCCGCGCTGATCGAGATCAACAATATCGCGGCGGAAATCGTCAAGCGCGGCAACAGGCATCGCTCCGAAGTCCTCGTGCTCGAAACGATCATGCCGACAAAGGAGTTGGCGCTGTCGTTCGAATTTCCAAAACGTGTCTCGATCCATCATTCCGTTGTCGTCAATTTCGAGAACGATCTGCCGGTGCAGTTGGAAGAGCGCTTCGTCAATCCGACTCTGATACCCGACTACGACAAGCAGGATTTTTCGAAGACGGCGACCTATGACTACCTGATGCAGAAAACCCCGGTGACCGAGGTCGAGCATATCATCTCGGCGATACCGGCTGATGCCGAGACGGCGCGGCATCTGGGCATCGATGTCGGCGCCTGCTGCCTTTTCCTGCACCGCCGGACATGGACGGGCGCGGTGGTGGCAACGATCAGCAGGCTGACTTATGCCGGCAGCCGCTACTCGCTCGGCAGCCGCTATTCCCCTTCCAAAAACAGCTGACGGCAACGCTGCGACGCAAGACGGAGAGGTTTCGTTGCCAACGTATCTGCATGTATTAAGGGCAGGGAGATGCACCCGATCAAAGTGGAAATTGAGTCCCTTCCAACTTGTATATGCATGTATGTATTTTAGCCTTGACATCCGCTCCTGCTGACGCTGAAATATCGTCGCACTTCACCATGAAGTGGCAGGTAAGACGCCGAGGCACAGTGCCGCAAGAGCAGAAACCCGCAGTCTCAACAGACCGGACGCCTGGGTAAGAAAAGCGGTCTGATCATCAAGGGGAACAAAGATGATGCGTAACCTAACAGGACAATTTCGCGCGCTCGTGATGGCCGCCGCCATCGGGCTCGCCGCCGCCCCGGCAGCCCATGCGGCCGATGCGGCCATTCCCACCACACCCGAGGCGGGAGCGTTCAAGATCGGCATCGAGCCCTGGCTTGGCTATGGCCAGTGGCATGTCGCCGAGGCCAAGGCGCTGTTCAAGGCAAATGGTTTGACCGACGTACAGATCGTTAATTTCGCCGAGGACAAGGACATCAACGCGGCGCTTGCAAGCGGCCAGCTCGACGCCGCCAACATCGCCACGCACACGGCGATGGGCATGGTTGCGGCCGGCCTGCCGGTGAAGATCGTGCTGCTGCTCGATGTCAGCATGACCGCCGATGCCATGATCGCCGGCAAGGACATCACTTCCATCAAGGACCTCAAGGGCAAGGAAGTCGCCTTCGAGGAAGGCACGACGAGCGACATCCTGCTCAAATACGCGCTCGCCAAGAACGGCATGTCGATCGACGACGTGAAGCCCGTGCCGATGCCGGCATCCGACGCAGGCGGCGCCTTGATCGCCGGCCAGGTGCCGGTCGCGGTGACCTACGAACCGTACCTCACTGTCGCTATGGCGCAGAACAAGGAAGTCAAGCTGCTGTTCACCGCCGGCGAGGATCCCGGCCTGATCAGCGACGTGCTGGTGGTGCGCGACGAGGTGATCAAGTCGCGGCCCGGCCAGGTGCTGGCCATGATCAAGAGCTGGGACGCGGCGCTCAAGGACTACAAAGCCGATACATCAGGCGGCCGCGCCATCATTGCCAAGGCCGTCGGTTCGGACGTCAAGGACCTCAACACCGCCTTTGACGGCGTGCGCTATTACTCGCTTGCCGAAAACAAGACGGCGCTCACCGGCGACTTCAGCACGAAGACCTTCGCCGATGTCGAAGCCGCTGCCAAGAACGCCAAGCTGCTGCAGGCCGATGTGACGCCGGAACAGATGATCGACCCGTCTTTCGTCAAGGCGGCGGAATGACCAAGGCCGGATCGCTGTGGTGACGCAAATGTCGGCGGAGCGACCGGCGGAAACAGGCCCGGCGCATTCCGCGCCAGGCCCCATCACGAAACCGGCGAGGCACCGCCGATCCTCCGGGATCGGCGTGCCCATCGCCAGATCGCGTTTCCTGACGATCGCGGTGGCTGTCTTTGTCGGGCTTGGCCTTGCCTGGTGGACGGCGACCGGACTGGGGTGGGTGAAGCCGATCTTCCTGCCATCGCCGGGCAGCGTCGCGACGCAGATCGCCAAGCTCGCGGCTGACGGCACGTTGTGGCTGGACCTCAAAGCCTCGATGTACCGCATTTCCATCGGCTTCCTCATCGCCTCGGCACTGTCGATACCGATCGGCGTTCTGATCGGCAGTTTCCGCTCCTGGGAAGCGGCCATCGAACCCCTGGTGGACTTCATCCGTTACATGCCGGTCGTCGCCTTCGTGCCGCTCTCCATCCTGTGGGCGGGTACCGGCGATACGCAGAAATTCCTGATCATCTTCATCGGCACCTTCTTCCAGCAGGTGCTGATGATCATGGACAACGTCAAACGGGTTCCCGCCGATTTCATCGGCCTTGGGCGCACGCTCGGCCTGCCGGATCGCAAGATCCTGACGCGCATCGTCGTCCCCAGCGCCCTGCCGGGTATCTGGGATACGCTGCGCATCAGCCTGGGCTGGGCGTGGACCTGGCTGGTGCTCGCCGAACTCGTCGCGGCGACATCCGGGCTTGGCTATCGCATCACCGTGTCGCAGCGCTATTTCCAGACCAACACCATCATCGGCTATATCCTGCTCTTGGGCCTGCTCGGCCTGATCACCGACCAGGTCATGAAGGCGTTGGAAAAGGTGCTGTTCAAGCAGGAGGGCCGCTCGCAATGAGGTGCCGCCGATGACCCCCCCCAAATTGCGGATCGCCGGTCTCAACAAGAGCTTCGGCATGGGCGAGCGGCGCAAGGAAGTGCTGCGCGACATCAACCTCGATCTTGCCGACAACGAGTTCGTCTCCCTGGTCGGCATATCGGGCTGCGGCAAGAGCACGCTGCTGTCGATTGTCGCCGGATTGCAGGATTTCGACGCCGGCGATCTCAGCATCGATGGCGCGCCGATCCTGCAGCCGGGGCTCGATCGCGGCGTCGTCTTCCAGTCCTACACGCTGCTTCCCTGGCTGACGGCGCGGCAGAACATCGAGTTCGCCCTCAAGGCCGCCGGCTACGACCGTTCGACCTGCCGTAGCATCGCGCTCGAGCATCTCGAGCTCGTCAAGCTGTCGGACAGCGCCGACCGCTATCCGGCCGAACTCTCGGGCGGCATGAAGCAGCGCGTTGCCATCGCCCGTGCGCTTTCCTATCGGCCCAAGATGCTGTTGATGGACGAGCCCTTCGGCGCGCTCGATGCCTTGACCCGGCACCAGATGCAGGAGCTGCTGACGCAGATCTGGGAGGAACACAGGTTGACCGTCCTGTTTGTCACTCATGACGTCGAGGAGGCCGTCTATCTGTCGGACCGGATCGTGGTCATGGGGATCGGTCCGGGGCGCATCACGCAGACGTTCAACGTCGACATCGAGCGTCCGCGCCGTGAAGAGGTGATGGAAAGCCCGGCATTCATGGATTTGCAGCGCGGCGTCCACAAGGCCATTCGCGAGGCGTCAAGACGTCCCGAAATGGCGTAGCATCCGGGCGGTCAAACAATTCGTTGGCCCCACATATCAGTCAGGAATCAGGGGCCGTGGGGACCGCATAGACCGAGCGTCCACGCGACGGTTCCGCAAAAGTCGCCGACATACCCATGGTAGCTGCCGTAACCATTGTAGTAGCTGTCCATTCGGGCATTGTCACCGGCCGAGTTGTCGCCCGTCCAACCGCCGCCAACCCACATGTCAGTCCGTAGATATTCCCGGTGAACCACGTGCCGATGCTCGCCGCCGCGATGTGTCGCGACATGGCGGACAAAATGGTGCCTGACGACCGCGGCATCGGCGACAGTGCTAAAAGAGATCGCGCTCGCGGCCGCCAAGACAATGGCACCGGTGAGCATCATCTGCCGTTTCATGAGGATGCCTCCTGTTCATGCGAGACATGCACGGGACGGAAACGGATTCTGCACCCACACGTTCCTTCACAAAATCGGGACAAGCGATCTTTGGACAACGGCCATATTGCGCAATCGCCGCTTGCCTCAGGCGATCTCGCACATAAGCCTTCTCAGAAAACGCACGGGCAGCAGGCGATCTGTCGGGTCGAACCTTGCCGGCCGCACTCAGGTCGCTTTGCCGAGCGCCGCGTCCATTGCCATTTCTTCCCCAGAAATGTCATCGAACGAGGCGTAATTCATGTTGTAAAGGCGGGCGTAGAGGCCCTTTCCTGCCATCAGCTGTTCGTGGTTGCCGCTTTCGACGATCTCGCCGTTCTGCAAGACGATGATGCGGTCGGCGCCGCGGATGGTGGCGAGCCGATGGGCGATGACCAGCCCTGTGCGGCCTTCCAGCAGTTTGACCAGCGCCTTCTGGATCAGCATCTCGGTGTAGGAATCGATGCTGGCCGTGGCTTCGTCGAGCACCAGGATCTTCGCATCCGCCACCAGCGCGCGCGCAAAACTGATCAGCTGGCGCTGGCCGAGCGAGAGATTGCCGCCGCGCTGCTCGAGCTCGGTGTCGTAGCCATCGGGCAGGTTCTCGATGAAATCGTGCGCGCCGACAGCCTTCGCGGCACGCACCACTTCCTCGCGGCTGGCACCCGTCTTGTGATAGCGGATGTTTTCCAGCACCGAACCTGAGAACAGGAACGGCTCCTGCAGCACCATCGCCACCTGATCGCCGAGCGAATCCTGCGTCAGGTCACGCACATCGTGGCCGCCGACCAGGACCTGACCCGACCAGACATCGTAGAACCGGTGCACCAGCGCCATCGAGCTTGACTTGCCCGACCCGGTCGGGCCGACAAGGGCCACGGTCTCGCCCGGATTGACGCGAAAGGAGATGTTCTTCAGCACTGGCTGGTTCGGCCTATAGCCGAAGGTGACGTTCCTGAATTCGACCGAGCCGTCCATGTAGCGCGTCAGGGCGACGGCGCCTTGCCTGTCACTGACGTCGACGGGGACATCGAGCACTTCGGAGATGCGCTGGCCCGAAGCCATGGCGCGCTGCATGACGCTGTACTGCATGGTCAGCGAGCGGATCGGGTCGAAGAAGCGCTGGATGTAGAACAGGAACGCCACCATGACGCCGATATCGAGGCTGTGCGAGAGCACCATCGAACCACCGACGACGATGACCGTCGCCATGGCGATGCCGGTCAGCGTGTCGACGATCGGCACCATCACCTGCGCATATTTCGCCGAGCGCAGATGGGTATTGAGATTGGCCAGCACCTTCTCGTCGTAAAGGTCGAAATTGACGTGCTGGCGCTCGAGGCTCTGCACCGTGCGTACGCCATGAATGCCTTCGGCCAGCGCGCCGTTGGCGATCGAGTTGGTTTCGTGCGCGGCCATGAAGGCGACCTTGGCGCGCGGCAGCCAGAACAGGCGCACGACGAACAGCACCGGCATGGTCGACAGCGTCAGCAGGCCGAGCCGGAAATCGAGCCACAAAAGCACGCTGACAATGCCGAACAACAGCACGATGTCGCCGACCGACATAACAGACGTCTCGAGGAATTCCTGCATCGAGTTGACGTCGCCCTGCAGGCGCGACATCAGCCGGCCGACCTCGGTCTTGTCCATGAAGCTCAGCGAGACACGCTGCAGATGGCTGAACATGGCACGGCGCAGGTCGGACAGCACGTTCTCGGCGACCTTGCCGACGACGCTTTCCTGCACGTAGCTGGCGGCATAGTTGATGAGGATGACCAGCGTGAACGCGCCGGTCGCGGCGATCATCACCGACCGGTCGAGCCTGCCCGCCGTCATGCCGTGGTCGATGGCGTAGCGGATGACAAGCGGGATCGCCAATTGCGTCAGGGTGAACACCAGCACCGCGGCGACCGAGAGGAAAATCCGGCTCTGGTAGGGTCTCACGAAGCTCCAGATACGCCTGATGATGCGCGGATCGTACGCTTTGCCGAAAACCTCTTCCTCGTCGCGATGCGAGCCGACGACGGCCTTTGTCGGCCGGCCGCTGGTGTCTTCCTTATCGTCGTCGGCCTGCGTCGACATCACGCGGCTCCCGCCAAGGGCCGATCGTCGTCCGGCCGCAGCTGCAGGTCGTAGAGCGCGCGATAGCGTCCACCGAGCGCCAGCAATTGCTCATGCGTGCCGCGTTCGACGACCCGGCCGCCCTCGACGAACAGGATCTGGTCGGCATGCATCAGCGAGCTCAGCCGGTGCGAGATGATGAGCGTGACGCGATCCCTGGCGAAGCGCTTCATCGCCGCCCGGATCCGCTGCTCGGTACCGGCGTCTATGGCCGCGGTGGAATCGTCGAAGACCAGCACGGACGGCCGCAGCATAAGGCTGCGGGCGATGGTCAGGCGCTGCCGCTGGCCGCCGGAAAGCGACGCGCCGCGTTCGCCGACCACCGTGGTGTAGCCCGCGGGAAGTCCGATGATGTAGTTGTGCAGCTGGGCGTATTCGGCGGCCTGCCCGATGCGGGTCTCGCGCGCCCAGGGATTGCCGTAGGCGATGTTGTTCTCGATCGAGGTGGTGAACAGGAACGCATCCTGCTGCACGACGCCGACGGCCTTGCGCAGCGACTGCAGCGCCACCTCACGGATATCCTGGCCGTCGATGGTGATTGAACCTGAAGTGACGTCATAGAAACGCGGGATCAGGTGCGCGATGGTCGACTTGCCGCTGCCAGGCGGGCCGACAATGCCGACGGTTTCACCGGACCGGGCCTCGAAGGAGATGCCCGACAGCGTCGGCCGTCCGCCCGCGCCCTCGTAGCGGAAGCCAACATTGTCGAAGCGCAACACGCCGTCGGTGACGACGAGGTCCCTGGCGCCAGGCGCGTCCTCGATGTCGAGCTCAGCGTCGAGCAGTTCGAACAGACGGGTGCCGCACGTCGAGGCTCGCGCGAACGAGTTGACCATCAGGCCGAGCTGGCGAACCGGCATCTGCAGGATGGTCATGAAGGTGAGGAACTGGGCCAGCGTGCCGACGCTGATCTGGCCCGCGATCACCTTCTGGCCGCCGAACCAGAGCACCAGGCCCATGGCTGCCAAGAAGGAGAAGTTCATGGCGCTGGTGTTGGCGACGCGGATGTCGACGCGCTGATTGGCAAGCTCCAATGCCGACAGCTTGGCGCGGTCGAATTTTTCGAGCTCGTGCCGCTGCGCCGCGAAGGCGCGCACGACACGGATGCCGCCGAGATTCTCGTCCATCACCCGGCTCAGCACCGAGAGGCGCTCCTGCAGCGTCAGCCAGGTGCTGCGCAATGCGAGCTGGGTGACTGAGGATCGCCAGGCAACGAACGGCACGAAGCTCAAGCTGAGCAGCCCGAGTACGAGGTCGGTGCTGATCAGCAGATAGGCGCCGACGCCGATCAGCACGCCGAGCAGCACGACGCGCAGGATGCCGGTGGAAAAGAACATGCGCACGCCGTCGAGATCGAGCAGGCCGAGCGTGATCAGATCTCCGGTGTGGACCCTGTCGTGGAAGGAGAAGCTCAATCGCTGGATCTTCTCATAGAATGCCAGGCGCAGCTCATAGCCGGTGCGGTGGCCGACGGCCTCGCCATAGTAGTTCTGCGCCATGGTGAAGAGACCGCGCAGGATGCTGACGACGAGCAGTGTCAGCGCCGTGTTCCACAGCGCCTGCTCTGCCGCGGCACCGGCACCCGTGGTCATGACGCCCTGCGCCTGGTCGATGGCGCGTCCCAGCAGGCGCGGAATGAACAGCTGCAGCGTCGCGGCAATGAAGGTCGAGACGATGGTGATGGAGACCTGCCAGGGATGGCGCAGCGTCATGCGCACGATACGGAGCAAGGTGCTGAGGCCCTTGCCCCAGGAGGCTTCCGCCACATGGGCAAACGATCTGCCGCGCTCCGGCGCGCCGCCGATTGCTTGCGTGTTCAAAGGAAAATATCCAGACCAATCCGGACGTTAGCCCGGACTAATAAAGCAGACTCAATTCAGATGGCGCGATGGTACGCGGGTCCGGCTCCACCGTTCAAGAGCCAATGCCGTCGGCGCACTGTGCCTGAAGCAACATGCCGCGAGTGATCCGGTGCATTGCCGGGACCGGCTCGTAGCGGCCATCGGCCACGAGGCCGGCAGCCGCAGTTAGGCAAGAGATGGCCGGACGAGATGCAACCAACCGTCCGGCCGGAGTTCCAGTTGCTAGGCAGGTATCAGGACGGCGAGACGATGCACACCGACCTCCTTGCTTGTATTCGTCGCCTCGTCGGTCTTGCCCTTGGAGCAGGTGTACATGTCACCTGTCTTGAGCTTGAATTCCTTGTCTGCCTTCTTGATGGTGAACGCGCCGGAAGTGATCGTGCAGACCATGTCGTTGTCCATCACGGTTTGAGGGGCGTGTGCTCCGGGCTGAAAGACTATGTCGACAATGGCGATGCTCTTGTAGGCGGGAATGTCGGAGTTGCCGGTGCCGACCTCAACCAGTCTGACACCGGGCGCAATCTCCTTGCCTTCTTTCGGGCCGTATTTCTTGACCTTCGCGGACGCCGTCAGGGCAAAAAAAGGCGTCGCCGCGGCGGCCGTCATACCGAGAGCAATTGCAGACCTGCGATTCATGGTTTTCATCGCGTCCTCCCATTGGTTAGTCACGAACGATTGTGCATGACTAGGATATATTAGCATAAACGAATGTACTTGTATGCGAGGAAGTGCCCAAGCCCAGCACGGCGATAGAAACTCCGCGCTTCCGGTTACGGCAAGCCAGCACGCCACGGCAATTTTACATTGCCCCGCCGCAGCCGTCGGAGAGGTTCCATACATCGACGATCTGCTTGCCGTTAAAACCGTGCTCGTGGATCAGGTATTTCGCCAGTCCGCCATACACTTTCCAGCGCCAGCATTGGCAACAGCATGGTCCCTTTTCTTCGGAATTTGCCATCGCATAGTCGTAGGTCGGCTGTTCGGTGCTGGTGAGTTTCATATCGTAGTAAGGCATCATCTTCTGCGCGATGCCCGCCGGGATATCGTACGGATCGCTCGGAATCATCGCTATGTCCCGGTATCTGGCCAAGCCGTTCACCTGCTCGACATAGCGCTTCATTTCCATCGGGCTGCAGCACGAGCCCTTGATCAGCGAGGTGCTCGGCATGGTGGCGATCGATTCCGTGAATTTGGCCGAGCACGTGCTGTTGCCGTTTTCGCTGAGGTCTTTGAAGCGGCTCGCCAGTGCTGGATCCTCCGCGGCGATTGCCAAATCCGTATCCTTGAGGAAGCCCATAATCGCGGCGGCCCCAAAAATGCCGCGCAGAACCGTTCGTCGACTGGCGTGCGATATTTGGCTCATTTGGCGGCCCTGGCCTGCTCGACCAGGCTCTTCATCGTCGCAAGATCGGTCGCGCCCGGGAAAATCTGGTCGCCGACGATGAAGCCCGCCATGATCGGCGCCACCTGGCGGTTGCGTTGCAATGGCCAGCATGAGGGAACGGGCCATTTTGCCGGAAACTCCGCCGAATTGCCCTGAATTATAGATCATAGGGTTCTCCTTCCTTCGGATGATGCTTCAGAAAAGGTTCTTTAATTTCGCCAGCCAGCCCTCTTGCTGTTCGTGATGCGGCCGCTCGATGCTATTGGTCAGCGCATTGACCAAGGTGACGAGATTGATCGGTGCGAAATCCAGGCCATGGAAATTCGCGCGCCAATAGCCCTCCTTGTCGATCACATGCGCGACGATGCCGTGCGCCTGAATGCCGTCGTCCGTTTTGGTAAATTTGTGGCCAAAAGCTTCCGCCAGCGTGCGGGTAGCGTCCTCCGGCTGGTCCTGGGTTGTGGTCAGGAACGCCCAATTGACGGGATCGAGCCCATGCGTTGGTCCGTATTTTCGCATCACGTCCGGCGTGTCTCTCGTCGGATCTGTGGTGATGCTGACAAAGGTGACCTGGTCCTTCATCGGCGTGCCGTTCACCATTTTCTGGATCTCGGCGATCTTCTCGGCATGCAAGGGACAAACGTCCGTGCACGATGTGTAGATGAAATGGAGGATGACAACCTTGCCACGCAGATCAGCCAGCCGCACCATGTGCCCGTCTGCGGTACGCAGCATGAAGTCGGGCGCGGGTTTGTCGATCTGCTGGAAATACTTTTCGTCGCCCTGAAGCATGGCGTCGAGTTCTTCGAGCGAGTGCGCTTGCGCGCCGTGGACGAAGCCCACAATCAGCGCAGCAACGGAAATCAGGCACCGCAGGAAATGCATCCATTCTTGGATACGGACTGGCATCAGCTGTTGCCTTTCAGATCGGCGGGCACCGTTGTCGGACCAACGGCGACCTCTTCAGCTTTGGGGGAACCGTCTTCGGCCGGACAGGCGCGACCTGTCATCTTGTGCATGCAGAGGCCGAGCGCGCACATTGCGACGCAGGCAAAGCGCTGAGAAGCAGCGGCGTGACGCCCGCCGCGGCCAGCCAGCTCCAGTTGGATGCAAGGCCTGCGAGGATCACGGCCGCCGCCAATGCGGGGAAGCCACGCCGGCCGCCGAGATAGTAGCGAATCGAGGCGAGGACATTGCGGCCGAACGAGGCCTCCTTGGCTCGGATCAGTTCTGTGGCGGTCACAGTGAATTCCTTCTCAGTTGGCAGCAAAATGGCTGCGGATAAAATCGACCATGTCGGGAGCATCCCATTCAGCCGGACCAATCAGGCGGGCGATCTCCTTGCCCCGGCGGTCGATCAGCAATGTCATGGGAAGGCCGAGGGCGCCGAGCGCGAACATCGCCTTGGCCGACGTGTCGATGTTGAGGGCGAGATGCTCGATACCGATCTCGGCGAAGAACTTTTTCACCTTGTCCGGACCGCCGCGATCCATCGACAGCGCGACGACCTCGAAGTCCGGCCCGCCGAGTTTGGCCTGCAGCCTGTCGAGCGTCGGCATTTCCTTTCGGCAGGGAGCGCACCACGTCGCCCAGATGTTGAGCAGCACGACCTTGCCGGAAAAATCGGCGAGCGTTTTGGGTTGTCCATCGCCGTCCTGGAACTGAATCTCCGGAAGCGGCTGCGGGCTCGCCTGAACAGCAAAATTCTGCGGCGGCTCGCCGGCCGTCGCAGGTCCAGGCACCGCGAGCAGTGCGCCGAAGAGAGCGAGAGCGACCATCTTCATAGCTGCCGTTCCCTCGATTCAAGCCGCAGGAACGTCATGGCGAGCCAGGTTCGGGCAGGGCAGTCCGACGTATCGGCAGACATGGCGCTTTCCTTTCAGTCCGTCGCGTAGATCGTGGGCGCCTTGCCGTCCTTGGTGAAGGCGTAGACGATGAAAGGGCCAGCCTTCTCGCCACCCATGCCGGGGGCACCGGTCGGCATGCCGGCCAGCGTGATGCCGGTGATGGCGGGCCGTTCGGTCAATAGTTTCTTGACGATATCGACCGGCACCAGCCCGTCGACGACATAACCGTCGACCATCAGCGTGTGGCAGCCTTCGAGGTCCGCCGGCACGCCGGCGTCACTGCTGATCTGGGACAGATTGTTGACGGGCTTGATGTCGACCTTGAAGCCGTTGTGTTCCAGATAGTTGGCATAGGATTCGCAGCAGCTGCATTGCGGGTTCTTGTACATCACCGCGTTGATCGTCGCCGCGACAGCCGGCAGCGGCATTGCGATCGCGACGGCGAAAGCGGCGAGAGAGTAAGTCAGTTTCATTGCAGTACTCCTTGTTGTCTTATTGTTGTTTTGACGAGAAAATCAGGTCACACGAAACACCGTCATGAGGCCGGCCATCTGGTGGTCGGCGACATGGCAGTGCAGCATCCAGTCGCCGGGATTGTCGGCGACGAACGCGCATTCGATCGTGTCCCTGGGAGCGAGCAGCACCGTGTCCTGCCATTGCCGGTACGGTACCGGCGAACCGTTGCGCGCAAGCACCAGCATGCTGAAGCCGTGGATGTGCATCGGGTGCCACCAGGCAGTTTCGTTGCGCATTGTGAGATGACAGGTTGCGCCGCGGGGCAGGGTGAACTGCGGCGCCATGCCGGCGTGGCCGTCACCGGTCATCGACATGCCGTTGATCGCCCACGCAGCGCCACCCTTCATGCCGGGTGTCGCCATGCCCATCATGCCGCCGACGCCGGCGAGCTTGCCGCCACCCATCATGCCGCCTTGCAGGACGATCTCCTGGCGCTCGGCGCTTGCGAGATCGGGTTGCTGCAACGGGTTGCGCGGCAGGCCAAGCGGCGTACCGAGAGGATGGGTCCGAAGTGGCGATGCGCTGTCATAGGCAAGCGTGGTCAGCGTATAGGCGAGGCCGTCATAGAAATCGTCGATCACTGCGTAACGCTTGCCTGGGTCGCCCTGCATATCGATCACGACGTCGATGCGCATGGCAGGTGCCAGAACAAGGCGGCCGTCCTCCGGTTCATGCGGATCACAGGGCTGGCCGTCGATCGCGACGACGACCGGGCGGTGGCCTTCGAAGCGCAGCGACATGATGCGGGCGAGCGACGCATTGGCCAGCCGCAGCCTGACATGTTCGCCAGCCCTTACGCTCTGGTCGGCCGGCGCCGTGCCGTTGATGGTGACGACGTTGCCGACGCGGCCGGACATCGCCGCGTCCATCGCGCTGCCGAAACCGGGCGCCATCTGCCCGTCGTCGGCAAGCCGCCAGTCCTGCAACAACCACAAGAGGTCGCGGTCGACGGCAACGGGCTCGGTCTCCTCGACAATGAGGGCGCCGGCGAGCCCGCGACCGAGCTGCACAAGGCTGTTTGCATGCGGATGGTACCAAAAGGTGCCGGCGTCGGGCGGCGTGAATTCATAGACGAAAACTGTCCCCGGCTTGATCGGCTGCTGCGTTAGGCCGGGTACTCCGTCCATGGCGTTTTGCAGGCGGATGCCATGCCAATGGACCGTGGTTTCCTCGTCCAGCCCGTTCTCGACCGTGATGTGAACGGGTCGGCCCTGGCGCAGGCGCAGCATCGGGCCGGGGACCGTCCCGTCATACGCCCAGACAGGAGTAAGCGGATCGCCAGGGCTGGTGAAGCTGGCGTGGCCTGGCGCGATCCTGATGCGGCGCTCATCGACGGCGGATGCTCTTGGCGTTGCGGGGTGCACCAGGGTGGCCGCAGCAACGCCCGTCGCCGCAAGGACGAACCTGCGGCGCGACATCATATGACGGAAATCGGTACTCACTCTCACTCCCTTTGCGATCTCGATCGACGGCGAGCCTCTCGGCGTCGAATTGCTGTGTGCCTGCCGGCGCAAAGCGCCAGCGGCAATCAAACGCCGGAAATCAGCCGCGGGATGGCTGAACCGGCGTCAGGCGAGATCGATGGATTTGGGAGGGAATGGGTCGGGCAAGGAACTTCGCCCGTGAAGGAACGGCATCGGTGGCGCCGATGGTTGTTGCACCGGTGGAACCACGGCGATGGCGAGGCTTTGAGGGAGTACGGCGAGCACCGGTGCGATGCAGGTCGGTGGACAATGCATCGGTTTGCCGGTGTCGGCCGCGCCCTTGAGGCAGGCGTTGCAATCGCCATTCATGCCGGTGTCGGCCATCTTGGCCATGCCGGTGCCGACAGGCATGGTCATGCCGCCGCCAGTCATCATCATCTTCGCCGACATGACGCTCGCCTGAGCGGCAGACAGGCTGAACCCGGCGGTCAGGAATACCGCGAGCAGCATGACAAGCATATGTTTTGGCGACCGGCGTGCCATCATGCATCTAGGCTGGCCTCAAAAGATGGCATTTGCAAGCTGGATTCCGATGCTGCGACAATCCCGGCATCGCATCGTGCCTGAGGAAGAACCATGCTGTTGAGGGCTTTGGACTGTCGGTAATCCGCTTACGAAGCCTTGCCGTGTCGCCAGCAGGCGATGAAATGGCCGGCCGCTGTCTCTCTGGCGGGCGGTTCGGCCTTTCTGCAATCGGGCAGGACCAGAGGGCAGCGGTGGGCGAAGGAGCATCCGGTGTTCGGGGCTTCCTCGATGTCGGCTGGAGCGGATAGCTTCGGCTCGGCCTCATCGGACGCTGCCGCCAGAAGCAATGCCGTATAGGGGTGATTGGGGCCCTGAAAAATCTGGTCGGATGAGCCGGTTTCGACGAGGCGGCCGCGGTACAGAACGCCGATCCTGTCGGCCATGTAGCGCACGACCCTGAGATCGTGGCTGATGAACAGATAGGTCGTGTCCTTGTCGCGCTGCAGGTCGTTGAGCAGGTTGAGAACGGTCGCCTGGACGGAGACGTCGAGGGCGGAGGTGGGTTCATCGAGCACGACGACTTTCGGCACGCCGGCGAAGGCCCGCGCGATGGCCGCGCGCTGCCGCTGGCCGCCGGATAGTGATCGCGACTTCTGCTCGGCTGTGGCGCCGGCAAGGCGAACCGATTGCAGCAAGTCGCGGACGCGGGCTTTGACCTCACCGCTGCGCAGGCCAGCGAGCCGGCGCAGCGGGCGGCCGAGGATCCTGCCGATCCGCTGGCGCGGGTTGAGCGTGCGATCCGGCGACTGGAAGACCATCTGCACGTCGCGGCGTTCGGCAAGGTTCCTTCTCTCGACGCGCGGCGCGACGGTCCTGCCGAGCAGCTCGACCGACCCGGCGTCGGGCGGCTGCAGGCCGGTGACGATCCGTGCCAGGGTCGACTTGCCGGAACCAGACTCGCCGATCAGCCCGAAGGTCTCGCCCTGGCCGATGTCGAGATCGATGCCGTGCAACACTGGCTGGCTGCCGAAGGCATGGCTGATGCCCTTGCAGGCAATCGCGATCCGGCGTTCCTTTGGCGGGCTGGGGGCTTCATTCTGGACCGCCGGGTGTGATGGCAGGCCGTCCGTCTCCGCCAGCCTTCCGTTCCGTTTGGTGTAATTGAGCGCCGGGATCGAAGCGACGAGCGCCTTCGTATAGGCGTGAGACGGATTGTCGAAGACATCGCCGGCGGCGCCGCTTTCGACCACCTTTCCCGACTGCATCACCGCCACCCGGTCGCAGGAGCGGCGGATCATGTTGATGTCGTGGCTGATCAGCAGGATGCTGGTTTTGTGGTCCTTGCGCAGGTCGGAGAGGATGGCGATGATCTCGGATTGGACGCTGGCGTCGAGCGCCGTCGTCGGCTCGTCCAGCACCAGCAGCGACGGGTCGAGCGCAATGGCGATGGCGATGTTGGCACGCTGCTGCATGCCGCCGGAGAGTTCGTGTGGATAGAGCCCCAGCACCCGCCCCGGATGGCTCACCCGAACGCGCCCGAGCAGTTCGGAAGCCCGCTCGCGCGCCTCGTCATGGCCCACCGGGCGATGCCGCATGATCGTTTCGGTGACCTGGCGGCCGATCGTCATGCTTGGGTTGAGGGCCGCGCCCGGATGCTGGTAGACGGCGGCGATATGATCCCCCCTAAGCTGGCGCAACTGCTCGGCGGAGAGGTCACGGATTTCGCGGCCCTGGAACTCCAGCGCTGACGCGGCGACGCGGGCATTCCTCGGCAGATAGCGCAGGATGGCGAGCGCCACCGAGCTTTTCCCCGATCCGGACTCGCCGACAAGGCCGAGTGCTTCGCCTCCCGCTATGCGCAGCGAGACGCCGCTGACGGCGGGATGCGACCCATTACGCCCGTCATAGGCGATGGAAAGCTGGTCGACGTTCAGAACCGAGGAGAACATTGGGGCTTGAAACCACTTTCTTCCAGCGTCGCGATCGAGGGCAATCGCTTCCACTTTGTCAATGCATTATCTCTATAAAGTTACTCGAATTAAGCCGGAGCGCAATCTAACTTTCAGGGCTCAAGAGAGATTGTCGCCGTCTGCCGAAGCAGCGCGACGTCCCTCGGAGCAGATCTGGAAGGAGACCGGCATGGCTCGAGCCCACATGATCCTCAGCGCATTTTTCTTCAACCCGCAGGGCGATCATCGGATGTCGTGGCGCCATCCGCGGGCGCCGGGCCGCGAGGTGCTGGACTTCGAGTTCTACCGCGATCTCGTGCAGGCGGCCGAGCGGGCCAGGATCGACACCATCTTCGTCGCCGACCACGTGTCGATCTGGGATTCGGTCAAGAGCGGTGTCGCCCACTACGCCAATGCCCGCCTCGAACCGCTGACGCTGCTGTCGGCGCTGGCCGGGGCGACCAGCCATATCGGCCTGATCACGACGGCGTCGAGTTCCTACAGCGAGCCCTACAATGTGGCGCGCATGTTCGCCTCGCTCGACCATATAAGCAAGGGCAGGGCATCGTGGAACGTCGTCACCTCGGCGATGGATGAGGAGGCGCGCAATTTCGGCTGCGATGGCAACATCGAGCATGCGTTTCGCTATGAGCGCGCGGCCGAATTCCTCGATATCGTCAAGGCGCTGTGGGACAGCTGGGAAGACGAGGCGCTGCTGATCGACAAGGCGTCGGGCTATTTCGCCGACCCCGACAAGGTCCATCCCATCGATCACAAGGGCAAGCATTTCAAGGTGCGCGGGCCGCTCAACGTCTCACGGCCGCCGCAGGGCCATCCGCTGATCGTCCAGGCCGGATCGTCCGAGGACGGCAAGAACTTCGCCACCGCGCAGGCCGATGCGCACTTCGCCACCTACAGCACCAAGGAGGATGGCATCAAATATCGCCAGGACATCAACGAGCGTCTCGCCCGCCACGGCAGGCGGCCGGAGAGCTTCAAAATCTTGCCCGGCATCCTGCCGATCGTCGCCCCTTCCGAGGCGGAAGGCCGGGAAAGACAGGAATACCTCCAGACCCTGCTGCCCGACCAGGTCGGCATCGACCTGCTGTCGAGCTGGAGCGGCATCGATCTCTCCGTCTATCCGCCGGACGGGCCGCTGCCGCCGCTGCCGGACGAAAGCACCTTCAATGGCGGGCGCACGTCGCTCAACCGGGTCAAGCAGTGGGCGAAGCAGAATCTCAGCCTGCGAGAGATTGCCCGCAAGCTCGCCAACAGCGGTTCTGTACCGACCGTCGCGGGCACGCCAAGACAGATCGCCGACCAACTCGAAGACTGGTTCGTTTCCGGTGCCGCCGACGGCTTCAACCTGATGTTCCCGCTGCTGCCGGAGGACTGGGTGAACTTCGCCGAACAGGTGGTGCCCGAGCTGCAACGGCGCGGCGTGTTTCCGAGCGAATACGCGCAGGGAACGCTGCGCGACCGCTTCGGCCTGGCGCGGCCCGCCAACCGCTTCGCCGAGCAGCGCGACAATGCGCGCGCCGTGTCCTGACCGGGAGAACGATCATGACCGTCGCCCCAAGATTGCAGCCTCGTGAAGCGACC
This sequence comes from Mesorhizobium sp. M0051, assembly GCF_040323235.1. Classification (NCBI taxonomy): domain Bacteria; kingdom Pseudomonadati; phylum Pseudomonadota; class Alphaproteobacteria; order Hyphomicrobiales; family Phyllobacteriaceae; genus Mesorhizobium; species Mesorhizobium sp. M0051. The sequence goes on from NZ_JAMYUT010000043.1 coordinate 24,624, forward strand.
GCTCCGCAGCTCGTCAACGTTCTGCACAGCCCCAAGCGCGTGCGGGTCAAATTCGGTGGCCGCACCATCGCCGACAGCCGCAACGTGCTGGTGCTGCGCTCCAACCATTTCCTGCCGATCTATTTCTTCCCGCCGTCAGCGGTCGACCCGTCGGTGCTGAAGCCTTCGCTGCATCGCGAACCGCATCCAGTGGGTGGCGAGACGGCCTATTGGGATATCGACAGCGGCGACAGGCGCAGTGCCAACGCAGCGTGGGCCTTCATCTCGCCGCCGGATGAGAACCTGGCACCGCTCGCCGGCCGCATCGCCTTCACCTGGAAGGCCGTCGACCAATGGTTCGAGGAGGACGAAGAGGTCTTCGTCCATGCGCGAGACCCTTATGCGCGCATCGATGTGCTGCAAAGCACGAGCCATGTGCAGGTCTGGTTCGACGGCGAACCGATCGCCGACAGCCATCGTCCGGTGCTGCTGTTCGAGACGCATCTGCCGACCCGCTTCTATCTGCCCGCGGAAGACATCCGGCTGGAGCGGCTGACGGCGTCCGTCACAACGACGCGATGTCCCTACAAGGGCATCGCCTCCTACTGGTCCGGTCTGCTGAGCGATGGAACGGTGCGCCCGGACATCGCCTGGAGCTATCGCGATCCGATCGCGGAGATGCCTAAGATCAAGGGCCTCATCGCCTTCTATCCGCAGGCCGTGGACCGCATCCATCTCGACGGCGAACCCGTCGCATAGCTTTCAATCTTCATTTCAGAGCAGGGGTTTTAACATGACCAAACACAGGGATATCGACGCACTTCGCAATCTGTCGGGAGACATCTGGAATGTCGCCGTCGACGAATATCAAGACGGCTTTCTCAAGCGCCGCGATCTCCTGAAATATGCCGCTTTGCTTGGCCTGACCGGCTTTGCCGCCTCGCAGGGGCTGGGAGGCGCGCGCGCTGCCGCCGCAGCAGGCGGCACGGTGCGTGTCGGGCTCGGCCAGCCGACCAAGGCGATCGATCCGGTTTCAGTGACCGATCCGGCCAGTATCGGGGTGATCAGCCAGGTCGGCGAATATCTGATCCTCGACGACCCCAAGGACGGGCTGCAGCCGAAGCTTGCCCTGTCCTGGGAAGCCGACGAGACGGCCAGCCGCTGGACCTTCAAATTGCGGAAAGGGGTGAAATTCCACGATGGCCGTGCGGTCACCGCCAAAGACGTGGTGGCGAGCTTCGAGCGGCTGGTCGATCCGGCCAGCGGCTCGTCTGCCTTGTCGGCCTACAAGGGCATCCTGTCCAAGGGTGGTGCCAAGCTGGTCGACGAGCAGACAGTCGCTTTCGATCTCGACGGTCCGAACAGCAACTTCCCCTTCTATGTCTCCTCCGACGTCTACAACGCCGTCATCCTGCCGGCCGACTATGCCGGCGATTTCGAGAAGACTTTCAACGGCACCGGCCCGTTCAAGCTCGAATCCTTCCGTCCCAAGCAGGGCGCCAGCTTCGTGCGCAATGAGGATTACTGGGGCGACAAGGCGCTGCCCGACCGGGTTGAGATCAAGTTCTTCGACGACGAGCAGGCGCAGGTGTTGGCGCTACAGGCCGGCCAGCTCGACGTCATCCCGAGCACGACACGTCTGGAACTGGCGATCGAGGGCAATCCCAATTTCAAGCTGCTGAGCGTGCAGGCAAGCTCGCACGACCAGGTGCATCTCAGAACCGACCAGGCGCCGTTCACCGACAAGCGCATCCGCCGCGCGCTGGCGCTTACCATCGACCGCGAGGCGGTGGTCAAGGGCCTGCTCAAGGGCCGCGCCATCGTCGGCAATGACACGCCGTTCGCGCCGATCTTCCCCTCGGCCGATCCGTCGGTGCCGCAGCGCAAGCAGGACATCGCCGAGGCCAGGCGCCTGCTTGGCGAGGCGGGCGTGCCGAACGGCTTCGAGGTGACGCTGACCACCGAACGCGCCTATGACATTCCCGATTACGCGGTGATCATCCAGAACTTCGCCAAAAAGGCCGGCATCGACGTCAAGCTCAATGTCCTGCCACAGGACGCCTATTACGGCTCGGCGACTTTCGGCAGCTCGCCCTGGCTGGATTCGGTGCTCGGCATCACCGACTACGGCCATCGCGGCACTCCCGATATCTTCCTCAACGCCACGCTGAAGAGCTCGGGAGCCTGGAACGCGGCGCATTTCAACAACCCGGCCTATGATGCGCTGCTGCTCGACTACTCGAAGGCACGTGATCTGCAGGCGCAGCGCCTCGTTGCCGGCAAGATCCAGACCCTCTTGCTCGACGAGACGCCGGCGATCATCAGCTACTTCTCGCAATACAGCCGGATTGTCAGCTCAAAGGTCGAGGGCGTGCGCTTCACCGCGATCTCGCATCTGCTGCTCGATCGCGTTTCCTTCGTCCAGGCATGATCGCGACATGCTGACCGGCCGCATTCTGTCAGCGCGTGTGGGCACACTCGTCCTTACGCTGTGGCTGGTCAGTGTCCTGGTGTTCTTCGCCGGGCAGGTTCTGCCCGGCGATGTCGGCCGCGTAATGCTCGGGCCGTTTGCCGACGCGCAGGCGGTGGCGGAGCTGAACAAGCAGCTCGGTGCCGACCAGCCGGTTGTCGTCCAGTATTGGCTGTGGTTCAGCAAGGCGGTTACAGGTGACTTCGGCACCTCACTGTCGATGCGCGGGCCTGTGGCGCCCTTCGTGCTGGAGAGCCTCAAGCGTTCCGCGGCCCTTGCCGCCATTATTCTGATCTTTCTCGTTCCACTCGGCGTGGGCGCCGGGGTCGTTGCCGGACTCAACGCCGGCCGCCTCATCGACCGGCTAATCGTGATGGCAGGCGTCTCCTTTGGCATCGTTCCTGATTTTGTGTCCGGCCTGATGCTGCTCATCGTCTTCGGCCTGTGGCTGAACTGGTTCCCGATCTCAGGCGTTGCGCCGGATGGCGCGGGCTTCTGGACGCATGGCTATTATCTGATCCTGCCGGCGTTGCCGCTGGTGCTCAATCTTGCCGGCTATATTGCCCGGATGACGCGGGCAGGCGTGATCGAGGCGATGGCCGCCGACTACACACGCACCGCCGTACTGAAAGGTTTGAATCGACGCGAGATCATCCTTCGGCACGTGCTGCGCAACGCGTTGACCCCGACCATCGCGGTGCTGGCGACGCAGACCGGATACATGCTTGGCGGGCTGGTGGTGATCGAGGCGTTGTTCGGCATCCAGGGGCTTGGCAATCTGGTTTTGAACGCGGCCAAGGCACGCGATTTTCCGATGCTTGAAGCGGGCGTGCTGGTGATGGCGGCAACCTTCGTGCTGTCGGCGGCAGTGGGAGACCTCGTGCTGGCGTTGCTCGATCCGCGGCAGCGCCGTCGGACCTCGCCATGACGGATCTGACGGAATCTCCGCCGTCGCGGCGCGCTGTGGTTGGTTTGCCAGCGGTGCGCAGGATCGGCAGTGCTTTCTCCGGACTGCCCCCATCGGTCGTGATTGGAACGCTGCTGCTGCTGTTCTGGGTCGCCTGCGCGCTGTTTGGCAATCTCTTCGTTCCCTACGATCCCTATGCCGAGGATTTTCTGGCGACGCTGACGCCGCCCGATGCCTTGCATTGGTTCGGGACCGATCAGCTCGGCCGCGACGTGCTGTCGCGCATCGTGGTTGGATCGCGCGACATCCTGCTGGTTGCGCCGTTGGCGACGCTGGCCGGCGTTGCGGCCGGCAGCATCATCGGCCTGGTGCTCGGCTATTTCGATGACCTCACCGATGCCATCGGTGCGCGGCTGCTCGATACGCTGATGGCCTTTCCGTTCATCGTTCTCGTCACCATGACGCTGGTGGCGATCGGGCCGTCGAACCTGACCGTCATCCTGGTGATCGGCATCGCTTACGCGCCGCTGGTGGCGCGCACCGTCCGCGCCGCCGTGCGCGAGCAGAAGGAGCGCGACTATGTCAGCGCCGCCCGGCTTGGCGGCGAAGGCGCGCTTGCCATCATGTTCCTGGAGATATTGCCCAACATCAGGGAGACGATCCTCATCGAACTTGTCACCCGGCTGGGCTACGCGTTCTTTTCGATCGCGACGCTGAGTTTTCTGGGCCTCGGCATCCAGCCGCCGTCGGCCGATTGGGGACTGGCCGTCGCCGACGGCTACGGCTTCCTGACCGGCGGCAAATGGTGGGTGGTCGTGTTCAATTCCGCGGCAATCGTCTCGCTGGTGATGGCGACCAACCTCATCGCACAAGGCATCGGTGCCTTCGAAAATGGCGATGCGTGAGCCCTAATCCGGGCGCTGGAAAACTTCTTTTGCATTGAAGCCTGCCGCGCATCCTTATATCGCATGGCTATGAAGAAAATCGGTTTCCTGTCGTTTGGGCACTGGACGCCCTCGTCGCAATCGCAGGTGCGCTCGGCATCGGATGCCCTTTTGCAATCCATCGATCTTGCCGTCGCGGCCGAGCAGCTTGGCGCGGACGGAGCGTATTTCCGCGTGCATCATTTCGCCCGCCAGCTCGCTTCGCCGTTCCCGCTGCTGGCGGCTGTCGGCGCCAAGACCAGCCGCATCGAGATCGGCACCGCCGTCATCGACATGCGCTACGAGAATCCGCTCTACATGGCGGAGGATGCGGGCGCGGCCGACATCATCGCCGGCGGCCGCCTGCAACTCGGCATCAGCCGCGGCTCGCCGGAACAGGTGATCGACGGCTGGCGCTATTTCGGCTACGCGCCGCCGGAAGGCAAAAGCGACGCCGACATGGCGCGGCATCACGCCGAGGTCTTCCTCGACACTCTGCGCGGCGAGGGGTTCGCACGGCCCAATCCACGGCCGATGTTCCCCAACCCGCCTGGCCTGCTGCGGCTTGAGCCGCATTCGGAGGGCTTGCGCGAGCGGATCTGGTGGGGTGCAGCGACCAACGCCACGTCGGAATGGGCGGCGAAGCTTGGCATGAACCTGCAAAGCTCGACGCTCAAATTCGACGAGGGCGGCAAGCCGTTCCACGTCCAGCAGGCCGAGCAGATCCGCATCTACCGCGAGGCCTGGAAGGCTGCCGGCCACAGTCGTGAACCGCGCGTCTCTGTCAGCCGCAGCATCTTCGCGCTGGTCGACGATCGCGACCGCGCCTATTTCGGACGCGGCAATGAGAGCCGCGACCAGATCGGCTTCATCGAGGAGAACACCAGGGCGATCTTCGGCCGCAGCTACGCCGCCGAGCCGGACGTGCTGATCAAGGAACTGGCTGAGGACGAGGCGATCGCCGAGGCCGATACGCTGCTGCTCACCGTTCCGAACCAGCTCGGCGTCGACTACAATGCGCATGTCATCGAGGCGATCCTGACCCATGTTGCCCCGGCGCTGGGCTGGCGCTGACACCGGATCGCTCAAGACGGATCATTTCAGGGAGATATACCATGGCGAAGAAGGCTTTGATCGCCTGGGGCGGCTGGGAAGGTCACACACCGGAGCGCAGCGGCAAAATCATCAGCTCGCTGCTTGAGCGCAACGGATTCGACATCACGCTCGGCCAGGGCACCGCGATGTTCGCCGATCCGGAGCTTGCCTCTTTCGATCTCATCGTGCCGGTGATCACGATGTCGACGATCGAGAAAGCCGAACTTCAGAACCTGACGCTTGCCGTTCGCGGAGGCAGCGGGCTCGGCGGCTTTCACGGCACGATGGGCGACAGTTTTCGCAACGAACCCGACTATCAGTTCATGACCGGTGGCCAGTGGGTGGCGCATCCCGGCGACATTATCGACTATAGGGTCGCTATCACCAGGCCGGATGACCCGATCACATCAGGCATCGGTGATTTCGCCTACCGGTCGGAGCAGTACTACATGCATGTCGACCCGAGCAACGATGTGCTCGCGACGACCATTTTCACCGACGCGCATTTCCCGGGAATAGGTGGCGTCGTCATGCCGGTCGTTTGGAAACGTCGCTATGGAGCTGGAAAGGTTTTTTACAGCGCTCTGGGACACAATGCCGACGAGTTCGCGGTCCCGGAAATGGCCTTGATTGTCGAGCGGGGTCTTATCTGGGCCGCCCGATAGATCAGCGGAAATGAGGACATGAGCATGACGGTCTCGGTGGCAGATTTGCCGCTGCACACGCCCATCGATGGCCGGCACCGCAAGATGCTGATCGACGGCGCCTGGTGCGACGCGCTCAGCGGCCGGACCTTCGAGACGCGCAATCCCGCCACGGGCGCCGTGATCGGCACCGTGCCGCTCTCCGATCCCAGCGATATCGACCTCGCGGTGGCGGCGGCCCGGCGCGCCTTCGACGGGCCGTGGAGCCGGTTCAAGCCTTATGAGCGCCAGGTGCTGCTGCTCAAGATCGCCGACCTGATGGAGCGCCATTGGGAGGAGATCGCGCTTTCGGACACCACGGATATGGGCATGCCCATCGTGCGTACGCTGGCCAACAAGAACCGCGTGCTTGGCATGCTGCGCTTCTATGCCGGCATGGCGACATCGATCCATGGCCACACGATCGGAAATTCGCTGCCGGGCGAGATCATCTCGTACACGCGCAAGGAGCCGGTAGGCGTCGTCGGCGCCATCATTCCGTGGAATGCGCCGACCGCCGCCTCGATCTGGAAGATCGGCCCGGCGCTGGCGACCGGCTGTACCATCGTGCTGAAACCTTCCGAGGAAGCGCCGCTGACACCGCTGCTGATCGGCGCGCTGATGATGGAGGCCGGCGTGCCGCCCGGCGTCGTCAATGTCGTCACCGGCACTGGTGCCGAGGCCGGCGCGCCGCTCGCCGCCCATATGGACGTCGACAAGATCGTCTTTACCGGCTCGACAGTGACCGGCCAGAACATCCTGCGCGCCTCGGCCGGCAACATGAAGCGCGTTTCGCTGGAGCTTGGCGGCAAGTCGCCGGTCATCGTCTGCGCCGATGCCGATCTTGAGCGCGCCGTGCCGATCGCGGCGATGTCGGTGTTCGCCAATTCCGGCCAGATATGCATCGCCGGCTCACGGCTGTTCGTCGAACGGCCGATCCATGACGAATTCGTCGAGCGGGTCTCGGCCTATGCGGAAAAACTCAGGATCGGCGACGGCGCCGACCCCGAGACCGAGATCGGGCCACTGATTTCGCCCAAGCAACTCGAACGCGTCGCTGGATTCATCGAGGATGGCACAAGGCAAGGCGCGCGGCTGGTCACCGGCGGCAAGCGCATCACCGAAGGTGTGCTTGGAGCGGGCAACTTCATCACGCCCAGCGTCTTTTCCGGCGTCACCGATGACATGCGCATCGCCCGCGAAGAGATCTTCGGCCCGGTCATTTCGGCGCTGCCGTTCGACACGCTGGACGAAGTGGTGCGGCGCGGCAATGACACGCCCTATGGGCTGGGCGCCGGCGTGTTCACCCGCGACCTCGGCAAGGCGCACCAACTGGCCAACCGCCTGCGCGCCGGCTCGGTCTGGGTCAACACCTACCACGCCATCGACCCGGCAGTGCCCTTCGGCGGCTACAAGATGAGCGGCTACGGCCGCGAGGGCGGGGCGGAGCACCTCGACGAATATCTTAATACCAAGGGCGTGTGGATAAGGACGGATTGAGAGGGCCGTCTGGCGGCGTTTTGCGATGGAATGATCGAAAGACGGAGAAAATCATGGATTCCAGGGAAAGCTGGTCGTCATCCGAAAAGAAGATCGCACGCCGCGCCTTCGACGCGGCACTTGAGGTGGCGCTCGCAAGGACGATGGCCGAATTCAAGAGCAAAGCCAACGCCGCGACAGTCGCCGCCGACATGTGGGAGGTCGAGACTATTTGCGTGAACGGCGGCGGGAGATCGACCGGATGTTCGACTACCGCTACTCTCAGCTTTTGTATGTCTTCGCGGGTCTTATTTGGGCAGGCTATCTCGACGAAGGCCTGCTTGCCGGTCTGTCACAGGATAAGCGGGACGCCATTCGCCGGGATATTGCTTTTGCCGAGAGCCGCTGAGTCTCAAGGGCGTAGCAAGGAGCGAAGCGACGCGGCGCAGAGCGGCAAAACTGGTGCTCTATGGCGCCCCCCTCTGTCCTGCCGGACATCTCCCCCACGAGGGGGGAGATTGGCCGTCACCGCGGTCTTTGCCAATCTTCGACCTAGCGGGGAGAGAGCCGGCATCGAAATTGCCAATCTCCCCACCCGTGGGGGAGATGTCCGGCAGGACAGAGGGGGGCGCGAAGGAACTTGACGTGGATGCTGAGTTTCTTCCCCGCTCATTCGATGCCGCCGGTGACCACATAAGCGCCGGCGCTACGCCCATCTTCCAACAGCACCACGGCCGTCACGATCGACCCATACGAGCCGCGCCAGACGCTGTGTAGCCGCCGATGCTCGGCGGCCGGGACGAGGGCATGCCCGCTGAAGCGTGTCCCGCTTCGCCGCAGCGCGACCGCCTCGCCATTGACGTGTACCTTCACGCTGGCCGTTTCAGGGACGTCACTAGGCAGGTCGAGCGTGACGACGATCTCGTCCTGATCGCCGGAAGGCCGCGTCTCGGCGGCGAGCGTTATTGTGAGTGAAGGCGCCTTGCTGCTCCCTGCGTCGGGGCGGCCCGCAAACACATCGTCGACCAATTCTGGCGTGCGTGACGGGCGGGTGCGGCGCTGCGTGGAGCGCTCAAAATCGCCGGCCATGCACAGCAGTCTCTCGTCGTCATAAGCCTTGCCGGCGAAGGTCAGGCCGACCGGCATGCCGATATCGGCCATCGTTCCCATCGGCACGGTGACGGTCGGGATGCCGAAATGGCGCCAGACCAGATTGCCGTTGGCGACCCAGGTGCCGTTGCGCCAGGCAATGGCGGCGGATGCATCGTTGACGTCGGCGTCGGACGGGCCGACATCGGCGGCGGCGGGCAGCACCACCGCGTCGATGCCCAGTGCATCCAGCCAGTCCTCGAAATCGATCCGTCTCGTCGTCTCCAGCCCCTTCAGGCCCTCTTCGAGCGTTGGAATTTCCGCGAAAGGCGTGACGCCGGCTCGCGCCCGCTCGACATACTCGGCCAGGTCAAAGCCGCCTTCGTAGCGGTCGGGCAGTGTGCCCGGCGGGTGCGGGAAGATTTTGGGGCCATCGACCGAAACGAGATCGGGCAGGGCGGGATCGGCGTTGGCGCGCAAAAAGTCGTCCCAGCCCCAGATGCAGAGATCCCAGAGTTCGCGCTCGGCGAAATCTTGCGGCACCAGCCAGCGCTCGACCATAGTGCGTGAGCCGGGGCGGTCGCGTTCGTAGTTGGAGACAACCGGAAAATCGACCTCCACCACTTCGGCGCCAAGCCGCGTGAGATCGGCCGCCGCCTGCTCCCACAATGCAAGCACCGAGGCCCGGGTTTCGATCGGCTTGTCCGCTTCGCTGTCGCGGCCGATATACATTTTGGGCACGCCGAGCCGCATGCCTTTCAACGATCCCGCCAGTGCGAGGTCGGCATAGCGTGGCGGCCGCACGTCGGAGCCTTTCGGCAAGATGATCCAGGGCTGCGCGCGCCAGAAATCGCCTTGGGTCACGGGGTCGTCGGCGACGATCACGTCGAGCAGTTCGAGCATGTCAGGCACACTGCGCGTGTGCGGCACCACGACATCCATAGTCGGTACCAGCGGCCAGTTGCCGCGCACCGAAATGATGCCGCGCGACGGCGTGTAGGCGACCAGCGCGTTGTTGGTCGCCGGCGCGCGGCCGGACGACCAGGTCTCTTCGCCAAGCCCGAAGGCGCAGAAGCTGGCTGCCGTCGCCGTGCCGGAGCCATTGGATGAGCCCGACGCGAAGGCCGCAGCAAGGAAGTCGGCGTTGTAGGGGCTTTCGGCACGGCCATAGACGCCGCGCTGCATGCCGCCATTGGCCATTGGCGGCATGTTGGTGAGGCCGATCAGCACGGCACCGCCTGCCCTGAGCCGGGCGATGGTGAAGGCGTCCTCATTGGCGACGAGATGCTCGAAGGCCGGCGAGCCGGCGGCCACCGTCAGGCCAGATACCTTGTAGCTGTCCTTGGCGGTGTAGGGGATGCCGTCGAGCGGCCCGAGCACGGCACCTTTGCGCCGCCGCTCGTCGGAGGCGGCAGCCTCCTCGAACATCGCTGGATTGAGCACCGGGACGGCGTTGAGAGTTATGCCGTGGCGGTCGAAATGCGCGATGCGCCTGAGATACGCACCGACCAGTTCGACGCTGGTGACAGTGCCGTCGTCGAGCGCGCGGCGCAATTGGCCGATCGTCGCTTCGACGAGATGAAGGCTTCCATCGGTCATCACTGGTCCCACATTTCCACGCGCCATGGATGAGCGAGGTGGCCTGCTTCGGCAAGACCTATCGAGGTCTTCGTTGGAACTTTTGTCCGGCTGGCGATTTTGGATGTATGGTATGATTCCGGAATGGCCGGGAGGATGTTGCCGATGACCACGAAATGCGTTGCGATCCTAGCTCTCGCTGTGGCAATGGGCTCAAGCCTCTGTGCCCCGGCATTCGCTGGCGACCGGCATTACGACCGCCGAGCCCACTCCGAACGCTACGTTCCCGCCGAAGGCGATCTCATCGACATCTTGTTCGGCGGCCCGCGTTACTATGATCAGCAGCTGTTCACGACGGCGGCCGGCGCGTGCTCCTACCATCGCGTCGGGCCAGACGCGAATGCGTTGAACAAGATCAACGATCATCACTGCGGGAAGTAGGCACTAGGCAGTAGGCAGTAGGCTAGGCCTCGACGCTGGCCGCCTTCCTCTATCGCTCGACGATATCGGTCATCCGCGCCAGATCGCGACTGCAAGGTCGGTCAGTGGCTTCGCCGACCGCTACGGCATGCTCCTATCCCTGCGTTTTCCGCATGTCTTCCAATAAGTTGAGACGCGTCAGCATTTAGAACAGCGCTCAGGGATTTTGATCGTGCAGTCCTACGCCATGACTAGCTTGCCGGCATTCGCTACAACCAAGACGCGAAAAAGATATCGCGGAGTGAACCTTTTAGGAGTATCGGCTGGTAGCTGCTTTTGTGCAGGGGAGGTTTGGGATGGGAGCGTTTCGAAATCCTGGAGGAGCCGACAGGCCCATTCTCGATTTTCGACCCATTCACGGAACTGCCGGTGGGGGAGGCGTTGGGAGGTGAAACAATGCTTGGTCAGGACGACCTGATCCGAGCGGCCGTCGGACGGCTGCTCGCCGAGAAGACAGGTGCCGCCGTCATATCGATGAGAGAGAGCATCAGGGAGCTTCTGACGCTGACCGGTGCTGGGCTGGACGAAACACTGCAGGACCTGTTGCTGGAAATGGCCGAAGTCCGCGGCATGACGGTCGCTCTCGACCTTTAGGGTCGCCGTCGGCTGCGCGACTTCGGCAGATCGCACAAGGTTGAGCTTGTGCGGAGCTTTGCGCGTTGCATCCAATCCGTTTGAGGATGTCCTTTACATGCCCATGTGAGGCTGGACCAGCGTCCGCGCCGCGTCTTTCCCTGCCGCGAGGATGCGATCGGACAATTCGGTTCCTTTGACAGCGCGGGCCATTTGAAGCGCACCGATGACCGTCGCAAAGACAGCAAGCGCCACGCCTTCCGGGTCCTTGGCCCGCGGAAGTGCCTCACCCAATTGGCGCACCAAAGCCAGCAAATGGTCGGTATAGGCGTCGCGCGTTTCAGGTGGCTGACGCGCCAGCTCCGGCAGCAGCGCGGCTGACGCGCAGCCCTTTCCCGGGTTGTCCCGATGCTCGGCCGACAGATACGTCTCTATGGCCATCTCCGGACCACCCGAGGCCAATGCTTCCGCCAGCTGCTGTGCCTGAAGCTCCATGGCCGCCGCGATGCTTTCGCGGACAAGCTCCGCCTTGGATTGGAAGTGGGGATAAAACGCGCCGTTCGTCAGCCCGGCGTCGCTCATGATGGTTGCAAGTCCGGACGCGGCTATGCCGTCGCCGCGAAAACGGTCGGCGGCGACCTCCATGATTCGGCTGCGTGACGCGTCTTTCCGGCCCTTTTCGTAACGCATGGCTGCTATTCCTCTCTGCTATTGCATTATGGTCATAATCTGATAGTATGACTGTAATTCAATGGGCACAAAAAAGCTAGCCCCCATGAGTTTGGAGCACGAAATGAATATGAATTCCGGAAAAACCGCGATCGTTACCGGAGCCTCCTCGGGCATCGGCCGCGCCAGTGCCGAGGCGCTGGTGCGGGCAGGGTTCACCGTCTTCGGAACGAGCCGCCGCAAGGCCAACGGCCCGGATGGGGTAACCATGCTGATTTGCGACGTGACCGACGGTGAGGCCGTCGCCGCACTTGTCTCAACGGTGCTCGCGCAGACCGGCCGGATCGACCTCCTGGTCAACAATGCTGGCGTCGGTCTGCTCGGAGGCGCCGAGGAATCCTCCGTGGCACAGGTGCAGGCCGCCCTGTTCGACGTCAATCTGTTCGGCGTCATCCGCATGACCAATGCGGTATTGCCGTCGATGCGGCGGCGCGGCGAGGGACGCATCATCAACATCGGCTCGGTGCTGGGCCTCGTGCCGGCGCCGTATTCGGCTTATTATTCGGCGGTCAAGCACGCGCTCGAGGGCTATTCGGAATCGCTCGACCACGAGGTTCGTGCCTTCAATATCCGCGTCTCGGTTATCGAACCGGCATTTGTCCGCACCGTCTTCGACCAGAACGGGATCGCGCCGGATTCCCTGTTGAGAGAATACGATCGGGCACGAGCCGGGCTCGAAGCGCTCCTTCGCGATGTGATGCCTGTAGCCGATCGACCGGAAGTGGTGGCCCAGGTGGTCGTCAAGGCGGCGACCGATGCCAATCCGCGACGGCGCTATACCGCCGGCAAAGCCGCGCGCCAGGTCAGCCTCCTGCGCCGCTTTGCCCCTGCGGGGATATTCGACAAGAGCCTGCGCAAGCAGTTCCGCCTGCCGGTCTGAACAACAGTCAGATAGAGGATCTCACGCACATGCGCCTAGCAACGACGACACAATTGGCCAGTCCCCACAAGACGGAGGTGCCAAGCACGACGCATAGGTTCAATCAGTCGCCCCGCTCACCGGCGTCGTTCCAGGACACGCCGACGCGTTCGGTGGATGTCGGCGGCACGGCGTTCGTCTACCGGGAGCTCGGCCCCAGGACCGGCGTACCGGTGATCCTGCTCAACCATCTCGCTGCTCAACTGGACAACTTCGATCCACGCATCGTCGATGGCCTCGCCGCGACCCGGTGGGTGATTGCCTTCGACAATAGGGGCATCGGTGCTTCGGGCGGCAAAACGCCGTCAAGCGTTGCCGAGATGGCACGGGATGCGGTCGCCTTTATCCGGGCGCTGGGGCTCGAAGAAGTAGATCTCTTCGGCTTTTCGCTCGGCGGCTTCGTGGCGCAGGAGATCGTGCTGAGCGAGCCCAGGCTTGTGCGCAAGCTCATCCTGGCCGGCACCGGGCCGGCCGGTGGCGAAGGCATCGACAAGGTGACGCCGTTGACGATCGTCGACATGATCAAGGGGGCGCTTACTCTTCGGGATCCGAAATACTATCTCTTCTTCACAAGGACGGCGAATGGGCGCCGCGCCGCCAAAGCTTTCCTGCAGCGGTTGACGGAGCGCCACGCCGATCGCGACAAGCCGGTATCGCTGAGCGCGTTCCGCGCTCAGCTCAAGGCGATCAAGGCTTACGGACTGCAGGCGCCGCAGGACCTGAGCGCCATCCGAATTCCTGCTTTGGTTGCGAACGGCGATCACGACAGGATGGTGCCAACCGGCAACACGCACGATCTCGCCCGGCGTATCCCTGGAGCGCAACTGGTGATCTATCCCGATGCGGGACATGGCGGGGTCTTCCAGTACCACGCCGATTTCGTCTTGAAGGCCCTGGCCTTCCTTGATGCTTGATGCCTGACGCCTCTCTCAGGGCGGTTTTTCGTCCCGGAACATCAACAAACACTTCTTCAGAAAGTCACTGTCATGAAGGCATTTGTCGTCGATAAATATAACAAGAAGGGCATTCTGCGGCTGGCCGAGATGCCGGAGCCGGTGCTTGGGGACAATGACGTCCTGGTCGAGGTCCACGCCGCGGCCGTGAACCTCCTCGATTCCAAGGTCAGAACCGGAGAGTTCAAGCTCATCCTGCCCTATCGCAGGCCCTTTATCCTGGGCCATGACGTGGCCGGTAGGGTTGTCCGCGTGGGATCGAAAGTCCGCAAGTTCAAACCTGGCGACGATGTCTATGCACGGCCGCGCGATGGACGGATCGGTGCATTCGCCGAGTTCATCGCCATGGACGAAGCCGACGTCGGCCTGAAGCCCAAAAATCTCAGCATGGAAGAGGCGGCCTCGGTCCCGCTGGTGGGGTTGACCGCCTGGCAGGCGCTCATTGAAAGGGCAAACCTAGGGAAGGGACAGAAAGTCTTCATCCAGGCGGGCTCCGGCGGCGTGGGCACATTCGCCATCCAATTGGCAAAGCATCTTAGCGCGACCGTCGCGACAACCGCGAGCGCGGCGAGCGCCGATCTGGTCAGGGGGCTCGGGGCCGACGTTGTCGTCGACTACAAGAAAGATGATTTCGAGAAAGTTCTGTCGGGATACGACGTCGTCTTGAACAGCCAGGACGCAAAGACGCTTGAAAAATCGCTGAATGTGCTGAAACCGGGTGGGAAATTGATCTCCATCTCCGGTCCGCCGGATCCCGAATTCGCCCGGGAAAAGGGACTGAACCCCGTGCTGAGGCTGATACTGCGCCTGTTGAGCCGAGATATCCGGACCAAAGCCAAACGCCGCGGCGTGAAGTTCTCGTTCCTTTTCATGTGGGCGCAGGGTGATCAGTTGAGCAAGATTGCATCCCTCATCGAATCCGGAGCGATCCGCCCGGTTGTCGATCGGATATTTCCCTTCGAAGCGACCAACGAGGCTCTGGCTTACGTCGAAAGCGGACGTGCCAAGGGCAAGGTCGTCATCAAGGTCAGATAAAACTCGGCAGTGAAAGAGCCTCAGCCGCGCCGGGCCGCGTCGATCGCTGCGACGTCTATCTTCTTCATGTCCATCATTGCATCGAACGCGCGCTTGGCTTCGTCGCCGCCGGCCGCCATCGCCTCGATCAGTGTGCGCGGCGTGATTTGCCAGGACACGCCCCATTTGTCCTTGCACCAGCCGCACGCACTCTCCTGGCCGCCATTGCCGACAATGGCATTCCAGTAGCGGTCGGTTTCCTGCTGATCGTCGGTGGCGATCTGGAACGAGAAGGCCTCGCTTTGCTTGAACGCGGAGCCGCCGTTCAGTCCGATGCAGGGAATGCCGGCGACGGTGAATTCGACCGTCAGCACATCGCCCTGCTTGCCGGACGGAAAATCGCTCGGCGCACGGTGAACGGCACCCACCTTGGTGTCTGGAAAGGTCTCCGCGTAGAAACGAGCCGCAGCCTCGGCGTCCTTGTCGAACCAGAGGCAAATCGTGTTCTTCGGCGTCTTTGGCACTGCGTGTTCCTTTCGATCTAAAGGCTGATTTCCGTCCTCGCGTTCCACCCGCGCTCTGACATAGGTCGCCAACCGCTTCTCGCCACTGCCGCAGCCCGCATGGACCGACGGAACCGGCGTGGCCCTGACGAATTCAATATTGGCACAGGAGGTTGCCATGATCCGCAAGCTGAAGTCCGGGGAGTTCCGACTCTATTCCCGGAAGGTCGATCCAAAAACCCACAAGCGCAGAAATCTCGGTACGTTCAAATCGCGCGAGGCCGCCGAGAAGCACGAGCGTGAGGTCCAGTACTTCAAGCGGCATTAGCGCACGCTGCGTTCGCCAGCTGCGGATGTCCATCTGCGTCAGGCTGTTCCAACATCGAGTCAGCCCAGAACATTGCGTGCCGCGCGCATGAAAATCCTTGAGCCGATCGGGATCAGCTCGTCGGGAAAGTCATAGTCTGGATTGTGCAATGCCGGGTGCCGCTCGCCTGCGCCGAGGAAGAACATCGCCGATGACGCGCTGTGGCCGAACAGGCCGAAATCTTCCGAGGCGCGCATCGGCAGCGCTTCTTCGCTGTGCGCGACGCCCTCTTCGCCGAGCGCGCGTTGCAGGTGCTCCACCGCATCCTGCGCGTTGACGCTGGCGACGAAGATTTCGTGATAGTCCCACCGGGCAGCGAGGCGATGCTCGGCGGCAATCTTCGCGACCAGCGCCTCGGCGGCGGCGCACAGGTCAGCCATACGCTCGTCGCGGCGGGTCCGCAGTGTCGCCCACACCTCGGCATGACCAGGCGCGATGCCGAACACGGCTTCGCCCATCGCGGCATGAGTAACGGTGATCATGGAGAAGTCGTCATCGGCGAAGGTCCCGCGCCCGAGCGCGGGCAGGGCCGGCATCAGCTGGCTGATCGCCAGCATCGGCGAGACGCCGGTCTCCGGCATCGACGAATGCGCGGTCTTGCCCTCCAGCACGATGCGCATGCCGCGTGAGGCGCAGTTGACCACGCCGGTTTTGAGCCGCACTTCGCCGAACGGCACGCCGGGCAAGTTGTGCAGCGAGAGGGCGAAATCCGGCGCGATCTCGCCGAAGCGCGGATCGGCGACGATGCCGGCCGCGCCATTGCCGGTTTCTTCCGCCGGCTGGAACATCAGCACGACGCGGCCGCTTGCCGGCCTCTCGCGCCCGAGCTGGCGGCCGAGGGATGCAAGGATCGCGGTATGTCCGTCATGGCCGCACATATGCGACTTGCCAGGCACGCGCGACGAATGCGGTACGCCCGAAAGTTCTTCGATCGGCAAGGCATCGAGCTCCGATCGGAACAGCACCGTCGGCCCCGCTCTGCCGCTGTCGTATATGGCCGCGACGCCGTGGCCGCCCAAGCCGGTCAGCACCTTGTCCGGTCTGGTATCGGCGAGGAAGTCGACGACCTCTTTTGCCGTCTTCTCCTCTTCGTTCGAGATTTCCGGATGCTGGTGCAACTGGCGCCGCCACGCGGTCAATTCGACGATGTCCCGGTTGGTAAGGGTCATGCTCTTTGGCCTCCGCTGCATTCACGACACGCCCGGAGGCGTCAAACTGCGATGACGAGTATCGACAAATGGCTGTGCCTGCCACACTCCAATCTTCAGGCTTTAGCGGGCCAGGCAACGCCGCAATGCCTCGCGAATGGTCCTAGCGCACGCGATTGGGGCACAGGGCTTTGAACTGGTCCAGAGTGTAGTCGTATCCCGAGGCACCCGAGCCATCCAGCACCACATTGTCGTCGGTGTCCGATATCAAATAGTCCGTCGTCGCGTCCGCATCGGGGTTGCGGCCCTGGAACCGCATGTTCGCACCATAGAGGGTGGTGAATTTGCCGGTCCGGCAGTTAGCGGTGATCTCGAGGTGCAAAGGCGTTTGCAACTCCTTGGCAATGCAGTCCTCGGTCACCTTGCCAACATAGTCGCGGCAGAAGGCGATTGCATTCCGCCTTGTGTGCCCGGTCAGTATCCTGGCATGCGAAGAGCCGATGCCGGATGCCTTGACGATTGTGACCTCCATGCCCGCCCTGCCGCCGTAGTAAAGCGTTTTGGCAGTTGTGTGCGTCAAGTTCTGCAAAAATGGCGTGGCGGTAGCTGTGACGTCGGCGTGTCCGCCGCGCAGCTCCCGTGTTTAGC